>JBFHGX010000200.1:0-6464 GCA_041582875.1 Bacteroidales bacterium | reverse complement strand
GCCTCAACGTGCTTGAAACCATAATCGAGAACCTTGTACTGCATCCTCAATACTTCCTCATAATTTGCACCTGTTGTGGAGAAATCTGACAACAAAAGATCAGTTGTTTTGCGTGCCAGATCTTCTTGTTCCTGATATAAGTCAATCCGCCTCTTTGCATCGTCCAGGTTTTGTAAAAAAGTCTGATATTGAACCATAAGATCATTCTTCAGTTCGTTTATCTGCTCATTACCTGACTCCTGCATATACCTTGCTTCGTTTTGCATGGCATTGTATTTTGCCCTGTAAATCGGGATCGTAACTGTAAACATAGGCATCAGCATGTCTTTGCCATTCATATCTGAGATGCTCCCGGCCCGTTTTTGGTTTATCATATAATTCAATCCGACCCCCAACATGGGCAACCCCATCTTTTTGGCTTTTTGCTCCATCAGATGATATGAGGCCACTTCATTGTCCAGCATTGCCAGCATGGGGTTATTGCTTAGAATACTGTCCGCAATGGCCAATTGATCTGTGTTTATGGTCTGAACCATCAAAGAATCGGAGATTTGAATTCGCGTTGTGAGATCACGGTTCAATAATGCGTTAAAACTGGTTGTGGAGGTGCGGCGTTGATCTGTAAGCAGAGCCAGTTTATTTTTTTGGTCCAGAATTTCCATTTTAACGCGAAGTACATCCTGCAAACCTGTTGGTGCACTGTTCATATTTCCGGATGAAGATTCCATGGCCGTATTGCCACCGGAAGATGGTGATGTTGCTCCCTGCATTGCACTCATGCCATTCCCGGAAGTATTGGCACTTGTAGCTGAAGGGGAATTCATAGGACTGTTTCCGCTTGTTTGGGATGAGCTCCCGCCTGTTGAGGGGGACTGGAATTTAATCATTACCAGTTTTTCAAGCGACTCGAGCAATTCGATGTTTTCCCTTACAAGGATGATTTCGCGATCGATTTTCATTAAGTTCCACCAGTTTACTTTTACCCTATAAAACAGATCAGCTTTTAAGGCGACAAAAACTTCATATTTTCCATTAGCCATCTCAGAAGCTTCATCTTTAGCTACATTAAGTGTTCCAAACCAGGGGAACATCTGCATCAGTTGAATGTTGCCCACCTGACTACCTGCTACAATGGCCATGGGTTGAATAAAAAATCCGAAAGTTGCCTGTGGGTCGGGCAACGCACCTACCTGGGGGACTTTTTCAAGCGCAGCCAGGTATTGAATAAAGGTGGATTTGAGTTCGGGGTTGTTTTCAGCAGCTATCTCCAGATAATCATTTAGTGACAGACTATCGGTTGCCTGTCCAATTACCGGAGCGTAGAACAATAACAAGAATACTATGATGATTATATTTCTAATTCTTTCCATGTCTCTATTTTTCAATGGTTAATGTGTTCGATTCCAATTTTTTCACTTCTCCTTCTCTCCAGAAACACTGAAGGATCGGTACCACAAACATGGTCATGATTTGGATCACCATTCCTCCAAAGGTAGGGATGGCCATGGGCACCATAATGTCAGCACCTTTTCCGGTGGATGAAAGTACGGGTAGCAATGCGATAATAGCTACCGCAGCAGTCATCATGGCCGGGCGAACCCGTTTTTTACCTGCAATGATTACCGCATCACGCACTTCCTTTACGGTTGAAGGTTTTTGCTCTTCAAAAACCTGGTGGATATAGGTACCCATAATTACCCCATCGTCGGTGGCAATGCCAAAAAGGGCAATAAATCCCACCCAGACAGCTACACTGAGGTTAATGCTGTGAATTTGAAATAAATGTCGCATGTCGACCCCGTCTACTGAAAAATTTAAAAACCAGGGCTGACTATAAAGCCAGAGCATGATAAACCCTCCGGCGAAGGCCACAAATACCCCTGAAAAATGGATGGAAGAGGCAGTTATGGTTTTAAACTGAAAATACAACAACAGGAATACCAGCAGCAAACTGATGGGTATGACGATGGCAAGCCGTTTGGTGGCTCGAATTTGTTGTTCATAATTTCCAGCAAATGAATAGCTCACGCCAGCCGGCAGTACCAGCTCTCCGGATGCTATCCTGTCTTTGAGGTATTGTTGAGCTTCTTCCACCACATCCACTTCGGCCTTACCTGATATTTTATCAAAAATCACGTATCCGTTCAGGAAGGTGTTTTCGCTTCGGATCATCTGTGGCCCACGGGTATATCCGATATCGACCAGCTCACCCAAAGGCACCTGAACACCTGTCATGGATGGAACGAGAATCTTTTTAATTTCTTCAGGTGAGCTCCTTAGTTCTCGGGCATAACGCACTCTGACGGGAAAGCGTTCGCGCCCCTCCACAGTATTCGTCAGCGCCATTCCGCCAACGGCTACCTGTAGTATTTTCTGAACATCTTCCACTGTCATTCCGTAACGGGCAATGGCTTTTCTGTTAATCTTAATTTCAATATAGGGAGCCCCTACTGCCCGGTCGTAGAATACCGATGAAGCTTTGATGGAAGGAATGTTTTTTAGTTCGGTTTCCAATTCAATACCGGCTTTTTCAATGGTTTCGAGATCAGGACCATACACCTTTAACCCCATGGGCGCCCTCATTCCCGTGGACAACATAACCAACCTGGTTTGGATGGGTTGAAGTTTTGGAGCAGAGGTTAGGCCTGGAATGTTGGTTACTTTTACGATTTCGTCCCAGATGTCATCGGTTGATTTGATTTCAGGCCGCCATTGTCTGAGGTTATCACCGCCTGACTCAGGTATCAACAGCTCTTTATTGATTTTTCTAAAGCCATCTCTTTCTGGATTATACGTTGTTCCGTCACTAAGCAGAAAGTTTCCGTCATTATCCACCTTAAACTCCATTCTGTGTCCATTTTCATCAAGTACAAATTCGGGTACATAGTTGATTGTGTTTTCGAACATTTGCACCGGAGCAGGATCCAAAGCTGAGTTGATGCGTCCCCATTTCCCTACCGCCAGTTCCACTTCGGGAATGGTGGAAAGTCGTTTATCAAGGAGTTCCACATATTCCTGGTTCATTTCGATGCCACTGTGGGGCATGCTGGTCGGCATTAATAAAAAGGAACCTTCGTCGAGGGCAGGCATAAATTCCTTACCTAGGCCCGGAAAAGTACGATCAATGGATTTCCATACTACCGTTTCTTTTATGGATTCGGGCATAAATCCAAACAATCGGTTACTTCCCTGCCATGCCAGAATGCCAAACATAATGGTGAAGATGGGCAAGGTCATAAAGGTCCATTTGTTTTTTAGTGCCCATCGAAGGATGGGAACATAAAAATGGACAATCAGAAGCAGAACTCCCAGTACAAGTGCAATTAACACAGATACAAATAAGTAGTTGGAAGCATTGCTGTTGTTGGCTCCCAGCGGAACCCATTCGATGGCCAGATACCAGACTGCCACCAGTAAGGTGATGCCAATGTTGATGTAATTGGTGTATTCTTTTTTCGATTCCTTCCACCGATAGGCAAACAGGTTGTTGAGTCCGATGAGCACCAGGGCCAACGCAGGAATTTGTCCCCAGTATATGGTAAACAGGATACCTGCTGCTATCAGAATGGAATTAAACAGTCTGCTGACCCTTTTTTTATCAAAATTAACCGAAAAGATAATGTTGGCGAGGGTGGGCAGTATAATGATACCCAGAATAAATGATGCCAGCAAAGCAAATGTTTTGGTGAATGCCAATGGTCTGAACAACTTTCCTTCGGCTGCTTCCATGGCAAAAACCGGAAGGAAACTAACGATGGTTGTTCCTAAAGCCGTTGTGATGGCAGAGGACACTTCAATGGTAGCAGAATAAATAACCGCAACCAGGTTTTTCCCCTTCACCTCTTTGTTCTCGGGCATTTCGAGGTGCCTGATGATGTTTTCCACAAACACAATCCCCACGTCTACCATCACACCGATGGCAATGGCAATACCGGAAAGGGCCACAATATTGGCTTCTACACCAACCCATTTCATCACAATAAACGTCATGAGGACGGCTACCGGGAGAAGTGATGATATCAAAATGGAAGCCCTGAGGTTCAGTACCAGGATGATGATAACGATAATGGCGATGAGAATTTCATGTGACAGGGCAGATTCAAGTGTACCAATGGTTTCGGTAATTAACCCGGAGCGGTCGTAAAAGGGGATGATGGTGACTTTTGAAATGGTACCGTCGGCAAGGGTTTTTTGAGGAAGGCCTGGCGCTATCTCTGCTATTTTTTTCTTGATGTTGTTGATGACTTCCATGGGATTGGATCCGTAGCGTGCCACTACCGCAGCACCTACAGCCTCCACTCCATCCTTGTCGAGGCCGCCACGTCGTGGTGCTGGTCCAAAACTTACTTTAGCTACATCGCTTATGCGCACCGGCACATTGTTACGAACTGTAACCACCGCTTCTCTTAAATCATCAAGACTTTTAATATAGCCCAGGCCGCGGATGACATATTCCACCTTGTTGAGTTCGATGGTTTCGGCTCCGATGTCCAGGTTGCTTTTTTTCACTGCCTGCATGATGTCCATTACCGAAACACCAAAGGCTTTCATGGCATTGGGATCGATATCTACCTGGTATTCCTTTACAAATCCACCAATGGTAGCCACCTCAGAAACTCCGTTAGAGGCAGAAAGTGAATACTTTACGTAATAATCCTGTATTGTCCTCAACTCTTGCGGGTCCCAGCCTCCTGTAGGTTTTCCGGTTTTGGGGTCGCGTCCTTCGAGGGTGTACCAGTAAATTTGACCCAACGCTGTGGCATCGGGTCCCAAGGCGGGTTGTATGCCTTGTGGCAAAGTACCCGAAGGCAACGAGTTAAGTTTTTCAAGAATCCGTGAACGGCTCCAGTAAAACTCTATGTTGTCTTCAAAAATGATGTAGATAAACGACATACCAAACATGGAGGTGCTACGGATGGTTTTAACACCAGGTATTCCCAACAGTGATGTGGTGAGTGGATAGGTGATTTGGTCTTCTATGTCTTTTGGAGATCGCCCCATCCATTCGGTTGCAACAATTTGTTGGTTGTCACCGATATCGGGGATGGCATCTACAGGCACAGGATTGCGGGGTAGTGGCCCCGTTTGCCAGTTAAAAGGTGCGTACACCGTACCCAACAGGATAAAAACGATGAATAATAAAAGTGTGATTACCTTGTTTTCAAGGAAGAATTTAATGGTTTTGTTTAGCATGGAATCAAGATTATGATTTTAAAACTCAATAAGTAAAGACACGACAATTCAGTGCTCTTAGGTGTTTAAAGCACTAAATGAATCAATTGAGTAAAATCATAACAGGAAAGTCTGCAGGTTCGAAAGAACCTGATGCACCGTGAGCGGGAGCGGGAGCGGAGTTTGTGGTGTGAGGATAAAACTAACGGTGATTTTGGGTACCTCATGTAGCAACAATTGGACTTCCGCAGGCAACAGTGAGGCTACCTGTGTAAAATCGAAAGCATAAGCGGTGATGGAGAAATCATCTTTTAGTTTGATGGTGATGGTTTCATTGTGGCACAGGTCGCAGGGACCATTGCAGCAGGTTTCAGGGGTTGAGTTGATGCTGACGGATTCAAAAGAGGATCCACAATAATGCTTAGAGATCGTCAAACCCATACTGGTAACCGCTATAAGCAGTGCCAGAAATATATGACTGATCTTTTTTAACATTTTAAAGGATTAGACTGCAAAAGTAAACACAATTGTAATAAAACTTGTATATAATTCTTTAAAATACGTATAGAATTATTCAATCTAATATTATATATCTGATAACGAGCGCCTTGAATCTTTAGTTGATTTTGTAAATTCGGAGGGAGACATACCTGTTACATTTTTAAATTGCTGTGATAGATGTTGACTTGAACTATAGTTTAACTGATGTGCTATTTCACTAATGTTTAATTCTTGATATACAAGTAATTCTTTGGCTTTTTCTATCTTTTGGAGTATAAAGTATTTCTCTAATGTTTTGCCTTCGACATCTTTGAATAAACTACTAAGAGAGGTGTAATTTTGCCCAAAGAGTTCAGGCAGCAATTCACTTAATTTCCCAATCTTTTCAGGATCATTCTGATGGTGCACAATGTTTATTATTGCATTTTTTATTCTCATAACTAATTGAGCTTTCTTATTACTTAACAGCTCAAACCCTTGAGTTGAGATCGCATCACTAAATTTTTCCACCAACTCGGTATTAATGCCAGCAGATAACATCACTTCACCTAATTTAACAGTTGTAAATCCGATATTTAGCTTATTAAGTTCTGCTTCAACTGCGCTTATGCATCTAGGGCATACCATTCCCTTAATATACAATTTGTTAGCATCCATACCTGCAAAATTATAAAAAAAACTAACCAAATAAGAAAGTTCATATAGTATAGAACTAAAAATCCCACGTGCATGGGGTCAAGTGTTACTTTGAGTAGAGAATGTTGACTTTTTATTGGTAGGCTTTTTTATTT
>JBFHGX010000199.1:0-6595 GCA_041582875.1 Bacteroidales bacterium | reverse complement strand
TTTTTAACGCCGCTATCGTCCATCAGTTTGGTTTCAAACCTTTCAGGAAGCATGGGCAATGAGTTTAAATCCCAGCGTTTCCAATAGGTGTTATAATCTTCGGGAGGCCAAAGGGTGCAAAAATGCCCAAAGGTCCAGGTCACCTGATAACCATTGCCTTCGTAGTAGCCATCCTTTCGGTTTTGAGCACCGATGACTTGAGCGATTTCTTTGGCAACACTTGGTTTCTCCGCAATACAAACTTTCATGATAAGGCATTCTACAGGATGTGCAAGATACTAAAGACTGATGTTTTTAATGGGTGATATTTTAAAAAGATATGAAAAAGGTTGGGTAAAGTAAATTGATGTTTATAAATCATATAGTTGAATTGGCTTGAAGGTAACCTTTAGTGAACTAAATTAGAAATATTGTTTATAGGTAGCATTCAAGATTTACTTTTGGTATAATGAGTTGATGAGTGACTAGGTGTCCATCAGGATTGTTTGTGCAGTGTGGGTAAGGATATACTTTGCATGTTGATGATTGTATATTAAATCATTTAAATCCTGTTTATTTAGATTGTATATAAATGATTGTTTTTTAATAACAGTAGAAATGATTGAAAGTATTTTTCGCTAATTTGCCAACGAAATATAACCCATAGAAATGCTGCTAATTAAATGACCTCTTTTTTAGCGAATCACTTCCAATCATTTCTTCGGGCGATGTTGTTTATTTAATTATGATTTAATCGAATAATCCTTGAGGTGCCACGGTGATAAATATTTAAAGTTGGTTGTGTTTTGCAGTTCAGCTTTTGATTATACCCCAAAGCGCCCTAAAATCTTTCTATATGGTAAAACTTTACTCAAGAATCAACAAGTTTAGATTTTCACAGATTTTGATGTTGGGGTTCCTCAACCTTTTTTTGATATCCGCTTCATTTGCCCAAGACCCTACCTTGGTGGCAAGTGCTGAGATATATTGTGAGGGGGAAGGGGGAGTAACCTTGTCGGTGACTGATGCTGTGGTTGGACAAACTTATGAGCTTTGGTCGAGATCTCAGAATTTTGGACCATGGGTTTCTGAAGGCGATGTATTAGCCATTGGTTCTACTACATTTTTTCCTGGGTTTTATAATAAAAATTGGTATGAATTGCGTACGATCAATACTAATTATAATAGTCTGCAGATAAAAGAGGTTACTAAATTTAACGTAACAATAAGTAATGGAGGGATCTATTGTCTTGGTAGTTCTGAAGGACCTCAAATTGGTTTAGATTCAAGCCAGATATATGTTCTTTATGAACTATGGAAAGATGGCGCATATATTGAAACGAAGCAAGGAGTCGGCTATGCTTTTAATTTTGGTACTTGGCAGGGCTTTCAAGATCCGGGAGTTTATACAGTAAAAGCCGTAACTACTGAATGCACTATCGACATGATTGGTAGTGTAACCATAGCGATTTCAAATCCTCAAGTTAATTTCAGTTTTATTGAAGCAGGAATACCCTTATGTGGAACGATTGATTTTACTTCAACTGTGTCCAGTAGTTATCCGCCATACACTTATGATTGGAATTTTAATGATCTGCTACCTGGCGACTCTTCAAATGCTAATCCAACCCATCAATTTGGGGCTTATGGTAATGGTACTCGAGACTATTCTGTAGAGTTGGAGATTACTGACAATGTAGGGTGTACTGCAGACGCCACTGAAGTTGTTCAGGTCAATGAGAGACCCCATGCAAGCCTTGACCCTCCATCACTTGGCTGGAATAAATGTGATGCAAACCCGTTGGCAACCTTTTTGTTAACTGTTACAAATTCTTCAACAACTGCAGCAACAAACACTTCCTATGATATTGATTGGGGTGATGGAACGATTGAATCTTTTATTCCTGCACAGTTCCCTTTTGCAGGAACTTTATCCCATGAGTATTTGACTAAAGGGAATTTTGTTCTTGAGATTGTTGTCTCTGGAATGAATGGTTGTCGGGATATTAACGAATATAGCGTTTACAACGGATCGTCAGCTGCATATGGAACTACCCTAGAGCCAGGAGCCGCCGAAGGTTGCTTGCCTCATACGATTAACTTTTTATTAACAGCTGATGCTGCTGATAATCCGGCCGGAACGCAATACGAATTTTATTTTGGTGATGGAACAGAAACTATTTTCTATCAAGAAAACATGCCTGCCACGAATAGTTCAGGTCAGTTTTTGGTGAGCCATACATATACTACGTCATCTTGCGGTGAGCCAGATTATCAGTTTATCATGCGTGATACAGTCCGCAATCCTTGCGGTTGGTTTGCTGAGGAAAAGTCCTCTATTAAGATATCAAGAAAAGCCGAAGCAGACTTTCTTCGTGCAGAATTCCCCAACGATCCAATTTATTTATGTGTAAATCAAGAAAAACAATTTACTAGCAATACCAACCCTGGTTGTATTATTTATTCGGGTGGCGTTTTTGATGTTACTGGTTATTCATGGGATTTCTACAATGACGGTACCATTGATAGTTACGAGGAAAACCCACTTTTTACTTTTCCTGCAACAGGAACATATCAAGTTAGAATGATCGCCCATACTGGAGAAGGAATTCCAGGGAACTGCGGCGCTGATGAAATTATTCGAGAAGTTTGTGTTCAGGGTCAGCCGACAGCTTTTTTTGATATTCTAAACAGAAGTCTATGTATAATCGATGATACGGCCACTTTTACACCTGTTAATAACAGTGTATTTGTCCCAGCCGACTGTTCAGCACCAAACTATGTTTGGAGTGTTTCTCCTAATACAGGTTTTACTTATGGAAATGGCACAACAAGATTCAGTGAAGAACCTATATTTAATTTCACAGAAGAAGGTGTTTATAATATAACATTGGAAGCCAGAGCACGGTCTGGATTTATTTATTGTCTTACAGATGTATCTGACCCCATCACCATCACCATCAAAGGCGATCCCATAGTAACTATCGATCCTGATGCAGGTTTTGAGCTCTGTGGTGGAGGCCCCGTTACAATTGCTAATACTGAAGTAACCTACGATGCTAATTTTGGAACCATTTCCGGTTACCTGTGGACTGTCGATCCAGCAGGACCTGCTATTACCAACGCTACTGATGAATATCCTACTATCACCTTTCCTGATATTACCCAAGATTATGTAATTAGTGTGGAAGTTACCAACGAATGCGGAACCACTCAATCAGATGATATACCTGTAAGTGTTACACAATCGGTTTCAAACAATACCATCTCATACGGGGGTATAACTACCCTTTGCTCAGGAATGACTTTGGAAAATACGATCAATGGAACTGTGGTTCCAACACTTTCTGGTGGAGATGGTAGTTATGCTTTTAGCTGGTTTATTGACACTGGTTCAGGATGGGTAGAGCTAACAGGCGAAACCAATGCCAATCTGATATATAACGATCCTTTGACTTTCGGAACAACTTCTTTTAAAAGAAATGTGGTTTCAGGCCTTTGTGATGATGAGTCCAATATACTTTCCTTCAATGTGCTTCCGGGAATAGAGGATAATACTATTTCATCCAACCAGGATATTTGTAACAATAGTGTTCCCTCCGGCCTAGTGGGATCACTTCCTACGCAAGGTGATGGAACCTACACCTACCTTTGGGAAGAAAGTACTGATAATAACAACTGGACGAATGCCGTAGGAACAAATTCCGAACAAAATTTTGCTCCACCAGCATTAACCCAAACAACCTATTATAGAAGAAACGTTTTTTCAGATGTCTGTGAATCAATAAGTAGTGTGGTTACTATCCAAGTTAACGAGTATCCTGAAATAAATAGTATAGACAATATTTTTAGTTGCTCTGGTGAGCCTTTGGCCTATGCCATTACCTCATCCGTTCCTTTGTCAACCTATACCTGGTCTGTCACTGATAATTCAGGAGGACTTATTTCTGGTTTCTCAGATGCTTCCGGTGACCTCATTGACCAAACACTGGTGAATGCAGGCCCATCGCAGGAAACGGTGACCTATACCATAACTCCTACAGGACCAGGAACAACTTTCTGCGTTGGAAACACTTTTGATTTGGTAGTAACTGTAAATCCTCAGTTTAATACTTCTTATACTGATTTGACCGTTAATTATGGAACCTATACAACCATTACTGGTGCTGTAATAGGTGGCACTGGAAATTTCACTTATGATTGGGTGTCCGACCCAACAGGAAATTTTACCAGTGCAACCGATATTGCCAACCCCCAAACAGGAAACATAACCGAACCTACCGACTATACCCTAACCCTCACCGATGAGGCCAACTGTGAATTTATTCAAACCATAACAGTTTCTCCTGATGGCGATGCGTTGAGTGTGAACATCTCCTGTGATGATATTGATAATACAGTATGTGATGGGACAATTATCACGTTGACTGCCAATGCATCTGGAGGTAATGGAACAGTCCCCTCAGATTATTCCTACATATGGACAAACATCCCAGCAGGAGCTACAGAGCCAAACGATTGGACGCGTATTTTTCCAGCCATCAATTTGGGAATTAACACCTATTCGGTCGAAATAAACGACAATTACAATACCGCAGAGGGTGATATTACCATTCAGGTGAATGAATATCCTGAAGTTACCTCGCTGCCCACTGCATTTGTTTGCAATGGAGAAGACCTCAATTACCTCATTGAATCAAGTATTGGTTTAACAGATTTTACCTGGATAGTTACGGATAATTCAGGGGGTGAAATCACTGGCTTTGCTGATGGCTCAGGAAATTCCATTGCGCAAACCCTTTTCAATAGTGGAACTTCCCAACAAACAATAACTTATAACATTATTCCTACTGGACCTGCGCCAACTTTTTGTGAAGGACTGGTTTATCCTCTGGTAGTAACCGTTAATCCACAGTTTAACACTACCTATGACGACATGTCCATTAACATGGGAACGTCTACCACCATTAGTGGGGATTTAACTGGCGGAAATGGAAATTATAGTTATTCCTGGACATCTGACCCGGCAAACATGATTGACGGACCTACCAACATTGCCAATCCATTAACACTAAACCTTTCTTCATCAGTAGATTTCACTTTGGTTGCCCACGACGACCAAAATTGTGAATTTACCCAAACCATCACCATCACACCGGGGGGACCTGTTTTGAATGTTACCATCAGTTCCGATGACATCGATAACATGCTCTGTCAGGACGCACCCATAGAATTAACGGCAACCGCTACGGGCGGAAATGGTGGAGGAGATCCGACCCAATATACTTACAACTGGATTGGATTACCTGGCAATGCTGTTTTCATTGAACCTTGGATCGTAAGTCTGGTACCAGATGCTTTATCCATCAACACCTATACTGTTGAAGCCAATGATGGGTTTAATACCGTATCCAGTGATATCGACATCACCGTAGAGCCTGCTCCTGTAGTAACTTCTGCTTCAACAGCTTTTATTTGCAGCGGAGATGACCTTGATTACTTGATTGAATCGAACATCGCGTCAAGCACATACGAATGGACAGCTATTGACAATTCCGGGGGTATGATAACAGGTTATACAGATGGCGACGGATCACAGATTTTACAAAATCTAACAAATAGTTCGTTAAATCAAGAAACCGTTACCTACACCATTGTCCCAGCAGGACCTACCCCTACATTTTGCGAGGGTGACCCCTTTGATTTGGTGGTAACAGTGAATCCCCAATTTAATACCACCTATACCGACATGACCATCAACATGGGAATATCTACAACCATTGCTGGTGAAATAACTGGCGGTACGGGGAATTACACTTATTTATGGACATCAAATCCAGCAGGTCATTTAGTTGGAGATACAGACATTGCTAATCCAGCTACCGATTTGCTGTTTTCTCCAGTAGATTTTACCTTAAGTTTAACCGATGAAGAAGGGTGTGATTATACACAAACCATCACCATAACGCCACAAGGACAATTGTTGAGTGTTGACATTACCTCAGATGACGTTGATAATATCATTTGTGATGGAGCCTCGATTGTGCTTACCGCTAATGCATCCGGTGGAAATGGTAATCTTCCTGAAGATTATACATATACCTGGACTGGGCTTCCTTCCTCAGCAGTATATTTGGAAGACTGGATGGTCAGCTTGATTCCGCCGCAAGATGGAACCTTTAATTATCAAGTGGAAATTAGCGATGGGTTTACCATAGCTGACGCACAGATATCCATAGTGGTAGACCCAAACCCAACCATTACAAGTACCAACCTTATGATGGTTTGCTCGGGCGATAACGTAAATTATACTCCTGTTGCAGATGTGCTTGGAACGACATTCACCTGGACTTCAGTTGATGACCCAACAGCCTGTGTTACTGGAAATACACTTACCGGAATTGATTTTATAGATGATATTCTGGTCAATGACTGCGATCACAGAGCGACGGTTACTTATACCATTATTCCAACTGGTCCGGCACCAACCTTCTGTGTGGGCGACCCCTTCACCTACACTGCAGCCGTTAATCCTGTTACACACATTACCAATACCGTTACCGCAGAAACCATCCTGACAGGCGAATTTTCTGCACGTGTTGAATTTGAAACAGAT
>JBFHGX010000198.1:0-6607 GCA_041582875.1 Bacteroidales bacterium | reverse complement strand
CCCAAGGAAAATACGACTGTTCTCAGGGGATCTCTCTCCGCAAGGGCGGATCGAGATGACAGGGTAGCGCTCTATTCTCCACTCAGCACCAATTTCCCCACCACCGTTTTCCCATCCTGCTCCGCACGATAAAAGTACAGCCCTCGTGGCAAAACACCCGCATTCCAGCTGGTGCGTGAATCCCTTAACTCCAGTTTTTCTATTAACTGCCCGGTGTGGTTGTAAATGATGAGGGTTGTGTGCTTGTTGCCGGTGGTTTCAAAAGTAACCCACTCGTTTGCCGGATTAGGATACACCCTTAACCCAAAGCCATTGGCTGTATTTTCCTCCACGCCCACACAGGTATAAACAAAGGTGGTTTTTACTTCTGAGTACGCCGACTCTCCACAGTCGTTGTAACTGGCAGCGGAAATATCTACTTCGCCCTGATATCCGGTGTTCCAGGTGATGGTGGCGGTGAGGCTGTCTTGTGCCAGTGTGCCTGCTTCCTCCGGTTGCAGTTGCCAGGTATAGCCCCAGGCACCGGTAGTGGGTGCAAGGGTGTAAGCCGAGGTGGAATCTGTGGTGTGGCAAAGGGTATCCGGACCGGTGGGGGCTTGGGGGGTGGCGGGTTGGTAGTTGGAGCAATCTTTGAGGTTGAAAAGCCAGAAGTCTTCGTTATACTTTCCATGCAGGTTGCATTGTACGTCAAAACTACTATCATATGCCATGCCCGCAATTACATAATTGTCATCTGCTTTTTGAATAACACCAAAATATGAGGGGTATTCGGTAGCCAGTCCTCCTACACATTGTTGCCAAACAATTACGCCCTGACTATCTACTTTTACCATCCAAATATCACCTCTTCCGATAACTGAATGGTTTCCTGAAACATCCTCATTATTGGAAAATGTTATCCCAATAAGCTGATAACCACCATTATTTGTTTTAAATACTGAATGCGCTCCATCAGTATCTGATCCTCCCAGACACTTTTGCCAGATAATCTCCCCCTCAAAGTCAATTTTCACTAACCAAATATCACTGTCACCATGCCAACCTGAAATGTCTCCATCGTTAGAGTCTGGATAACCAGAAAAAAGATAACCATCATCAAGTTCCATTATTCGTATTGCTCCGTCATATCCACTCCCACCGTAACAGTGCTGCCATTCAATGTTTCTGGCTGAGTCGAGTTTTACCAGCACGGCATCCGCCTGTCCATGCATATTGCAGGTTAAATTGCCCCCCGGCTCAACGATAGCACTGCCACTAACCAGATAGCCCCCATCGCTGGTTTGAATAATGTCATTTGGAAAATCAATATCGGAACCACCCAAAGTGAATTCCCACTGGGTGGTTCCCTCGCTGTTGAGTTTGATCATCCACATATCAAACATACCATACCCTTCCGTTTTATCTCCATCATTTAATCCATTAAATCCCAGAGCTAAAGCTCCACCGTCATTGGTTGTGATGATTTTTTCCGGTGTATCATTATGTGATGTTCCAACAATTCTATCCCAAAGGATATTGCCCAAAGTATCAATTTTTACTATCCAGAAATCTGCCGAATTAGGAAACCGATCATTTGAAATATCATCATCCCCTGATGACGCACCACATAAAATGTAATAGGTAGTGTCTGATATTTTTGAGATACTTGATCCATAATCGCTTGCAGATCCCCCAAGTGTTTTTTCCCACAATAGGCTCCCTAGCGAATCTATTCTTACCAACCAGACATCGTTGGACCCGTGGTTGTTGGATATATCCCCATCCTGTGAGTAGGTGTAACCCAGAATCATATATCCGTTATCCATGGCTACCATGTCCCTTGCTTCGTCTTGATCACTACCGCCAAAACATTGTTGCCAGGTGATATCCATTTGTTGTGAAATACCAGTAATAGAGAAAATTAGAAAGAAAAATATATAAATAGTTCGTTTCATGGTTCTATTAATTAAAGTGTACTGGAGAGGTGAATTTTTCGCCTCTCCTGTAAATAAAAAGGTTTATTTATTCACTACAATTTTACCGGTTTTATTTATTCCCCCTGAACTCAGGGTGAATAAATAGACGCCGGCTTTTACATCACGCGTATCCCAAACTTCTTGTCCCTGCATTCCTGAAACAGGGATGGTTTGAATTAACCTGCCTGAAACATCTGTAATAACGATGCTTCCTTTGGAATCTGCACCAGGAAGAACATAGTCAAAGGCAGTCCATTCTCTTGCAGGATTGGGCTTGGCTGATATTTCAATCCCTGACCATTCAATGAAATTGTCCCAACCGGTAGGTTGAATTTTATATGATGCCGTATCGTTGAGTTCTGGAAAGGTGTAAAAGTTGTAACCGTAGGCATATGTCAACATATTGCGTGCCAATACACCACCTGTACCTTTGCTGTTGATTGCCAAAGACAGTACGGTGTTAAACTCAGTTGAATCCAACTGAAAAACATTCCTGTTTGCTTGTGCCATAGCTATTTGTAAATTGAGTAAAGTTACATAATTAGTGTGTTCAGTCAGCTCTTCATCTGAAAAATTATAGGTCTCAGGTATAAGATTGGCCATGACTAAAGCATCGGAATAATTACCCTCGTGCATGTACGTGGCAATAATTTGCTCATCTGCCCTGAGGGTGGAGGTGTTGTCGAGCCAGTTCCTCAATCCTGTTAGGTTAGTAATAGAATCATTTAGTAAGCTTCTTACCATGTCGTTGGCAGCCTTTGTTTTGTACTGATTGTAAAGCGACATTTGATTTTGTAGCACGGTTTTGTAGGTGGTTCCCTGTGCTACCTGAAGCAAGATGGCAATCATATAGTCTGGTAGCGGGTTTTCCTTGTTCTCCAGATAACTGATCAAGGTGTCTTTTTTGAGTTCATCGGGGTTGGCCGCCAGAATGTCAAAAAGAACATCATCGGGAAAAATATCGGTACGATCCGATGTTTCCATCAGTACTTCCAATGAAAGGTGAGGTGAATCTCCCAGTAGTTTTGTTCTTAAGTCCCACATTTCATCAGGAGTAGCATTTTGTATATCAGACAATTCACTAGGTGTATCCCCACCATCAATCAAGGCTTCATATTGCGCCTCAACGCTATTATAGTTATAAAGGTTATTCAAAAAATCTGTTTCTTTGTCTGTTTTTTGTACAGAAGTTAAAAGAATGCTTCCGCCACCGGTATAGTGTTCGGGACAGGTATTCACATTGTTTCTGGCTTCGTCTGTTACATGGTAAAGCTTTTTGTCATCAGGTACCTGAGCTGGAATATTTTCGTTATAATAATAGCCAATCTCATCAAATCCTCCATTGTAAAAATGCCATGTTGCACTCGCTGAAAAGGTATTTCCGGCAGCATGGTCATCATCTCCTTGTCTGGCTTGAATCCCTGATGGTCTTTCCTCTGAAACATAAAAATCTGCCCAGTTGTTGTCATTTTCATTGCAGTAATAAGCGAGGCCTATCCATCTATTGTATGGATAAAGCCGCCAGTTTTGACCTTCGGACAGGTTGCCTCCTGCAAGTCCATCAAAAGTGTTTTTATACACTTCGTCGAATCCGGTTTTTGTTTCTTTAATCCGAACACC
Organism: Bacteroidales bacterium; assembly: GCA_041582875.1. GTDB lineage: Bacteria > Bacteroidota > Bacteroidia > Bacteroidales > F082 > UBA6244. Next base: position 3,032 of record JBFHGX010000198.1, on the reverse strand, counting down.
TATGTAACTGCCTAATGGTGCAGCACTGTTTTTATAAAACCTATTGTTTTCGATGGCGAAGCCTGTTGATTGTTGACAATCTACACCCAGCCCTACATGACCTCCATAGGTTAAATCCGGATGATCATGCCCAATGAAAAACTCATTATTGATAATTACAGGGTATTTAACTCCCTCATTTAAAATCCCGATTTTGTTATTTGACAACAATGAGTTTTCTATCAGGTAAGTATAGGGATATAACGAGTTAGAAGAAACAGATATGGCATTGTAAAATCCGGTAAATGTACTAGGTACGACAGAGCCTGCCGGACAGGGGTCAATTTGTTGGCTGCAAAGAGAGGTGACTGTAAAACCTGAACCATACGCCACTATTCCCATATTGGTTGTGCTGATGTTGCTGAGAGCAGTATTACTAAAATCACATCCTCTAAAATCAATCCCTTTTACCCCATACAGGTTTACATGATTCGAAAATATTTCATCGCCGAGGTAGAATTCATTGATTTCAAAATTACAATTACTGAAATAACTCATGTTATCGATTTGAGCTATTGATCCCGGATTGAAATTTTTATAAGGGATAAACTGAACGCTATTGGCATTGTTGATAAAACTAGAGTTATTGGCTACAATAATGCCGCCGCCTGAATATTTATCAATTTCACCACTGTTGTCATGGGCAAACAAACTAACCGCCTGATAAGCGTTACTAATGGTAGCATTGTGCATTAAAATTCTACCTTGATGATATATCCATTGCAGTTCAACAAGTTCAGGTAATTGCGACTCGGCATCATTTCCCTGCACTTCAACTCCCTGCCACATCAAATTACATTCTTCATGGTTTGTAAGGGTGGTGCCCTCCAGCACAAGTGTGGCGCCGGGTTCGATGATGATTTTACCCCTTACTCCAAATTCATACACCGATCCGGTAATGGTGAGAGTAGCTCCCGAGCGAATGAGTATACCCTTTTCAAAACTGTAGGTATTGAGTGGCATGTCGGCATCGGGTAGCGAGCGGGTAGCAGATACCTCGAATGGGTTGTCTTTGTAATCGTAGTAATCGTCGTATACTCCAATATGAAACGTTCCGATTGTCACACTTCCACGGGCATCGCTAATGGTGTAATTATAGTCACCTTCCGATAGGTACTCTTTGTTAAACGAAAACTCAGTTGGGTCGTAATAGAAGTCGGTGATTTCAGTTGTCCCCATAAAACAACTGATGGTATAATCAGGTACTCCACCACTTACAAAGATGGTGACTTCCCCATCTCCAACATCCGGACAGCTTTCATCTACAACATCCACCTTGCTTATTAATACATCTTGTTTTGGTAAGGTATAATAGATTGTATAGTTGGTATAGTCTTCATTCCATATTACCGTTTTTTCTGCCAAAAAACCATAGAGTCCGGAATTGCCCACTGTCGGAATTTGGAATATGTTTACTTCAAACAGCGATTCAATTTGATTAATCCTTCCAAGGTAAGACCCTGAGTTGTTAACGGCATATATATACCCATCTGGTGCTGTTTGCAAACTTGTGCGGTTATAATCTCCATTCGGTGTCAAAGTGCTTACAATTTGTTGGGTAGCATAATTGTATTTAATAATTCCGTCAGTTTCACACGACAAATAAATGATATCTTCTTCCCAGGCAGAAAATTCTATTCCGGCAATTTTACCTTTTCCAACAGAGCAAACAATTATTGTATTTCCTTGTTCATAAATGTTTACCATGTATAAATTTCCTGAGCTTTCCAATGATGTCCACGCCACAGTGGTTACACCATTCATTTGTTTTGTTTCCATTTCATGGGGTTTAAAATGGGAACTTAAGGTAGCATTATTCTTATCTATAATAACTTCAGCAATAGCATAGTCGTCAATTACATCTTCCATCGAAACCCGGCACAAACCTTCTGCATTTGATGAATAGTAAATAGATCTATCACCTTCTATATCTTCAGAAATACAAAAATCAGGTGACTCAAACAGTTTTGTACTACAATGGTGTTCCTCTATTGAGAGGTTGCCATCCGGGTTTGTAATTCTAGTAACCCATAAATAGCCCAGGTCTTCTTTTTTATCTCCATTGGTGCGGTAAACTGCACAATACTCACCTGTTGTGGTTGATCTGGGTACAATCTGACTTGTATGGGTAACCCCATAAAATCCTGCATGAGTTTGTTTCAAAACTCCGGCACTATTGTAGAAATCTATTTGATTGCCATTGGTAAATAAGTAGCAGGCCAGGTCTTTCTCGGGAGAATTTGCGTTTGCTGTTGAAGTTTTTTGATTGTCATATTGAGGAGATTGCGACAAATAACTTTGTGAAATACCCGATGGAGTAAACACCAGCTCATAAAAGTATGGTTGTTGTGTAGATGATGGATCAAAATCTTGTGGTACTGTGGATATCACCCAGCTTCCCAGAGTTTGTGCGTTTGCTTGTGGTTGAAAACCCCCAATAAGGAATCCCATAAGCATGATTATCATATATTTTTTCATAAATATTGATGTTTGAATTTAATTGTAACTTGTTAATTGATTGACACTTATTTTAATACTTATTTTGGGTTGGCAAAGGGGTGTTGTACTAAACCTGACAGGTTTTCGAAACCTGTCAGGTTTGTTTTTGCAAACAACACCCCCATCGTATGATAAATTTGTTTTTCCCCAAAACAAAAATGTACTTATTGTTGGTGTGTTCATGAAAATTTAATGGGGGGGGGTAAAATGTTGGTAGTTAGGTATATGCGATATGTTCCCCAGAAAGAAACTGGAGGGATGGGCATTGACTGATGGTGATACCTCTTTTTATGGCAGGATTTGCCATAAAAGTCAAGGTGTTTTTTCAGCCAAACACGTAAGTGGTCAATCCATTTTATCTGCATGCATTTTCGATTAGCAGGTTAAAAAAGTAAGGGCCTTCATTAATAGTGTACTGTTTTGGCCAAAAATTCTACCATTTTTTTGAATTATTTTTCGATTATTTTTGGGAGTGGAGGTATGTGGTTGATTGT
>JBFHGX010000197.1:0-6640 GCA_041582875.1 Bacteroidales bacterium | reverse complement strand
GTCATGATGGAATGGAAGAAAGGTTGAAAGGGGAAGAATATCGAATGTCGAACGCTGAATGTTGAATGACGAAGGGCTGACGCATGGTTTTTTGAACCGCAAAGTTGCGCAGAGGGGGAAAGCGCCATGATTCGCAATGTTTTGTTGGGGATTACTTGTGTGATATTTGTAGGGTTCCACGAACTATAGTCATGATGGAATGGAAGAAAGGTTGAAAGGGGAAGAATATCGAATATCGAACACTGAATGTTGAATGACGAAGGGCTGACGCATGATTTTTTGAGACTAAAACTCATCCATATTGGATTCGTAACCGGAGGTATTTTTTTGATCTTGCTGGTATTTCTCGCAATCAAATTCGATGCTGATGTCTTTTAAGGGTTTTTCGAAATCGCCACGACTTACGCCCAACGAAGGGTCGGCATAGACTTTGTTCATGTATATTGCCCAGATTGGCAATGCCATGTTAGCTCCCTGACCTAAAGTAATGCTTCTAAAGTGAACACTGCGGTCTTCAGCTCCCACCCAAACGCCTGTGGTTAATCCGGGAGTAATTCCCATAAACCATCCATCAGATTGATTTTGTGTGGTTCCAGTTTTTCCGGCAATGGGATTTGTAAACCCATAACGATAACGCAATCGGATACCCGTTCCGCTTTCGACCACGCCCTCCATCAAACGAAGCATTTTGTATGCTGTAACCTCGTCCATGGCTTCGGTTTTTTTGGGAACAAATCGCTCCAACGTATTCCCATTGCGGTCTTCGATGGTCGTAACAAACACAGGCTGAACATAAACTCCCTTATCTGCAAAAGTATTCATAGCTCCCACCATCTCGTAAAGCGATAAATCAGGCGTTCCCAAGGCAATGGAAGGAACAGTGGGGATATCGGAAGTCACTCCCATTTTTCGGGCCATTTTCACTACCGATTGAGGCGAAAAGCGACTGATCAGGTAGGCAGATATCCAGTTATTTGAATTGGCTAGGGCCCATTTCAGGGTCACCTCCTCTCCTACCCTGTCGTTGCTCGAATTCTTGGGCGTCCAAAAGGTACCATCATAAAGTTCAACACTATACGAAATATTGGAAACTGTATAACAAGGAGAATACTCACCTTCCTGCATGGCCAGGGTGTACAAAAATGGTTTAAAAGTAGAACCCACCTGCCTTTTGGCCTGAGTGACATGGTCGAACTTGAAATAACGGTAATCGTTGCCCCCCACATATGCCCTTACAAAACCTGTGGTAGGCTCCATTGACATGAGTCCGGCCTGGAGGAAAAATTTATAATACCGTATGGAATCGAGGGGTGTCATAATGGTATCAACGGGGCCATTCCAACTAAAGACGCGCATTTCGGTAGGTTGATGAAACGACCAGTAAATTGAATCCTCGGGTACACCTGCCACTTTCATGACCCTAAAGCGCTCACTTCGGCGCATGGCCTGAGCCATAATATGCTGAACCTGTTCATCTGCTTCTTCCTGATCAAAAGCAAAAGGAGCGTAGGTATAGCCTTTCCAGTGTGTATAAAAATCAGGTTGTAAATCTTGGGACAGGTGTTCGATGACTGCTTCTTCGGCATAACGCTGCATGCGAGAATCGATGGTAGTATATATTTTTAAACCATCTCTGTAAAGATTATAGGAGCTGCCATCAGGTTTTTTATGCTCTGCACACCAGGCCTTTAACTCGCCACGCAGGTACTCCCTAAAATACCGTGCCAACCCCTGATTGTGATCCAGTTGCGCATATTTAGCCACCCCAAGCGGCAATTGCTTGATGGAGTCACTTTCCTGTTTGGTAAGGTAGCCGTACTTGGCCATTTGGTCTAACACCAGATTACGGCGTTTGAGGGAAGCTTCGGGGCGACTGATGGGACTATATCGCGAAGGAGCATTAACCACCCCTGCCATCAGTGCAGCTTCCTGGATGTTGAGCGAATCGGGAGTACAATCAAAATAGGTAGCCGAAGCGGCTTTAATACCATAGGCATTGTGACCAAAGAAAACTGTATTCAGGTACATCGAGATAATTTCCTGTTTAGAATAATACCGTTCAAGCTTAATGGCTGTAACCCATTCCTGAAACTTGCGTACCACCAATTGCAATTTATTCAGTCGACCACGGGGAAACAGGTTTTTAGCTAACTGCTGGGTAAGTGTGCTTCCACCCCCTTTGCTATTGCCCGTAGCCACACCATAAGCTACCCTGAGCAAGGCACGCTCATCGATTCCGGAGTGTTGTTCGAACCGAACATCCTCAATGGCCATCAAAGCATTGATTAGGTTAGGGCTGATATGGCGGTAATTAACATTTGATCTGTTTTCAATAAAATAGGTTCCCAGTAAAACGCCATCAGAAGAGTACACCTCAGAAGCCAGGTTGGTTTCGGGATTTTCCAGTTCCTCAAAAGTAGGCATCTCACCGAACCATTCGGCGACAACACCATAGAAAAACACCACAGAAAGCACTACAGCCAATAACCAAAGAAGCCAAAACTTGACCAAATAATTAAAAAACTTTTTCTTACCAGGATTGTTATTTTCCATCGGAGAATATTTTGTTGAACCTATTATAACATGAGAAATTAGTCGATATTGTCATCAGAAACCACCAAGCGTAGACCTACATGAGATATTTCCTTTAAAGTATCTGTTCGCATGGCTTGTTGAATAAAAAATTGATATTGACCACTTTGGGGAAAATGCAACTGTGTTCTTAAATTAACTTCCTCATCACGAATTTTCCCCCAACCACCACCAGTCCAACGTCCCGCAGCATCTGCCAAAAGGCATTCGATGGTATCGCGACTAATTTTTCCGTTGGGAAAACGAGTGGTCATAAACACATAAAGATTGCTGTAGCGGTAGTCGGTAGAATGCCGAAGTGTGAGGTTAAAATCGTAAGGCACTAGTGTATCCACGATGTCCACGTCAAATTTTACGGCTTCGTTCATAAACCACCCCTGTTTGGGCAACTCCACTTGCTGGTCGTACAAGGTTTGTGAACCACACGATACGAGCAGCAGGGGTAAAACCACTGCCAGTCCGAATAACTTGTGTATTTTACTCATCATGTAATATTACTTATACCTATAATGGGACATGAAAGAAATTATTGCACAAAGTGAATTAAATATAATTTGAATTTTCCAATAGTTTATCGCTGTCAGACAATTCCTTCTGTTCCTTTTTCTCAGCATACATTTCCAAATCGGCAGGTAGCTTGCCCCGGCGATTCATTTTGATGATGTCGTTCACATTGGTGGTGTTGATGGCCATCATATTTGCCGAATCACCAGCATAACAATACCACATCACCTGTTTAAACACATCACTTTTCACGTGATAAGCCTTTCCTTTTTTGGTATTGAGCGGAACCGACTGATCAGGGAATTTACGTAGTGCGTCAACATAATTATCCACCTCGTAGTTTAAGCAACATTTTAATTTACCACACTGACCCGCAAGCTTTTGAGGATTCAAGGAAAGTTGTTGAGCCCGGGCTGAATTGGTTGAAACACTGCGGAAGCTGCTCATAAACGACGAGCAACATAATTCGCGACCACAAGGACCAATTCCACCCAATTTGGCAGCTTCCTGTCGAACGCCAATTTGTCTCATTTCGATACGAACCTTAAAAGCATCAGCCAGGTGACGAATCAATTCTCTAAAGTCGACCCTATCGGTGGCAGTATAATAGAAGATAGCCTTGGTTTTGTCACCCTGATATTCAACATCGTTGATTTTCATGTCCAATTTCAGGGAAGAGGCGATACGACGCGATTGAAGAATGGCCGGATCTTCCAATTTAATGATGTCCAACCATTTTTCGATATCCGCTACACGCGCATGACGAAACACCTGTTTCATTTCACGCTTTTTGGCTTCTTCTTGTTTGCGTTTCAACTGAAGTTGAACGACGTCACCCACGAGTGAAACCACGCCAATGTCGTGACCTGGGGCAGCTTCCACGGCTACAATTTCGCCCTCAGCAAGAACCATATCCGCCGGATAAGTAAAAAAATCTTTGCGTCCGTTTTTAAAGCGTATTTCTGCAACCTGAGGTTGGCCACCTTCAGCGGGGTGACTAAATTCGGCTAACCAGTTCACACTGGACAGCTTACAACATCGCTGTTGATTGATGTTTGAGTGGGCCACATCCATGTCGCTGATGGTGCAGCAACCACGTGATGGTTCGTTATATATATTTTTATCCTGACCTTCCATTATTTCGAAATGTTATCAAAAAAATTATGTAAAGGGGCAAAGGTAAGAATTATTGAGGTACGCTGGGAAAGGGAAATGTATGGGGGGAGGAAAGGGTTGAAAAGGTAGGAAGGTGGGAAAGGTGAGGGAAGTGGGCAAAGGAAAATATCGAATGTCGAACGCTGAATGTTGAATGTCGAACCAAGGATCGGTCTTGTCCGTGTTTGCAACGCGGACTTAATTTCAATTTTTTATCATTGTATTTAATTCACTATTAATGTATTATCGCATTAAAAATGCTGGTATAAATGCATCCGCGTTACAAACACGGATGAGTGAAGCGTTAGCTTTTGGCTGTTGGCGGGCTGAAAAAAAGTTGGAAGTTGGGAGACGGGAGACGGTGCATAGTGCCATAGGTACGACCGAAATAGCAGACCTGAAATTTATTCCGGGGGATTTAGGGTAATAAAAATTGTTCTTCATTGGAGCGGATATAAAAAAAGGCCTGGCTATTCGCCAGGCCTTATTATTTATGGATGATTTTACATCATGCCAGGCATTCCGCCTCCCATTGGAGGCATGGCAGGAGGTTGGGCATTGGGATCTTTATGTTCAGAAAGTACGCATTCGGTGGTTAACAACATACCGGCAATACTTGAGGCATTTTCGAGAGCTACGCGGGTAACTTTTGTTGGGTCGATTACACCGGCAGCCTTGAGGTTTTCATAAACTTCAGTTCTGGCGTTAAAGCCAAAATCGCCTGTACCTTCTTTAACCTTATTGACTACTACAGAGCCCTCTAAACCAGCATTTTCAACAATGCGACGCAAAGGTTCTTCAAGTGCTCTTCTAATGATAGCAACACCAGTTTCTTCATCTTCGTTAATCACATCAATTGCATTAAGCGCTTCGATGGCACGAATAAAAGCTACTCCACCACCAGGCACAGTACCTTCTTCGATTGCAGCACGTGTAGCAGCCAATGCATCATCAAAACGGTCTTTTTTCTCTTTCATTTCAACTTCACTGGCAGCTCCAACATAAATTACAGCAACACCACCGGCCAATTTAGCCAAACGCTCCTGCAATTTTTCTTTGTCGTAGTCAGAAGTAGTAGTTTCAATTTGAGCTTTAATTTGGTTAACCCGAGCGTTGATGTTCGCTTTATCACCCTTTCCGCTAACAACAGTTGTGTTGTCTTTGGTAATGGTAACTTTTTCAGCTTCGCCCAACATTTCGAGGGTAGCGTCTTCCAGTTTGTAACCTTTTTCTTCCGAAATTACTGTACCACCGGTGAGGATAGCGATATCTTCCAGCATTTCTTTTCTTCTGTCGCCGAAGCCGGGAGCTTTTACAGCAGCAATTTTTAAAGAACCACGCAAACGGTTAACAACCAGAGTAGCAAGCGCTTCTGATTCAACATCTTCAGCAATAATAATAAAAGGACGACCTGTTTGAACGGCTTTTTCCAGTACAGGAAGTAAGTCTTTCATCACAGATACTTTTTTATCATAGATCAGGATCAATGGATTTTCGTAAACGGCCTCCATTTTTTCGGTATCGGTAACAAAGTAAGGAGAAATATATCCGCGATCGAATTGCATACCTTCAACCACATCAACGTAAGTTTCGATACCTTTAGCTTCTTCAACGGTAATAACACCTTCTTTCTTTACTTTACTCATGGCCTCAGCAATCAGACTTCCGATATACTCATCGTTATTCGCTGAAATAGAAGCAATTTGTTTAATTTTATCGTTGTTGTCGCCAACCTCCTCGGTTTGAGCCCTTAACGATTCAACCACTTTAATAACAGCTTTGTCGATACCACGTTTCAAATCCATAGGATTTGCACCGGCAGTAACGTTTTTCAACCCTGTACCATAGATTGACTGAGCCAAAATAGTAGCAGTAGTAGTACCATCACCAGCCAAATCGTTGGTTCTGGAAGCCACTTCTTTTACCATTTGAGCGCCCATATTTTCTACAGGATCTTTCAACTCAATTTCTTTAGCTACGGTAACACCGTCTTTGGTTACCTGAGGAGCGCCATATGATTTCTCGATAATAACATTACGACCTTTAGGTCCGAGTGTTACTTTTACAGCATCTGATAAGGCATCAACACCTTTTTTCAGTTTTTCTCTAGCTTCGTTATTAAATAAAATGTCCTTTGCCATTTTTTTCAATTTTATTTTAGTTTAAATTATTCGGTTAAATTACAGCAAGAATATCTTTCTCACTCATGATAAGGTAGTCGCTACCTTCGATATTAATTTCAGTGCCAGCATATTTACCATAAAGCACTTTGTCGTCAACCTTGACGGTGATGGGGGTTTCCTTGTTTTCAGCTGGAACAGCAACAACAACACCTTGTTGAGGTTTTTCTTTTGCGGTATCAGGGATAATGATTCCTGAAGCTGTTTTT
>JBFHGX010000196.1:0-6695 GCA_041582875.1 Bacteroidales bacterium | reverse complement strand
CTTGGCGTATTGTTTCATTCTATCCAGGTCTTGCCCTTCACCAACCAATACGGTCTTGAAATCGGAGCGTATCTTAGCAATAGCTGCCACTGCTCTAAGTAAACCGCTGATGTTTTTTGATTTATCTTCAAAGCAACTTACGTGGATAAGGTTCTTGATCTTCTGATCTGATTTATTCACGAGAGGTGCCTTAAAAAACACAGGATCCACTACGTTGGGTAATACCTCATAGTTTGTGCCAATGAGCCCTCGTCCTTGTTGCATGGCTTTTGCCAGATTGTTTGTAACTGTTGTTATTCCGGAAGAGTTTCTGACAACAATTCTGGTAAATATTTTCCGCAGAAATCCACCATAGTTTCCCGTTGGTAAGTAACGCGACCAATGTTCACTTATCACGTATGGGGTATGGTGTAACCATTTATAATAAAGTCCGATGAGTCCTAGTCTGCTCAATATATGAATATGGATGACATCCGGCTGACCGATTTTATTTTGCAGAAGATTTTTACCGACAAAGCAAGCCTTGTAAAACTTTATCAAATTAGTGAGCTGTCGTACTGCAGCCCACTTGCATTTGGAAGGTGCGTAATAGATTCGAACCGTATGTACATCACATTCAAGTTGATAGTCTATTTCCTGACGGTTTACCTCTTGGTTTTCAGTGGCTGCATGAGCATAAACCACACCCATTTGGCCATAAAGTGCAGCCGCTTCTGCATGCCGTTGAATAAACAGCCCATACATGGGATCGAAACGATGGGGATACCATCGGGCAAAATGAAAAACTGTAATTGAACCCTTCGATTTTATCATGATTTTAGCAATGCTTTACAAAACTAACCGCTTTTTGCACTCTTTGGTGTCCTTTCCCATCAACAATTTGAAAATTAGCTCCAATTTTTTTAAGTGATTGGTGATAAAGGTCGAATAGTTCCAAGCGGTTATTCGGATTTTCTCTTAGAGGATCCGGACTCCAATCTAAATCAGGATAACAAAGTAAATACAGATCGTAACGATGCTGCTTAAATTGGGTGTCGATCCATTCAGGACATTGTCCAAAAACCACCTCGCACCATATTTTGGCCACTGTAAAGTCGGTATCACAAAAAAGGTATTGATTGGCAACCTTTGCCATTTCTTCCTCCCGTTTCCATTGACCTTTTGCCATATTTTCCACATCACCCAAAGTGTAGTCTGGGCCATTTTGTTCCAGGTAATCCCGCGCATATTCCGATATCCATTTGTCGTTGAACACTTTTGACAAGGACTGAGCAAGGTCTGTTTTTCCGGTTGATTCAGGACCGGTGATTGATATCCTTTTAAGCATGAACTTGATTGGGTGTTATTTGACGTCGCCATTGGGTGTAACCCATAATGGCTAATACCAAAAAAATGAGGTATTGAATTCCGGTAAAACCATAACCCTTAACGAAATACAAAGGAATCGATACAATATCTCCCACAATCCATAAAGTCCAGTTTTCCAGTTTTTTATTGGCCATTAGCCACATGGCTGCGAAGAAAATTCCAGTGGTAAAGGTGTCCAGAAAAGGAGTTGCCAATCTAAAGTCGTCGAGATTGCCCGAAGTGAGGTGCACGGTGGCATAGGAAAAGCTATCAGAAAACCCTAAATCATTGGGCATAACATTGTAATACCTATATACGATGATTACAAATACTGAGGTAAACAAAAAAATTCCGAATGCCTTCCATTTATCTTGAATGGATGTACGTGAAATGGGGATGTGATGTTCGTTACTGTCAGTTTTCTGCCACATATACCAACCGTAAACACTCATCAATGTGTAATAAATGTTGATGATCAAGTCGCCATATAATGTCCATTGCGACAATAAATACACATAGATGGCTGTACTGATGATGCCGGTTGGAAAAACAAGAATATTTTCTTGTCGGGCATAAAACACGCTCACCACTCCAAAAATTGCCGCCACCAGTTCGAGAACAATATTTAATGTTGCGGCATTTTCATAGGGCAACAAAAAAAAACTGACTAAATCGCCCATTCACCTATTTCTTGGAATGTATCTGTAAGTCGGCGTTGATTATTTTGAGTACAAATACCGAATGTGGAAGCTCGAAGGAGGCTTTAATTTCGCGGGTTAGGGCCAACATCACCTCATCATAAGTGCCAAAAATCTGGGTACTCATGCCATTTGTCTCAACACGCAAGGTTGAATAGGTGTTTAAACGGCGAATAAAATCTTTGATTGGAGAAATAAATTCCTCTTTAAGAGGATAATAACTGATATCTACTGAAGTATTCATAACGATGAATTATTTGAGGCTTGCAAAGGTAGTGGTTTTTTATATTTTTTATCTTTGACAAAAAGTAAGCCATGACTCAAAGATTTTTAATTACCTCAGGTATCATGGGGGTAACCACGGTTATTCTTGGCGCGGTGGGAAGCCACGTCCTTGAGGGCAATATTAGTGCCCATCATTTATCGCAATTTAATTCTGGATTGATATTTCAAATGTTTAACACTGTTGTGTTGTTATCCATTACCTTTATGAACCGTTATGTGGTACGATCCTTTTTAAATGCGATCTATTTTCTCTTTGTTATTGGAACTGCATTGTTTTCAATACCGTTGTATCTTTTTTCAATAACAGAACTTACTGGTGATATCTTCGGGTTTCTATCCGCCGCTCCACTTATTGGTGCGTTATTAATGATTTCCGGATGGATAACATTGTTTTTGGCAGGACTAAGCTATAAACATAAAAAACGGAGCAGCAAAGGCTAACGCATATCAATGACCTCTACGCCAGGATAGTCAGTTGACACAAATGTAAAAACACTATCCTGAATGTCGATACTCGATTGTAAATTCAAAATCTCGTATGTGAAAATATTTCCGTTTTTGTCGTAAATGCTAAAGCTTTTTAGCGATTTGTTTTTTGAGTCAACCACAACATTCAATTTATCGAAGTTATTTCCATCTTCAGATTTCAAGCTGATTTCCTTTAGATTAGTGCCTTGGTACTTTTTATCGTTATCGAAACGCGCTTTGTAATTGTCTCCGTATTTTGATAGTATTTTGGTTGGTGAAATACTCTCGTCACTATCCTCAGCCGAGCTCACCATTACTTCCTCTGAATCGGGCAAGTAGGTCCATATAGTTTTTCCATCTGAAATAACCAACTGTCCTTCCATTTCCAAACGATAAGCATCGCCTTGTACATAGATGACACCTGTTTTTTTTTCGTCAATATCCATTTCAATATTAACCATAGTATAACCCAGATCAGCTTTGAAATTTTTATAGGAAGCGGTGGTATCAATAACCTCTTTTAAGAGCGCTTCCGCATTGCTTTCATTTTGAGCCCATACGGGCAATACCATTGTTGCCAGCAGGCAGATTAACCATTTTCTCATTTGTATTTTTTATGTGATCATTTAATATTGATTGATAAATTCAGGTCAGATTTCCATTCCTGTATTCCCTTTGCTATCCAAATCCTTCAAAAACTGTTCCAAAGCCATTTCACTTCCAACCTTTACTTCTCGTGCCTTACTTCCTTCGAAAGGGCCAACAATACCTGCTGCTTCAAGCTGGTCGATTATTCGGCCAGCACGGTTGTAACCTAATTTGAGCTTTCGCTGAAGGAGGGAGGTAGATCCTTGTTGCGTTTGAACAATAATCAAGGCAGCATCTTCAAACAACTCATCCCGTTCTGAAGGATCGACATCACTTCCTTTTGAATCGCTTTCTTCATCTTTAAACTCCGGCAAGTGGAGTGCATCCGGATAGGCCCGCTGTGCACCAATATAACTGGTCAGTTTTTCTACTTCAGGAGTATCGATAAATGCACATTGTAAGCGAATAATATCGCTTCCCGTACTGAATAGCATGTCGCCACGTCCCACCAATTGGTCAGCGCCTCCTGAATCAAGAATCGTTCTTGAATCTATTTTTGAAATCACCCTGAAAGCGATACGTGCAGGGAAGTTAGCCTTGATGGTTCCAGTTATGATGTTTACTGATGGGCGCTGGGTAGCAATAATCAAGTGAATACCAACGGCACGCGCCAACTGAGCTAATCGGGTAATCGGACTTTCCACTTCCTTACCTGCGGTCATGATTAAATCGGCAAATTCGTCGATTACCAAAACCAAATAGGGCAAGTAGCGGTGTCCGTGCAGGGGGCTTAATTTTCTGGAAACAAACTTTTTGTTGTATTCCTTGATATTCCGCACCTGAGCATCTTTGAGTAACTCATAGCGATTGTCCATTTCAATACTAAGCGAATTGAGGGTTCGAACCACTTTTCTTGTATCGGTAATAATGGCTTCCTCCGAATCGGGTAGCTTGGCCAGGTAGTGACGCTCAATACGTGAATAAAGGGTAAGCTCAACTTTCTTTGGGTCGACAAGTATGAATTTTAACTCTGCCGGATGTTTCTTGTAAAGCAAGGAGGCAATTATCGCATTCAGTCCTACAGACTTGCCCTGTCCGGTGGCTCCCGCCATGAGCACGTGTGGCATTTTAGCCAAATCAACCACAAAACTTTCGTTTGAAATGGTTTTGCCAATACCAAATGGAAGTTCGTAATTGTTGTTTCTGAACTTCTCTGATGAGAAAATAGATTTCATGGAAACTATGGTAGGGTTTCTGTTTGGGACCTCAATACCCACAGTTCCCTTTCCGGGAATAGGGGCTATAATTCTGATTCCCATGGCAGAAAGACTTAGTGCAATGTCGTCTTCCAAATTTTTAATGCGAGAAATACGAACGCCAGGCGCAGGTACAATTTCATATAAAGTAACGGTGGGGCCAATGGTTGCTTTTATTTTTGTGATGGTGATTGCGTAATGCTGCAGTGTTTCAACTATGCGATTTTTGTTGGCTTCCAACTCATCCTTGTCCACAGTAACATCACCTGAATGGTAGTCCTCCAATAAATCCACAGGAGGCATTTTGTAATCTGACAAATCTAATGTAGGATCAAATTCCGTATCGATACCAAAATGAGTTCCGGGAGCTAGGGGCTCAGTTTTTTTTTCAACAGGTGCTTCAATGGTAAGTTCCAAATCACCGGTAGGTTGCTTGGGTGGATTCTTTACAGTAAATTCATCATCCTCATCTTCAAGTTGCTCAACTCCCTGATCGACCTCAACTTTGTATTCGTTAACACCTGATTTCTTTTTAACCTGAACGAATCCATCATCATCGGGTTCATTGTCATCCACCGAAAATTCAATTGTATTGTATAAATCTTCTGCTTGGGTTTTGTTGTTACGATCACTTATAATGTCATTGATGTCCTTCTTTTGTTTATCGAATGGTTTTTTCTCAAACAAAAAGGAGAAGTGAATAAGAAGAAAGATGACAGGAATAAAAATCAGTAACAAGATCAATCCTACTTGGCCCAAATATCCTGATAGCCAAATATTGAGTTGATGTCCTGTCCAGCCACCAAAAATGTTTTCGGGATGATGTGCAAAAATGGAATTGGTTAAGGAAGGTAACCAAACGCCCATGATAATCATTAGTTCTATCCACCGCCAAGTTTTAAATAACCTTATTTTAAGAAGTAGCTTCAATCCGATGGCAAAAAACACCAATGGAACCAAGTAAGCACCCAAACCGATCCCTTTAAAGATGAAAATTTCTGACAAAAAGGATCCTAGGCGACCTGTCCATGATTCCACCATTATAGCATGATCTTTAAAAAAAGTAGTGCCATTGGTTTTAAAGATACTTCCCGGATTGCTATCAAACCAGTTTACCAAATAAGATGTATACGCCAGAAATAAGTAAATGCCAAAAAACAACGCAAAGAAACCCAATACTTTTACAATTCGTGGATCGGATAAACGGAAGGAATTGGCTGCGGTTAGTTTGCTTTTTTTAACCACCACTGGCTTTTTCTTGCCTTTTTTCTCCACAGGAGGGGCAGGAGGAGTTTTTAATGCATTCGATTTTAACTTGTTGGCCTTTGGCGTCATGGATATTTGATTAAGAAATACAAAAATACAAAATTAATCAGGGTGGAATCAGTGCATACAATAGTATAATGTGATCTGCTAAAAAAAAAGCAGAATCCATTGGATTCTGCTTTTTGTGAATTTAATAATCGTTGCTACGTTTCAACCTCGATAGATTTAATTTTCATTTCCTTTCCCTCATAAACATCATTGAATAATCCCCCGCATTGGGGGCAAGGCGTTAAAAAATCATCTATTTCAAAGGTGTGATTGCAATCCGAGCAGCGGGTTTTAGCCTGAATTCTGTTCACCTTGATCGTTGTATCCGAAAGGGCTGTTCCTTGCACAGCAGCTTCCAAAGCGGTGTCCAATGCATCAAATTCAATACCGGCCATGGTGCCGATATCTAACACAAGCGATGTGATAGATTTGGCATTTACTTTTTTCGCCTCGGATTCTACCGATTCGATGATACTTATAGCGATTGAAAATTCGTGCATTTACGGATCAATTTTATCCATTAATTGGTTTTTCCAGGATAAACTTTCAAAGCTTCGGCTAGCAGCATGACTGACTTTTCTAAATCACCTACATTCAGCACGTAACTGATGCGGACTTCATCCTTCCCCTTACCTTTGGTGGAATAGAAACCAGAAGCAGGTGCCAACATAACCGTTTGGTTTTCAAATGAAAAATCCTCAAGAATCCATTGGCAGAATCGATCGGAATCGTCGATGGG
>JBFHGX010000195.1:0-6710 GCA_041582875.1 Bacteroidales bacterium | reverse complement strand
TCTGTAAATAATATTTATTTCCTTGTGATGCCCTGAACAATTCGTTATATTTGTGGTACTAACCTCATACAAATGAAAACTTACCTTAAAGTGGGTATGCCAAAATTCAAGATAAATGTCATAAGAAAACAATCAATATTTGTTTTATATATACTTACGATTAGCACCATTTCTTTTGGTCAGAAATTTGAATCTGCATATGGCGATATGCTTAAGCCTGGAGAGACCATTTATGCCATAACAAACAGAACTGAAGTTGATCAATCCAAGCCCATGAAATTTGAAAACAATGTCAATGATTTTGCGAGGTTGATTTATCTTGAAGTTACATACATTCAGCCAGATTCATTATTAGTTGTTCGTCTTGATTCGTTGGAATTGTTAAACCGAATTTCAAATATTGGTGGCGATTGGTTATTGTTTGTTCATGGCGATAGCAAAACCTTAGAGCAGGCCGTAATGCGAAGCATGGATATAGAATATCTTCATAAAGTTAATGTGCTATTATTCAGCTGGCCAACGAAGGATAATGAATTAAATGGAAATAAAAATTTCAAAAACTCCAAAAAGAATGCTAAAGCTTCAATAAATCATTTTGCTGAGTTAATCCAGTTCATGTATACTTTTAAAAATACCAACCCTTCATTTAAGGAAGATGCCAGACTTTCGATATTTTTTCATAGTCTGGGAAATTCATTGTTAGAAAATACGGCCCTAAATAAAATCAATAACCAGGATAAAATACCCATATTTGATAATATGATTCTAAACTCAGCAGCAGTAAATCAATTGAATCACAAATATTGGGTTGAGAAACTCAAAATGCAGGAACGAGTATACATAACAAGTAATAAATCAGATTTCAATCTGAAGGGAGTTCGGATTTTCACTAAAGATGGAAAACAACTCGGTGAAAAAGTGAACCAACCCATTGCAGATAACGCTCATTATATAAACTTTTCGAAATCCGTAGGCTTTAGATTTCCGACGGGTACAACCCACACCTATTTCATCGGAGAAATTCCCGATATGGATATAAATATCCGTAATCTTTACTATAATCTTTTCCATGGAAATAACATCGATTTTACCGATACTGAAATGTTTGAAAAACGAAAGGATGGAATTGGATATGACATTAAAAAATCTAAAAATAATTAAGCATATAGCTATGAAAAATATAGTAAAAACTATTTGTCTGCTAATACCATTTTTGTTAATCCAGAATTCATGTGTTAGTTTTAAACCTGGCTATGAAACAATAGCAGAAAACGAAAAATATGATGATACTAAAGGGTTATTAAAAAATGCCCTTTTGATTGAATCAAACGCCAACTCAAAAGAAGAAGTACTTAAACTTATTGACGCATTTAAAGAGATAGAAAAGGTTGACCCACTTAATTATTACGCACTCTGGAAAATAGGTAATTACAATATCCTCATGGGTGCAGCCTATTCAACGAAAAACAAAGACAAGAAATACCATTACAAAGAAGCAATCAGGTATTGCGAAAAAGCGATGGGAACAAACAAGTTATTTTTATCGCAGGTAATGGATGGAGACGAAATTACTGATGCGGCAGGAAGTCTCACAATAAACGAGATTGACGCCATGGGATATTGGTACACAGCGAGGTTTTATTATTTCAAAGAATGTCTTAAACCTTTGGGAAGAGTAATGAACACTAAAATTGTTATCCAAAACAATTTGATGATTGAAAGAATTGATGAACTTGAGCCAACTTGGGCTGGAGGAGGAAACTATTTTTCCAGAGGATTATACTATATCGCGGTTCCCGAGAAGTTTGGGGGCAGTAAAAAGCGTGCAGCCGAGGAGTTTGATTTGGCCATTAAAACAGGACCTGATTTCCTGGTGAACCGATGGGGCAGAGCAAAATATTTGTTCGATTTGATTGGTGATACAACTGCAGCTAAAAAAGACTTGGAATGGGTAATTGAACAGGATCCACATACGGGAGGTAACACATATCCGTGGAATGTTTATTTTCAGAAAGATGCTGCTAGCATGTTGGCTGACAGATAGTGCTCTTTGAACCTAATTTAGAAATCTAATACCCTGAAAAACTATCTATTGCCCACTACAAAAAGGCTTCGCAATCAATGGTCTATAAAATAGATTCTTTCTCAAATACCGGATATATTACAAAAGCAGATGAGCCAATCGTAAAAATCAGATAGAATATAATTGCAACAGGTCAATTAATTGTATCAGATAGAAAACCACCCGACAACTTGTTTAAAACCTTAGTTCGATTCTTGTGCCTAAGCTGCTTCATCTGTGAAAATTGTTTAACCGAAAAACTGTTTCCCGGTTGTTTCCAAATTCGCACATGTAACGAGAAAAGTGTAAATAAAAAAAAACCTCAAAATCAATCACTTGATACTGAGGTTTTGGGTGCCCAAGAAAAGACTCGAACTTTCACGACCGTGCGGTCACTACACCCTGAATGTAGCGCGTCTACCAATTCCGCCACTTGGGCAATCATTCAAAAATGAATGTCAATTTTAGAAATTTTGTGGTAGTGCCCAGGACAAGAGTCGAACTTGCACAACCTTAAGGTCACCAGCCCCTCAAGCTGGCGTGTCTACCAATTTCACCACCTGGGCCTAAAATTGAGGTGGCAAAAATAGTGTATTTTTCTTTTATCCCAAACATTTGCAGGCTCAAAATGTGTTTTTTATTCGTCTTGTATAATTTAATGGTCTTATGCTTGGTAAATCATCATAATACAATGTAAATCAGATTTGTAATTGTTTCCTGTTGTGTGGTTTCAACCAGATGATTTCTTTTTATGAAATTTAAACATTCGAAAATACGGCGTGTGAACAGAATTATCTATTTTTATCCAACCAAAAAAAATCGAAATATGTTTACTCAGGAAGATATTACACAAATGGCCGCTAAAGGCATAGAACCCGAACAAGTAATTAATCAGATTAATAGTTTTAAAAGCGGATTTCCTTATACACAGTTGGTGGCAGCAGCCACTCCTGGTGATGGACTGCATCAATTGTCAAAAGAGGGAATTAACAATTTAGTAGCTCACTTTAACGATCAGTATAAACAATACAGTGTATTGAAATTCGTGCCAGCTTCAGGTGCAGCTTCCCGCATGTTTAAACATTTATTTGAGTTTCGTGAACTTAATTATGATCAACAAATCAAACAGTTGGAAAATGAGAGAGATCCCAATTCCGTCCACTTCTTTTTTAGTCAAATTAGGCACTTTGCCTTTTTTGGTTGTTTAAAGTCGACTCTTCAAAATAGAGGTATAGACATGGAGGAACTTCTTAAAACGCAAAACTACAATCCCATTATCGATGGTTTGCTGGATGAAAGTGGACTCAATTATGCAGGTTTACCCAAAGGTTTACTGATGTTTCATGATTATCTTAATGGCGCACGTACATCTCTCGAGGAGCATTTGGTCGAAGCTGCTGTTTATGCCAGTGATGAAAATAAACACTCACGAATTCATTTTACGGTCTCACCTGAGCATCAATCCAAATTTGAGGAGAAATTGTTACAGAAATCTGATGCCATTGAAAAAGAGTATAAAACAAAATTTGAAGTTGGTTTTAGTCAGCAGAAACCCGTAACAGATACTATTGCAGTAACTGAAGAAAATGAACCCTTTCGCAATCAGGATGGGAGTTTGCTTTTCCGTCCGGGCGGACATGGTGCCCTCATTTACAATTTGAACGAACTTGATAATGAAATAATTTTTATCAAAAATATAGACAACATCGTACCTGATCGATTGAGGAATGATACCTATATATATAAAAAGGCTATTGGAGGCCTATTGATCAGGTTACAGGAGCAAACATTCGATTTTCTTGAAATCCTCGATGACGGGAATGTGGATGATGAAACCTTGATGCTAATTCGGGATTTTGCACAAAACGAATTGAGTGTCGACATTCCTGCTGCTTTTGAAGGATATGAAAGTATAGAGAAAATTGATTTTCTATTCAACAAACTCAATCGGCCCATGAGGATTTGCGGAATGGTTAAAAATGAAGGCGAACCTGGAGGAGGGCCATTTTGGGTGGAGAATGAAAACGGTGAAAAATCTCTTCAAATCGTCGAGTCTTCACAAATCGATTTCTCGGATGCTGAACAAAAAAGGATTGTTGAAAAAGCAACCCACTTTAATCCTGTTGATTTGGTTTGTGGGGTGTATAATTTTCAAGGAGAAAAATTCAATCTGCTCGACTTTATTGATCCTGACACAGGATTTATTTCTGTAAAATCTAAAGATGGGAAAAATTTAAAAGCCATGGAGTTGCCCGGATTGTGGAATGGTGCTATGGCCGATTGGATTACTATTTTTGTGGAGGTGCCTATAATTACCTTTAATCCTGTTAAAACGGTAAACGACCTGCTGCGGTCGCAACACCAGCCCGAATAATAACTCAATTTAATTCATTGTTAATATAGGTTTAATAATGGCTTAACATTGAAAGCTTTTCTTTGCATCATAAAAATTAATCAAAGAAAGTCAAAATCATGAAAAATATCTTAGCCATTATCGCCGTAGTAGTTTTAACAGCCAGTACTGCATTTGCTACCAATGATAAAGCATCTGCACCGGTTGCTACAGCAACCCTTTCGGGTCAGGTAATCGACAAATTAACAGGAGAAGCCTTGGCCGGTGTTAAAATTATCGTTGATGAAAATGCAACTGAAGTATATACCGACTTTGATGGTAACTTTACCATCACCGATATCACTACAGGAAGCCATGAAATTAAAGCTGATTTAATTTCATACCAAAGTCATGAAAAAAGCATAGAAGTTACCACTGCATCTAACAACGTTAAAGTGGAAATCGAAGTAGCAAACAACTAATAAAAAACTCATATAACTACAAAAAAAGGCAAACCCAGGTTTGTCTTTTTTATTTTTTGCACAATTATTTGATACCTTTGCGGGAAGTAGATAATTTTAATCCATTCAAAATGAAAAAAATACTCTTTTTGCTTGTTCTGGCTCTGGCAAGCTTTGGCATGAGTGCTCAGGACTTGGTTAAGCAAGATGATGGAAAATACTATCAAAATGAGCAGCTTTATACTGGCAATTTCAAAACATATTTTAATAACGGACAAATAGCCTCTGATCGCAATTTTGATAACGGTATCGAAAATGGGATCTCGATGTATTATCATGATAATGGTATGAAAAAGGAAGCCCGGGCCTACACTGATGGATTTAAGGATGGTGTATGGACAACCTGGAATTTAAAAGGACAAAAAACGGCTGAAGCCAGATATCAACGCGACTTAAAACATGGAAAGTGGATGATATATGGTGATAATGGACAAGCCCGTTACGAAATGCATTATGATCAGGGAGAAAAAGTAGGGAAGTGGTATATGTGGGATGAAAATGGTAAACTGCTCTCCGAAAAGCAATATTAATAAAGGAATCTTATTTAAAAAGACGGCGATGAGCCGTCTTTTTTGTTTTCTGTGAGTTCTTGTATTTTAATCCTAAATCATCTAATTTATCATTGGTGTTAAGTATGTGTTAAGCTCAATGTTGCTTTCCTAATTATTCTTAACAGTTCAATAACCTTAACTTAATTTACACTTTCAATGTTGCGAATACTTTTGCCTCATCAAATTTAAACACAAATGATGAAAATGAAAAAATTCACAATTTTAGCTGCTCTTGCAGCATTTATCTTGGTTGGCTTCAATGCATGCAAGAGTGATGATGATCCAACACCTGCTGCACCAACCATGACAGGGTTAACCATAAGTGGTGATCTTAAAGATTACGTAGCTATAGTTAATTTTAGTGAAGCTGTTTATGCAGCTGATGACAAAACAGGTGATCTGGCTAAAACCTCTTTTACTGTTGATGTTAGTGGTGGTTCGGGAATGGCTGATTATACAGTAGCCCATACTGCTGGCGAAAATTCGGCTACGATTAATATCTCGTTAAGTGATAATTCTACAGGAAGTGAAGTTGTTGCCGTTAAACCAGCTTCATCTACCAGTATTTACAATGCAACCGGGCAAGCTATGGCATCTACTCAGTCGCAGGAGTCTTCATTGTCAGTTAAAACTATTGTTGTAAAGGATTCAGGTGAAGGTACAGGAACAGCTACATGGACAGCTGATCATGTCTACATTCTGGATGGCTTAGTGTTTGTAAACGAAGGACAAACATTAACCATTGAAGCCGGTACAGTTATCAAAGGTATGCCCGGACAAGGTGAGGAAGCTTCTGCTTTGATTGTTGCCCGTGGAGGAAAAATCATGGCAGAGGGAACAGCCGAAAAGCCAATCATTTTTACCGCTGAGTCGGATGACCTGGCAGGTTCAGTCCCTGATTTGGATGCCGGTCTCTGGGGTGGTGTTATTGTTCTTGGAAAAGCAGGACTTAATACGGTACCAAATACCCAGCAAATCGAAGGAATCGACCAACTTGAACCACGTGGTATCTATGGTGGTAATGATGATGCGGACAACTCTGGAGTGCTAAAATATATTTCCATCCGCCACGGTGGAACCGATATTGGAGAAGGTAACGAAATCAATGGCTTAACCCTTGGTGGAGTTGGTTCAGGTACTGTTATCGAATTCATTGAAGTCTTCGCTAACAAAGATGATGGAATCGAATTCTTTGGTGGAACACCTCGTTTGAAAAACATTGTTACCGCTTTTTGTGGTGATGA
>JBFHGX010000194.1:0-6735 GCA_041582875.1 Bacteroidales bacterium | reverse complement strand
CATTTCAACATGGTGGTGAAGTTGCTTAACGACCGATTTGGTATTCAGGTTCGCGGGGGATGTGCCTGTGCTGGAACTTATGGGCATTTTTTACTAAATGTTACACCCGAAGAATCGAATCGCATTGTAGAGAAAATTAACAGTGGGAATTTAAGCGAAAAGCCAGGTTTTATACGTGTATCGTTGCATCCAACTATGACAGATGAAGAACTGGATTTTATCATTGACGCAGTTCGCCAAATTTCCGAAAACTATCGTTCATGGGAAAAAGACTACACCTACGACCAACGAACCAACGAGTTTTATCATAAAGCAGGAAACCAAGGTCACGATGAGCGGCTAAAAGATTGGTTTGACGTAAAAACAGAATCGAAGAAACCTTGGTGGAAGTGGTAGGTTTTCATTAGCATCCACTAACGATCAGTACATTGTTATTGGTGTAAATGCTATTCAGGTAGTGATTAAGGATACCTAACACTAATTTCAGTGGGAATATCATCAGCTACATCACTTCAGGATACAGCCACTTCACAACGACAGCCAAAATCAGTCCGAATACACCCAATAACGCAAACATCCATCCCAATAAGGGTTTGTGCTTGATGAAAAAAACAATCCCTCCAAGTAAGAAGAGTCCCGAAACAATAAAAAGAGTCAAAATCATAACTGTTATGCTTTGGGCAAAAGTAATGAAAATGGTGAATACCGGGAGAACCTGTTGGACTGGTAATATTAGTTAAGAGAGGTTGAACTTTCATCAAATGGACACGTAAGATGTCCTGAGTTGCAAACCCCAGCTAATCAATTTTTTCTATCTTTGCGCCCTCTAATTTTATCCGGACATACCGGACAGACAATTTATTAACACACTAATTATCACTACAATATCACTCATGCAAACCCAAGGTAAACATAAACTGATTGCGGTACGACACCTCACCGAATCGACTTACGTGCTTCAAATGGAGAAAAACGGATTTGAATTTGAAGCCGGTCAACATATTTTGCTTGGCGCTGATGGAGACCTCAACCAGCGCGAATATTCTATTTATAGCGGAAGCCACGACAAGTACCTGGAAGTACTCATCAAAGAAGTGGACGATGGCGATGTATCAAGAAAACTAAAAAACATACCCATTGGCGAATATCTTCAGGTGGAAGGCCCATTGGGATTTTTTAGTCTGGAAGAAGAAAAATTAGCCACCCATCATTTCTTATTTGTTTCCTCAGGAACTGGCATTGCCCCTTTTCACAGCATGGTAAAAAGCCATCCCAAACTCAATTACACCCTATTGCATGGGGTTCGACACGGAAAAGAAGGGTACGAAAAAAATGATTATCAGGAGGATAGATACATCCAATGTACCTCAGGTGACAATTCTGGTCATTTTTCTGGTCGGGTAACTGAATATTTGAAAAAGCATCCCATCGATCCAGCCACCATATGCTATTTCTGCGGAAATTTTAAAATGATCAGAGAAGCCATGGATATTCTGGACAAAAAAGGAATTCCACACAATCAGCTTCACGCAGAAGTGTATTTTTAACATGAAATCAATCACATGAAATATCATATCGTTCAGTTGGGTTGCCAAATGAACATTTCCGACGGAGAACGTGTACAACAGGTTCTCGAAGGAATGGGATTTGAATCGACCGACAAAGAAAGTGAAGCCAACATTTTGGGGGTAATTGCCTGTTCGGTTCGCCAAAAGGGAATTGACAAGGTTTACAATAAAATTGCCACCTGGAATAAGCTCAAGAGCTACAAAAACCTGATTACCTTTGTTTCAGGATGTGTCCTGCCTGCCGACAAGCAGAAATTTTTGAAGACATTCGATCTGGTTTTCCCCATGAGCCAATTGCCTCAGTTACCTGAGATGATTAGCCAGTATGGCATTGTTACTCCTGCAGGAATACAAACACTGGATGCTGGTTTTAGCGATTTGGTGAAAACACACGATCAAATTGCACCCAACCCAGCCAGTTTCCGTCTTGACCCGTCTGCCTATAAGCCAACACATGTGGAAATTGCACCACAAAAACCCGAAGAACACATTGAAGACTTTTGGCATATTGCCCCCAAATATGGATCTGGTTTCGAGGCATTTATTCCCATTCAAAACGGTTGCAATAAGTTTTGCACCTATTGCGCTGTTCCCTATACCCGTGGACGGGAAGTATCACGACCTTCCAAGGAAATCCTCAATGAGCTAAAGCATCTTGTTGATCAAGGATTTAAAGCCATCACCCTGCTGGGACAAAATGTAAACTCCTATGGTTTAGATAAAAAAGGAGACGAGATTTCATTTGCCGGACTGCTGGAAAAAGTTGGTGAATATGGTAAGGAATCAGGAAAAGATTTTTGGGTTTATTTTACCTCCCCACATCCCCGTGACATGACCGACGACGTCATTGAGATGGTAGCCCGATATGATTGTCTGGCCAAGCAAATCCACCTGCCCGTGCAATCGGGTGACGATGGTGTGTTGGTGCGCATGAACCGAAACCATGGCATGAGCCGTTACCGGGAAATCGTAGCTACAATCAACCGACTCATTCCACAAGCAACCATATTTACCGACATCATCGTAGGATTTACCGGAGAAACCGAAGCCGAATTTGACAATACCATGGGTATAATGAAAGAATTCAAATACAACATGGCCTATATTGCTCAATATTCACCACGTCCCGGTGCAGCCAGCTCTCGATGGGCCGATGATGTTCCTAAAGAAGTAAAAAAAGACCGCTATCACCGACT
Organism: Bacteroidales bacterium; assembly: GCA_041582875.1. GTDB lineage: Bacteria > Bacteroidota > Bacteroidia > Bacteroidales > F082 > UBA6244. The sequence continues at coordinate 3,971 of JBFHGX010000194.1, read as the reverse complement.
CACTGAAGAGATGATGATATACTCATTACAATACAATCAACAATTGGTGGGTAAAACATTAAAGGTACTCGTGCGTGGCAACGACCGAAAAGAAGGATACCTTTCTGCCTATACCGAAGGACGTGTTGTGGCCCGTTTTCATTGCGGTCGCAACGACATGATCGGAAAATATGTTCATATCAAAGTAACCAATGCAGCTCCATTGTCTATTGAGGGCGAACTGGTTGACTAACCCTTATCATTATGGATAAACCAAAAACAGTCGCTTTTAAAACATTGGGATGCCGGTTAAATTTGTATGAAACAGACTCGCTCGCTTCGGAATTTGCCAAAAAGAATTACAAAATTGTCGACTTTAACCAAAAAGCCGACCTCTACGTAATCAATACCTGCACGGTAACCAACCAAAGCGACCAGAAATCGAGACGCGAAATCAATGTAGCACACAAGACCAATCAAGAAGGTATCACCATTGTAACAGGCTGTATGGCTACCAATTATAAAGCTCAACTCGAAGCCAACGATGCCGTGGATTATGTGGTGGATAACGAGCATAAAACATCCGTTTTATCGGTCGCCGAAGCCCATTTTAATGGCGAATTGGTAGATGTAAACAGCTTTGAAGCCAACCTGTTTAACTACTCACCTGCCGACGAAACCTTCCACACCCGCAGTTTGATCAAAATTCAGGATGGATGCGACAATTTTTGTACTTTTTGTATCATTCCCAAAGTCAGGGGCCGCGCCACCAGCCGACCTCCACAAGAAGTGTTCGACAACATTCGACAAGTGGTGGCCTACGGATACAAAGAAGTGGTGTTAACCGGAGTCAATTTGGGAAGGTATACCTACGAAGAATATGACTTTGAAAACCTAGTGGAAGAAATCCTCGAGATTCCGGGAGATTTTCGGGTCAGGATTTCCAGTATCGAACCCGATGGTTATACTGACAGCTTTTTCAGACTCTTCAGTCATCCCAAGCTCACACCCCACCTACATGTTTGTTTGCAAAGTGGATCCGAAGAAATCCTGCTCAAGATGCGCCGAATGTACACGGCCTCCTTTTTTAAGAAGATGGCACGCCAACTCAAAACCTTACATCCGGGCTTCAATTTAACCACAGATGTGATCGTTGGTTTTCCGGGAGAGACCGAAGAACAATTTGCTGAGACCTTGGAAACTATCAAGGAAATAGGATTCGGACACATCCACACTTTTAAGTATTCCGTTCGTAAAGGAACCCGTGCTGAGCGCATGCCCGACCAGATCAACGGTAAAGTAAAAACCGAACGAAGTGAACAGGTCAGGATATTGGCTGAAGAGATGAAAAAAACCTACAGGGAAACCTTTATTGGTAAAAAACAACAGGTTCTGGTTGAGAAAATTCTACCCGATGGAACCGCCAGCGGCTTTGGCGAACATTATGTCCCCGTAATAATCGAAGAACAAGGACTAAAAACCAACACATTTTACGAGGTGGGAATTGAAAAAGTAATTTCGCTGGAAGAGCCTACCTTAGCGGGAAAGCTCATTGAATAAGCCGAAAGAATATTAGATTTGAACGTAATTTTTATCTGATTATTTTTTTATATTAAATATTGTTGTACTTTTGCAGCCCCAATTTAACATAATTAAAGGTAATACATTATGGCTAATCACCAATCAGCGCTTAAAAGGATCAGACAGTCTGAAGTAAGAAGAGTTCACAACCGTTACTACACGAAAACTATGCGTAATGCGGTTAGAAAATTCAGGTCATTAACTGACAAGAAAGAGGCCGTTGACAGCTTACCAACCTTGTACACAATGATCGATAAACTGGCTAAAAGAAGAATGATTCATAAGAATAAAGCCGGCAACATTAAGTCAAGAATTACAAAATTCGCTAACAGCCTTTCATAGTAGCGCTTTTTTAAAAAAATATAGGCCTGGTTACATTGTAGCCGGGCTTTTTTTGATTTTTTTTCGTAGCTTCGCATTTTTTAAACCCAACCTGCTATGGAAAAAATACCCATCCGACAATGGTCGGAGGACGACCGTCCACGTGAAAAAATGATGCTTAAAGGTAAAGGTCAGTTATCGAGGGCCGAATTGATTGCCATTTTGATTGGCAGCGGAAATCAGGAAGAATCGGCTGTAGCCTTATCGAAGCGTATCCTTATTTCTGTTGATAACAACCTGGCCGAACTCTCCCGACTGAGCGTTAACGACCTGTGTAAATTTAAAGGCATTGGTCCAGCCAAAGCCATCAGCATTGTTGCCGCCATGGAACTAGGGAGAAGAAGACGGGCTGACGATGTGATTTTCGATAAAACCAAGATAACCTCCAGTCAGGATGCCTTTAACCTATTGTATGCCGACCTCACCGACAAATACCACGAAGAATTTTGGATTTTACTGCTCGATCGTGCTAACAAGGTTATCCGAAAAGTAAACATAAGTGAAGGAGGCATTGCCGGAACGGTAGCCGACCCGAAGAAGATTTTCACGCTTGCGCTGGAACAACACTCTTCAGCCATTATTTTGGCGCACAACCACCCTTCGAACAACCTGGTACCCAGTCCCAACGACACTGAACTCACCAAGAAAATTGTGTCGGGAGGCAAACACCTCGATATCAGTATTCTCGACCACTTGATTATCGGCAATGACCGATATTATAGTTTTGCAGATGAAGGAATAATGCCGTTCTAACTAATTTCCGAAGGCTATTCCTTATCGATACAACAATTTTTGTATTTCTTCCCACTACCACACGGACAAGGCTCGTTTCTGCCTACTTTTTTCTCACTACGAAATGGAAGTTCGGGTTGTATAGAGGAGAATAAATTTTCTGGTGAAAGAAAACCATCGTCATCCTCATCGCTTAAATCCTGCACAAATTGATAACATTTTGCCATGGAACGCACCTCTGAAACTGGTTCATCATCATATTCCTGATTAATGTACTGCCTCACCTCTTTCAGTGTTCCGCAAAAACTTTTATCCACCAGGTTTGCTTTGTATAGCTGAGTTATTTGAGGAAGTAATTCGGATATACGATGTGTTTCTAAAAATACAATGGTATTATCAATCAAAAAATGGCTCTTCCACTCAGCCGTTTTACCTCTTTCAAGGAAAAAACTCAATAACTTAGAAATCCAGGAAACGACTTCTTCACGCCTTTCGGGATGAAGTTCAATCAATCGTAGAATCATCTCGAACAACAGGTCGGTGGCCATTGCATCAACAACAGGATTCGTCAACACTTGATAATACAACTCGAGTTGTTGATGACCTAATTTATAAAATGGCTCCCAGAATCTGTAATCAATCATATCTTCAAGATACAAATCCACTGCATCCTCACTAAAAGAAATAACCTCCAGTATCAATGGCAAACTATCGAAAGACTCCAGCTCAGCCAACAAAAAAATCGCATGAGCAACAAAACTAGAATGTTCGGCATTAAAACCATTGTTACAAGACACTCCATAAAAGTAATATAGCCTATCCATGCTATCTTGCAGTATCGATTCCAAATCGGCAATTAACGATTGACGAGGAAGCGATAACAACGCATTAATGGTTTCAACCTTCAGACCAAACCCGTCTTGATAAAGTACCTCTAATTCAGGATGTTTTAATTGAGGAAAAACAGGAATTTCATCATAGGTCTTTTGCCCTCCTAAATCAAGATATTGCTGGTAACCATCCGAAACGTCATCAAAAAGATCATCATCATCATCATCATCATCCTCGTCATCGTCCCAATCCTCATCGTCGTCATCGTCCCAATCCTCATCCTCTTCCTCATCGTACCAATCTTCATCATCCTCATCTTCATCAAACTCATTATCGGCCGTTACCATAATCAGGTATTCCCGGGTTACAAACGTATTAATATCCTCTGAATCAACATCCATCATGACCTGAAAGTACTTAAGAGCTTTCTCTATCTGATAAGTAGACGCAAAATAGAATATTGCTGT
>JBFHGX010000193.1:0-6760 GCA_041582875.1 Bacteroidales bacterium | reverse complement strand
GTTAAAAACTGCGCCAAAATGGCCTCTCATATTGATTCCTGAAAAGGAAAATATCTGTCAATGTACTGGTTTTGGCTTTATTCCCCTTAAAAAAATAGGACCTTATGCTATTGGCTTGTTTGTTGTACATATTTTTTCCTGAACCACTCAACTATACATATACATGAAAAAAACAGCCATCATCTTGGGAGCCTCCGGTCTGACCGGAAACCTGCTTTTACATCGATTGCTTGACCATCCTGACTACGATTCCATTAAGTTGTTTTCCAGAAAATTGTTGGGATTGAATCATCCCAAAGTATCGGAATTTATAGGAGACCTGCTGCAATTGGAGGAATTTGCGTCTGATTTTAAAGGGGATGAGGTGTTTTGTTGTATTGGAACTACAGCCAAGCAAACTCCTGACAGAGCACTTTACCGACAAATTGACTTTGGAATTCCTGTGGCAGCGGCTCAACTTTGCAAAAAGAACCATATTCCTTCTTTTTTGGTGATTTCGGCCATGGGTGCTGATGCCAAAAGCAAGATATTTTACAACCGAACCAAAGGCGAAATGGAGCAATCGGTGTTGGATGTTAAAATTCCACATACCTACATACTCCGTCCTTCGCTCATTGGTGGAAATCGACAAGAAAGCAGGTTGGGAGAGCGGTTGGGAACGATTTTTGCTAAGCTCATTAATCCCTTGTTGTTGGGAAGTCTGAGGAAATACCGCATGATTGAGGCTGCCACTATTGCCTATGCCATGGTTGAGGTCGCTCAAGAAAAGCCACAGGAAACTATTTTGCTTTCAGATAAAATAGCTTCTTGGGGAAATAAATAATATGATATACTAAACACATTTACTATGAATAACTTTGAATTTCAAAATCCAACCAAAATTATTTTTGGAAAAAATCAAATTGCACAATTAGCCAATGAAATACCCAAAGATGCCAATGTATTATTGGTCTATGGCGGGGGTAGCATCATGAAGAACGGAGTTCATAAGCAAGTGATCGATGCCTTAACCGGATATTCGGTTACGGAATTTGGAGGCATTCCTGCCAATCCCGAATATGCTGTCTTGATGGAAGCGCTGAAGGTTATTAAATCGCAAAACATCAACTTCCTTTTGGCTGTAGGCGGTGGTTCTGTTATCGATGGAACCAAGTTTTTATCGGCCGCTGCACGGTTTGAGGGCGAAGATCCCTGGACCTTGTTGTCGAAGTCGATTCCGGTAACGAACGGGATGCCTTTCGGCAGTGTACTTACGTTGCCTGCAACGGGATCGGAAATGAACTCCGGGTCGGTCATCACCCGCAAGGAAATCAAAGAAAAGAGGATTCTAGGTGGACCCGGATTGTTTCCTCAGTTTTCGATTCTTGATCCTGAAGTCATTCAATCCATTCCTGAGCGCCAGATTGCCAACGGCATTGCTGATGCATTTACCCACGTAATGGAGCAATACATGACTTATCCGGCAGATGCCGCATTACAGGATCGCTTTGCGGAAAGCATTTTGCAGACACTGGTAGAAGTCGCTCCGACGATATTAAAGAACCCTTCTGATTACAATGCTGCTTCCAATTTTATGTGGAGTTGTACTATGGCTTTAAACGGATTGATTTCCAAAGGTGTGCCCACCGATTGGGCGATTCACATGATGGGTCATGAACTTACCGCTTTGTATGGTATTGATCATGCAAGGACATTGGCCATTATTGCGCCAAGTCATTACCGCTATAACCTTGAAAGTAAAAAAGATAAACTGGCCCAATATGCTGAACGTGTTTGGGGTGTTACACATGGATCGGTGCTCGAAAAAGCCACAGCCGGTATCGATAAAACGGAAGCTTTCTTCCAGTCACTTGCCATTAAAACCAAACTATCTGAATATGTGGATGGTTATGAAGGAACTGCCGAAGAAATTGCCAAGCGTTTCACTGAACGTGGATGGAAAGGTTTGGGCGAGCGAGGAAAGTTAACTCCAGAGGATGCCCAGCGCATTGTGAAAATGGCGTATTAAGAAATTGTCTAGGTTTTATCCGTTGGGAAAGCATATGGGTAGAATGGGGAATTTTAGAGCGATTGTATCGTTAGCCTGAGGCTGACGAAATAAACGAAACAATAATTTTTCTACCCATATTTGGCTCCTAACGGAGCTTTAAAACAAAATTTTAGTTAGTTTCTAAGTGTTCTTCACTTTGTTTTTTTAAGAATCAATTGTAGTCGCATTTAAACCCGTTATACATGTCAACACAAAAGACTTGGTGGAAAGAGGCCGTTGTATATCAGATATATCCCCGCAGTTTTAAGGATAGCAATGGGGATGGTATTGGCGATTTGAGGGGAATTATTTCCAAATTGGATTACATAGAAAGCTTGGGCATCAACGTGGTTTGGCTCAATCCGGTTTTTAGTTCTCCCAACGATGACAACGGGTACGATATTTCCGATTACCGAAATATCATGTCTGAGTTTGGCACGATGGCTGATTTCGACGTATTGTTGCAAGGACTACACCAGCGTGGCATCAAGTTGATAATGGATCTGGTGGTTAACCACTGCAGTGATGAGCATGTATGGTTTCAGGAATCGCGAAAATCGAGGGACAATCCCTACCGTGATTATTTTCATTGGGTGCCTGCCGAAAATGGCAAGCCCAATGCACGCTGGAGTTTTTTCGATCCTGATGGCGATGCCTGGAAATATGATGAAACAACAAATGCCTATTATTTGCACTATTTTTCGCAAAAGCAACCCGACTTAAAATGGGAAAATCCAAAGGTGCGTCAGGAGATTTACGACATGATGCACTTTTGGTTTAAAAAAGGCATCGATGGTTTTCGGATGGATGTCATCACCTTTATTTCAAAGGATTTGAGCTATCCACCCCTTCCGGAAAGCGACAAACCCTGGGATTATTTGTATGCCAATGGACCTAAAATGCACGAATATCTCCAGGAAATGAACCGGGAAGTCTTGAGGCATTACGACATCATGACCGTTGCCGAAGGTCCGGGAACTACCACCGAAAATGTACTTGATTTGGTTTCGGAGGAGCGTCATGAACTCAATATGTCGTATCATTTTGAGCATTCTTCTTTGGGATATGGTCCCCGAAAGACCATTGTAGGAGATCATCAGGATTTAGTTGCTTTTAAAAAAATCCATTCCCAATGGGATGCCGTTTTCAAGGAAAAAGGTTGGGGAACCATCTATTTGGGAAATCACGATCATCCACGGATGGTTTCGCGCTGGACCAACGACAGTCCGAGGTGGCGTGCGTTGGCTTCAAAGATGTTAACCACATGGTTGTTGTCTATGCGGGGAACTCCTTATTTGTATCAGGGAGATGAAGTGGGCATGACCAATATTAAATTCGACCGCATTGAAGATTATCGTGACATTGAAACCATCAATTGGTATCACCTGACCAAGGCTGAAGGTGGCGATGTGCAGCAGTTTTTGGCTTCGCATAAGATTACCGGTAGAGATAACGGACGCACTCCGATACAGTGGGATGATACACCCAATGCCGGGTTTACCAACGGAACCCCTTGGCTTATGGTGAATGACAATTATACCGAAATCAATGTGGCGCAACAGGAGGAAGATCCGGATTCTGTGCTGAATTATTTTCGAAAAATGGTCCGACTGAAAAAGGAGAATGAAGTTTTGATTTATGGCCAATATCAAGATGTTGCCCCTGAACATCCTCAAATTTACGCTTTTACAAGGACTTGGAAGCATGCCACCTGGTTGGTGGTTTTGAATTTTTCTGACCAAGAGGTGTCTTTTCGTTTACCTGATGATTTGGGTAGCAAAAGTGTTGTGATCAACAATTATGAAGGGTATGATTTGAATGATAACATACTGGAGTTGAAGGCATTTCAGGCGTTGGTGTTTGGGTAGGGGAATGGGCAAAGTGACGAAGGGACAAAGGGACAAAGGGACAAGGAGACAAGGGACAATTACTTCTTCTTTTTTACTGTGCCGGTTTTAAAGGTGAAATATCTCTGTATCAGGTAACTGTAGATAACTACGATTACGGTTGTGATCATTTTTGAAACGGTGGGCCAGATTAATAAGTATTCCACAAAGATTTTCAGACAGATGTAGTTAAGTAAAATGCTACCGCCTACCGAGATTCCGTATCTGATGAGTTGAACTTTGCCTCTGAGGGGTGAATCGAGAAAGGTAACATACTTGGCCAGTAAAAATCCGGTTGCGAAGGTAATGGGAAACACGAAGATGAAAGCTGCAATGTAAGGGCTTATGGCTACAAATCCCAAATCGACCACTTGTTTGTCGAGAATGAAGTTATAAAACACGAAGTACAGGAAGATGTCAAGGGCTGTGTTCAGTCCGCCCGAAGCGGCATAACGAAAGGTTTCCGGAGGAATAAACTTTCGAAAAGGAGGATAAAACCATTCGATGGTTCGAATAAACAAGTTGGAGCGGTACTGATCTTTCAAATTTGAATTCTTTTGGAAAATTGCCGACCGCAAAGGTAAACTGATTTTAAAAATGGACAAGCTGAAAAAATACCCTGATTTAGGTATATAAGTGCTTAATTATACGCAATAGTTTTGCATCAGAAATAATTAACGAATAACGATCATGAAATATAAAGTTGGGTTATTTATCCTGGTGCTTTTTAGCACCTTTACCATGCAAGTTTCATTTGCTCAAACTACTACCACTTCCACTACTTCCAATGCTGCATCACAAATATTGGCCAGCGATCAGCGGATCACCTTTGGTGGATACGGACAGATTGATTACAATCAGCCTTTTGGCAACAACACCCTCCAAAATGGCAACCTGGATGTTCACAGGTTGGTTCTATTATTTGGCTATCGGTTTAATGACAAACTCAGTTTTGTATCTGAAATCGAGTTAGAACATGTTAAGGAAGTATATGTAGAGCAGGCTTTTATGCAATATTCATTCAACAACTACGTCCAGGTTAGAGCAGGATTGATGCTGGTGCCCATGGGAATTATTAATGAATACCATGAACCTACTACTTACCATGGAGTTGAACGTCCGTTGATTGACACCTATATTGTACCTACTACCTGGCGTGAAATCGGCCTTGGTCTTACCGGAACTATCCCCGAAGTTTCTCTGCGATATCAGGCTTATATTATGAACGGATTCAGCAGCTATAACGGAAGTGCACAGTTATCCGGAAAAAATGGGCTCAGGAAAGGTCGTCAAAAAGGAGCTGAATCTATTATGCGCTTGCCCAGTGTGGCCTTCCGAACCGAATTCTATGGTGTTTTAGGGCTTAATTTAGGCCTTTCCGCTTATATGGGTCAAACACAATCTACCCTCTACCAAAACATCAACCGTGATGACCAACAAGCAATAACTATGGCTGACTCTTCGGTTGTTTCAATAAAAATGCTGGGTTTTGATGCACGTTATCAGCGAAAAGCGCTGGAACTTCGTGGACAGATTTACTATAGTTGGATTGGTAATACATTGGAGTACAATAATTTTACCGGCTCCGACGGGAAAGCAAATGATTTGGGAAGCACCCTGTATGGCTACTATGCCGAAGTTGCCTATGATGTTTTTTATGGAGCCGGATTTACTAAAACTTCCTTAATACCCTTTGTCAGGTATTCAGCATACAGTACACAGGCTTCGGTGGCCGACGGATTGGTTCAAAACGACGATTATCAATATCAGGTTGTTACCGCTGGTCTCGATTGGAAACTCATTACAGGAGTGGTTGTAAAGGCAGATGTTCAGCTATTCAAACCGAAATCATCAGGCGATTTTAGTAAAACATTTAACGCTGGTTTGGCCATTTGGTTTTAAAGGGTTGACATGAACAGATCTTCCACGATATTAGGGTTAATTTGTTTGGCAGCGGTTTTGTTGCTAGCTTCCTTCACAGATAATTTAGGGCCTGAAATTCCACGTGAAAAAATAGGCAAAACCTTATCTAAACTATTTAAATCCAATGATGTTGAATTAACATCCATGGTTATGGAAGCTCCATGTTTTGAAGGGGCTTCCTGGCTAACAGCAAGCCAGAACGGAGTGGCATTGGCATATGTTATGGTGAGTCGTGTGGAGAGTTGTCGTGCCGGAGGGTGCGATGCGACCCTAATGATGGATCAGCCCAATGAGTTTTTCGATTACTATATGGTTGTATCGCTTAAAGGCGAAGTGTTGCGTGTAGCTGTCTATAACTATCAGGCTACCAGAGGACATGAGGTAATGAGTAGGGGTTGGCTTAGGCAGTTTGTGGGAGTTAAATCAAATCAAGAATTGGAGGTTGGTCGTGATATACAGGCCATTTCAGGAGCCACCATATCGGCGAAGGCCATTACCACTAATATTGTGTCGCAAGCAGGCTGTTTGGGTGATTATCTGTCCAACACAATGGCCGGAAAATAGTTGTTGACCAAGGTTATTAATTTCTTTTCCTTTGCAGTTGTTATACATTTACAAGAGTAAAGTTGATTTCAGAAACTGTCTAAAATTTTCCCAGTGGGAAAGCAGATGGGTAAAAAATGCTGTTTTCGTAGGATTGTATCGTCCCATCCGGGACGAAATAGACGAAATAATTATTTTTCTACCCATATTTGGGCTCCTAACGGAGCCCTAAAAAAATTTAAACGGTTTCTCAATTTATAAATGGTTTAATAACCCTAGTCATGATGCATTGGAAAACTGTTATTGAAGAAGTTCTGACCAAGAAACTTAATACAGAAGTGAGGTTGGTGGATATTGCTCCGGTTGGTGGAGGATCTAT
>JBFHGX010000192.1:0-6798 GCA_041582875.1 Bacteroidales bacterium | reverse complement strand
TTCTTTTGATGGCAGAGGCCACTGTCGTGATGATGACTTTTTCAGGATTACTCAAATCATCAGCAAAAGCATTATTTTCGATTCCGTGCGGGATGATTTCGGCAGAAATATTGAAAAGATTGTCCATGAAATCCTTATAACTCCTATTCAAGCAAAGTACTTTTGAAGCGTGTTGAATAATGAGTTGTGCCTTTTTAAAATCAGGATTGTTCTTTTTGATATTGCGCAGTTGGATAAGGTCGGAGTTGCGGATGGTAACTATGTATGGTATGGAAAAATGTCTCGAGTATAGATAAGCCAGATAGCCATCGGGAAACAAATAATGTGCATGGACTAAATCAAAAGGACCATGATTATGGTAGTATGTCAGGCTCTTTTTTGAAAGCTTATTCCACAACCAAAAAGCCATTTTTCGGTATGGAATCCGGATATAACTGACTGTATCTACTTGAAACCCCTCATATTCCCAGGGTTGAAGTTGGTGAAAGGGCTTGTATTTTTTTAGGAGATGAAATCCAAAGGGCACTATTTCTTTGGGGTAGAGAAAAGATACGTTCGCAAAGTCTGATAGTTGATGAGCGATGTCGATAACAACCCTGCTTGGCAATACTCCGGGAACAGGAATGTTTTTTGCAATAAACAAGACCTTGTATTTTTGCTCTTGGGTGAGTGTCATTTCCTGGGTTGATTATGGCAAATCAAAAATTACCTGACTCTTGAGGTGTTTTGATAAACTAGACTTCTAGTAAAGTATCATATTTTGGTAATATTGGTCACAAAGTTGTTAATGTCGTATTTTTCATCGTTGAACACTTTGTACAACTCTTTCATCATCAGGTTCTTTGTTTTTATTCCGCGTTTTTTTGCAATTTCTTCCACAAATACATTGACGGCAACTTTTCCTTCCAGCACAACTTTCTCTGAAATGTAATCAGTAAAGAAACCTTTACCAATTAAAAGACCCAGTGTACGATTTCTGCTAAGGTCATTTAGCGCAGTCAGTGTAAAATCGCCAAAACCACAGTAATTAAACATGGTTAATTCTTCACCTCCAAACTTGTCGATAATAAACCTCATCTCATTGATGGCTTTGGTGAGGATGAGTGAACGTAGGTTTGGTGAGTCGAAATGTGCATCTACGATTCCCACCATGATGGCATAAATATTTTTCAAAATACTGGCTAGCTCAACACCCATCACATCTGTGCTAAAATCAAGGTAGAGGGTGGTATTGCTAAACATTTTTGTGAACAAATCGAAATGCTTGTTGCGCTTGGAAGCCAGTGTAAAAGCGGTAGGTAAATTGTTGATGATTTCGCGCGCAAAAGATGGGCCTTTCAGACTAAATACTTGATTGGGGACTTCTTTGGCCAGACATTGAGGTATGGTTTTTTGGTTTTCGCCAAATCCTTTGGCTAGGTTTACCAGCAAAGCCTCTTCACCAATAAGATGTTTGTTTTCTCGTACGTAACGAACCACCACATTGCTGGGAATCCCAAAAAATATGATGTCAGCCTCTGTAAGTAGGTTTTTGTCAAAGGTAGCTTTGAGCGAATGATGCAATATTACATTGGGAAAATACTTTCTGTTCACATGCTCATTGCTAACCGAATCCACTACATCCTGTTCTACCGAAAGCAGAAAAACTTCATGGTTCGGTTTCTGTGCCAACACATTGGCCAGAGCAGTGGAAATGGTTCCACTACCTACAAAACATATTTTTATTTTTTCGTCCATCATGATGCTTTACTTTTCGCGGATGCAAAAGTAGCAAAAAATAGAACATGAAAAGATTGTTCTATCTAATCCTTCTGAAAATCAGCCTTGTTAGCGATTCTAGTCGCTGATTAATGTCGGTTGAAATGTTCAAATAATAAATCAGAAGCGTAAAAATAACCAAGATGAAGCTGCTCCTTACCACGATGTCAACCATGAAATGGCTGCAAACTGGTAAAAGAAGGGAGGCAAAATATACGCCTGTCGTGATTCCTATGAGATACAGATATTTTAGATCGAAAGGCTGTAATTTCCAGGTTTTGTATAGGAACACAAACTTGATCAAATTGTAAATAGCTTTTGAAATGAGCGATGCAACGGCTGCTCCCACGAGTCCGTATATGGGAATGAAAATTAGGTTGGTGATAATCAGTAAAATACCGAATATGACCAGAAAGTAGCTTAAATAGCGGTACTTAACCGAGTTTAATATGATGTGTGGACTGATACCCAATGCGATGTCTGTCATGTTGGCAATGCCCAGCAGCAGGATTACGTATTTTCCGGGCAGGTATTTGTCGCTAATGAGCATAAAAATATTGTCGATATTGCTCCAAAGTCCGATCAGGAGGAGAAAGCCAATTACGCTGAGGCTGATGCTGCTTTTTTTGTAAATATCTTCAATCAGCACCTTGTTGTTTGATTTCCATGCATCAGCAATAATAACCGAGCTTATTTTCCCCATCGATCGCATGGGGATTAAGATTAACGACCCGAAGAAAAACGTAATGGTATATATTCCGGCTGCCTGTAGGTCAATTAGGCGTTCCACCATGATTACATCAATGTTTAGTACCAAAACACCTGAGAAACTTGCAATAATTCCAAAAAAACCTACTCCTGCAATCTCCTTTCTTAGGTCTTTTGAAATAAAGCTTAGATCAGGAGTAAGTGCATATTGCCCATTCAACTTTAGCGAAATCATAATGAGTAAGGTTGGTAATACCAAGGCGATGCAATAGTAGACTATGGTTTGATGAAAATTAATCCATTGATAGAAATAAGCCACAATAACTGCCAGAATGAGTACCCGCTGAACAACCTCTTTATAAACAATGCCCACGACTGCATTTTGCAATACCCTGAAATAGGTGTCGAATACATTGAAGAAGAGGGTGAAAAAAATAAGAGGGATTACGTAGAAATAATAGTCGTTAAATAGTTGTGAGCCTTCTTTGTCAGGATCGATTATCCAGGTTTTAAGTACAATATAACCCAAAACTGAAAGCATCAGTCCTACAACTGAAATAGACATGGTTAAGCCCAGAAAACCATGATGTTTGCCGTCGTTGGTTTTAAAATAGGGGAATAATTTGACTGTAACAGAATTTACACCCAAGCTGGCAAATTGTGAAAAGAGGACTGAATACGAAACCAGAATACGCATTAAACCTACCTCGGAAGTGGAAAAAACTCTTGGCCAAAGTATTCCTGTGGTGATAAACCCCAGAATTACTCCAATGTAGGAATAAATGGTACCACTTTGACTTTGTTTCTGTATGAGTCCCATTTAGTTTACGCGTTGTTTTCTTGCTTTTTGAATAAGAAATCCAAAACATGCCCCACGATTCTTTCAGCAGCTTTTCCGTCCCACATGGGAGGGATAATTCCTTTTTTGAGCTTGCCTTTAAGAACTTCTCGTGCTTTTTGCTCTACCAAGATGTAATCTTGCCCCAGCAATTGGTTGGTGCCCAAATCAACAGTAGAAGGTCTTTCGGTATTGTTGCGTACAGTTAGGCACTGGACCCCCAAAAAAGTAGTTTCTTCTTGTATTCCGCCACTATCAGTAATCACCAAAGCGGCGTTTTTTGTCAGATTCAGAAATTGTAAATATCCAATGGGCTCCAAAAGAATGATATTTGATCCCATTAATTTTATTAAATCAAGGCGTTCCAGGTGTTTTTTAGTCCTTGGATGAACCGGAAATACAATGGTGTACTCGCGAGCTAAATTTGCAAGTGTTGTAACAATTTGTTTCAGATTGTTATCATCATCCACGTTGGAAGGGCGGTGAAAGGTAGCTAAAATATATTTTTTTGGATGCACTCCAATTTCAGATAATATTGTTGATTGATCAATTTTTGGAAGATAATGCACTAGGCTGTCAATCATTACATTACCTGTGAAAAATATGTTTTCGGGGGACTTTCCTTCATGTTTCAGGTTATCCATCCCACTTTGCTCGTTTACGAAAAGTAGGTCGGCGATTTCATCGGCCAATATTCGATTAATCTCTTCTGGCATGGTTCGGTCGAAGCTTCGTAAACCGGATTCCACATGAGCAACAGGAATATGAAGTTTGATGGCCACCAATGCAGCGGCCAAAGTTGAATTCACGTCTCCGGGAACAATAACTAAATCTGGTTTTTCTTCGAGCAATATCTTCTCAAAAGCTACCATAATTTTGGCGGTTTGTTCGGCATGACTTCCTCCACCAACACCTAAATTAAAATCGGGGACAGGCATTTCCAGTTCATCAAAAAAAACTTGCGACATTTTTTTGTCGAAATGTTGCCCGGTATGACAGATCATATGTTGTACGCGGTTTTTATGTTGTAAAAACTGGCGATGTATGGGGGCAATCTTAACAAAGTTGGGTCTGGCGCCAACCACTGAAATAACTTTCTTCACACGCTTTGATTTGACGACAAAAGTAGGAATTTTTACCTGTACTTATCCGTTGAGGGGAAAACACCTCTGTTCGATAAAAAAACTTGATAAATTTGGGATTGCCTTTTATCGGATAACGGTTATCGTGCCACTCATTACTTTTTTCTCATCCGAATACAAGCAAACGTATTCAATTTTAAATGAGAAAACTCCCTGTTTAACCAGAACTCCCTGGTATTGACCATTCCAAGTATTGAAAATATCATCTGATTCAAATACAATGGTTCCCCACCTGTTTACGATTATCAGATGGAATGAGCTCAGTTCTTCGTTCGAAAAGGGTTGGAAGTTATCATTTAATCCGTCTCCGTTAGGACTAATTGTATTAGGACAGAAAATCCGACAATGGCTGTCGAATGAGACGAGTAGAGTGTCACTTGCGTAACAGCCATGGTTTTCTGCACATACCCAATATTTCCCGGGTTGACTAACCCAAAGTTCATTGCCCGAGGAGCCATCACTCCAAAGTATATTTTGGTAGGAGGGGTCCACCTGCAAGTTGAGCCTGTCGCCCACATTGATTACGGTATCGTTTCCTAAAAATACATTCGGGCTTTCAACTTGTATAAGTGTAACACTGTCTGAAGTTCGACAACCGTAAGTGTTGGTTGCTTCTACCCAATAAAAACCTGAAGATGATACCAAATATGATGAATCATGACTGTTATTTTGCCATAGGTAATCGTTCTCGTTAGTACCCGCTATTAGTAAAACCGGATCATTACTGCAAAAAGAGGTGTCATTTCCAAGGTCTACATCAGGATTTGGATAAATGGTGATGGATTTGATCAGTGTGTCAGTGTTGGTGTTAAAATAGGATATCAATGTTACTTGATATGTTCCTCCATTGGCGAAAACATGAGATGGATTTAGTAGATCAGATTGGTTCTCAGTTCCTGATTCAGGATCGCCGAAGTCCCATAAAACAGAGTTGAGTTCCTTTTCATTTGTTAAGCTGAACTCAACATTGTCTCCGGCACATACTTCATCGAATCGAAAATCTTGCTGTTTAAAAAAATAGCTCTGAACAAAGGTGGGCAAACCTAAATTTGAACCGCCCGAACTTAAAAAGATGTCGTCCTCAATAAAGCCGCAAGCAAGCCCGCGTTTTTCAGGGTAGTTGATCGACCCTAAGTATTTGTCACTGATAAACCCAACTTCCATGGTATCGAATTTTGCCACATAGATAACTCCATTTGGAGCAACTTGTAACGCTCCAATTTTATGGTTGTCAACAAATCCAATATCTATTCCGGATGAAATGATTTGTGCCGGTGGCAGACTCAGATCGAATTGAATTATTTTAGCGTGATTGGAATAATCTGAAAGATAAAGCATATTTCCGCTTGGCGAAAATTCAAGTCCGTAGGATTTGTTGTATGATGGGTGAAAAGTAATAGGATTTGAAATGATACCGGTTTGATTATCAAAATCAAATAGTTGAAGGTTGCTATTGGTTCTGGTAATGATGGCTAATTTTGACCCGTCCGGTGAAGCTTTTATATAACCAGCCATTTTTATGAAATTCCCTGTGTGAACCATTCCTGAATTAGAGATTACTGGACGGTCTTTGTCAATCCCCTGATCTGTAAGTAAAAATGCGTAAAAAGCATCGCTGTTCCAGGTGTGAGTGATAATCCAGATATCCTTGTTGTTTGCATGTTTAACAGCTGTTATTTTTTCCTCAGTAGGTGCGACGTTCATTGTGGAATTTACGACTTGTGTAAAATCTCCAAGGCTATCATTGAGGGTCATGTCGATAACGGTGTATTTAAGTCCATTAATTCCGGAGATGTCGGGATCAGGAATGGTAAATATAAAATACAGACTGTTGACCCCTGGCTTTTTAGCAATAAGCGCGGATTGTGTGGCTGATTGCCCCCCTGCGAGCAGTTGGCCTATTCCCATCAACAGTCCTTTTCTGTTCCATACTCTTATGCCGTTGGTATAGAACAATAAGTTGCCGATTGAATCTGATATAGAAGCGCACCCTTCCCGCTGATACATTTGTGAATTATTTAATACAAGAGGCTCTCCACTGTTGAAGTCTATTGCCGCATAATCGCCAAAATACCAGAAGTTTCCTTCCTTTTGAGCCCATACACTTGTGGTAGCAAAGAACAATAAAATCCCACAAAACCATTTGGTTATCATGATTGCCTTATATGATCGGGCTCTCATAATTACATTAATGATTTATTCCTTGCTTCTGTAATATTTTTTGATCTTCGAATACTTGTATTTAGTTCGAAACCGATTAAAATAATAAATGAATTATAAAAAAGCCACACCAAAAGAATGATGAGTGATCCCAAAGATCCAAAGAGAACGTTATAATTGGAAAAGTTTTCA
>JBFHGX010000191.1:0-6821 GCA_041582875.1 Bacteroidales bacterium | reverse complement strand
CGTCGAGCTGAAAGGTTTCCTAAATGCAAGTCTTTTTGCATACCGAGCGCAATCTTGGCTACAGCGCGGGTAATTTTTCTGGTCACAAAAGTTTCCCCCCTGATAGGAGACTCGTGATTAAACAGAATTCCGTTACAAGCGTACATGTTGTATGCTTCGCGGTAATTCACCATAATCCAATAGGCATATAATTTGGCTACGGCGTAGGGCGATCTGGGATAAAAAGGAGTTTTTTCAGTTTGCGGAACTTCTTGTACCAATCCGTAAAGTTCGCTGGTAGAAGCCTGATAAATTCTGGTTTTCTCGGTTAAGTTAAGTAACCTTACCGCTTCCAGAAGTCGTAGTGTGCCAATTCCGTCAGCATTGGCAGTATACTCAGCTGTTTCAAAGCTTACCTGAACATGCGACATGGCAGCCAGGTTGTATATTTCATCGGGTTGTGTTTCTTGAATTATTCTGATCAAATTGGTTGAGTCGGTCATATCGCCATAATGCAACTCAAACAAACGGTTGTCAACAAATGGATCCTCGTAAATGTGGTCGATTCTATCGGTGTTGAATAAGGAAACCCGACGTTTGATACCGTGTACATGGTATCCTTTTTTTAGCAGGTATTCTGACAGATAAGCTCCATCCTGACCCGTTACACCTGTAATTAATGCTACTTTACTCATAATGATTTAGTTTTATTAGCGATGAATTGATCTTATATTTTTCGTAATGTATCCACTATTATTCTTCTTATTTTGAAAATGATTCTGATGGGCCATGGTTTGGGTTTGATATACTCCCCATAAATGGCTTTATTCGACTCTTTCTCGTCGTTGGGTGCTTCGTTGTATACAATGTTGATATTCTTCATTCCATTGCTTTCGGCTTCACCGATGGCCTTGGCAAAAACACGTTTTTTGGTAAAATTATTCCGGACAATAAACAAGGTCGCATCCGAAAATTTGTTCAGAAGAAATGCATCTCCTACCAAGCCCATGGGTGCGGTATCAACAATGATATAGCGGTATCTTTCGCGCAGGAGTTTGAACATTTCGCCTGTTTTCACTGAGTCGATAAGCTCGTCAGGGTTAGGAATAATAGGGCCCGAAATCAGGATATCCAGGTTTGGATTGGAGGTCTGTTGAATAAAATCATCCAAATTTCCATTTTTGGTCATGTATTCCGAGAAACCGAGAGTGCCGTCCAATTTAAATTCTGGATTTGCCGAAGGTCGTCTCAAGTCGAACCCCAAAAGCAGGGTCTTTTTACCCGTCATGGCATACACGATGGCCAGGTTTTCACTAATAAACGACTTCCCTTCTTCCATCGTTGAGGAAGTTACCAAAACTACTTGCTCTCCTTTTGCAGGCACTAGGTTTAGCTTGATGCGAATGAGCCGCAAGGTTTCCGAGAAATAGGAGTTGGGTGTGGCCAACTTTTTGCTGCTTACTTTAATAACAGTGCCAATGATAGGAATTGAAGTGGCTCCCAGAATATCTTCCTCAGCCATCACCCGATCATTAAGGAAGACGAGTAAGAATAAGAAGATGGAAGGAATTAAAATAGCCCAGATGAGCGCATTGATATAATTGGATTTGGGACTTTTTGAGATGGTTGATATGCCTGTGTCACCAGCGCGATCGAAGATTTCATGGTCAGGCAGGTTAGCGGCTCTTTGAATTTCAACCTCCGATTTTCTTTTTAGTAAAAAATCGTACAGTGTGTTAAAGACCTTGTATTTGCGTTGTATTTCTAAAAATTCTCGTTCAACCCTTGGAAGTTTATTAAACTCGCCATCGGTTACAACAATTCGTTCCTCCATATCATCAATCTTGATGTTGGTGGTGGCGATTATGCTTCGCATATTTTCTTTAAGTGCGGCTTTGGTATTTTCAATTTCTTCCTCGAGGGTAACTATGTAAGGATTACTACGCGAAGAATTGGCAATAAGGTTGTCTTTTTCAAGTGTAATGGTCGAGAGTTTTAGCACCAAGTCAGAAAATAATGGAAGGCTTAATCCCACTGTTGATGGCATCATGATGTCATCAAAAGAATCGTGTGATATCAGGTAGTCATACAAATATTCGTAGTATTTCAAGTCCAATAATAATTCAGACCGCGATTTTGTTTGTGAATCCAATTTGCGAAGCAATGCAGCGGCCTTACTCGAAAGCTCCATGAACTGGTTGTCTTTTCTGAAGTCTTCAAGCCGCTGTTCAACAAAATCTAGTTCACTTCCAATGCTCAACAATTGTGAGTCGATGAACAAAATGGTGTTTGTCAGGATTTGGTTTTTCTTTTCCAGATTCGATTCAAGAAAGACCTCTGTCAATGTGTTCAGGTAGTCTTTTTCTTTTTGTTTGTTGGAACCGCTGGTTCCAATGACAAGAATTGAAGTGTTCTTTTGAATGTAAACATTTGTCTTTCCACGATACTGTCCGGTTAACCCATTGATATCGTTAATTTGAAATCCAAAGACTTTGTTTTCTACATCCTTAATTGTTTTACCGGGCTTCAGAACCAATCTGAAGGAGTAATCAGGCCCATTGACAAGTTCACCGATTTTGCAATTTTTTTTGATGCTAAAGGGTAAGTGTTGTTCAGAACTCAACTTGTAACCATCCTGATTGTCGAACTCAACAATCATTAGTTTCCATCTAATTTGATCATGATTCTGGTCAAACTCGACGGTGAATGGCGTTTCGGTATAGATGTCTTTCCAGTAATACTGATCTTTTTTGTAATAAGTAACCAGGATGTCCATCTTCTCTATAATCTTCTTTACGAAGCTATACGATTTTAGGTAAGCAATTTGATTTTCAATGAGTTTTTGGCCAAGGTACAATGGATTTTCAGAAATAGAACCCCGTTCTTCCAGTACCGATTTATTGCTCTTGTTTTCAATAAGCAGTGAAGTGTTGAGGCTGTATAGAGGTTCAATATATTTGTTGGCATCTCGTGCAAAAAGAACGGCAATGATGATTGCGAACAAAAATATATACCAGTTTTTCAGGTATTTTTGTAAAACTCGGGTAAAATCAATCCCTTTATTTTGGTTGTTGTTTTTGGCCATCTTAATTGGAAATTGATTGTATTAATACGACCATCGTTACCAATGTGGTAATGATGGATAACGAGAAAGTAGGGGTGAGGCCAATGGCTTTTGCACGCATAGGTTCAACATATACAATATCGTTGGGATAAACAAAAAACATACGCTTTGAAATTAAGCGTCCATCGTTAAGGTTGACCATAAATAGTTTTCTCTCTCCATTAACCGTCCTCAGCACCTTTACCTTATCCCTTTTAGCGTAGTCAGTAAATCCGCTGGCCAGCGTAATTGCTTCATAAATGTCTATTTTTGATTTGGTAATGCGGTATAATCCTTGTTTTTCTACTTCTCCTAAAACACTTATGGTGTTGTTTATCAGTTTTATATCAATACGTGCAGTACCAACCACTGTAGAGGAAGCTTTTCGGATTGTTTCGGTAGCCTCTTCCAGGGTTTGTCCTTGTAGGTATATTTTCCCTAAGTAGGGGAAGTCAATGGCTCCATCCGGATTGACCATATAACCGGTTAGGGCTTGGTTTTCTCCACTGATATAATTTACCGCTGTAACGGGTTCAAAAAAGCTGGTTATCTTCTTTTCGATGGAAGTAATATTTATATACAAGTAATCATTTACCTGAATTCTATAAATGGAATCTTCGTAATTGGTCCCTTCAAAGGTAAGCGCGTAAGTACTGTCAATAATGTCATCATACTGCATCAATACCAACCGCTTTTGCGGAATGCAAGAGGATAATAGGATTAAAGTCAGTGAGATAACGATGATAAAATGACGTTTTACACCGGGTTCATTTGTATATATATTCATGCGATAGATTTCGGTTTTAGTAGCTGTAACAAATATAAGAAAATAGATTTAACAACGTATTGTTACTATGTAGATTTATTCTATCTCCATTTTTCGGTGAAAAACAGACCATAACCTAATAAGAAATAGAATCAACTACAAGAGAAATAACATAAAGGTATTTTTCAATATGCGATAACTATATGGCTCATAAATCTTATGTTATGAAACAAGTCAGGTTGTGTATTCATGGAAAATTAGCCCTTTTTGGCAGGAAAAAATTTCATAATGTGGTTGAAATGCTGAAGTTTCAGGCTGATGATATTCCCTTTATTACAAGGTTATGTTTGTAAAATTCAACTATTTTAGCAAAAAATAAAAACTACAAAGGCATGTTTTTTGTCCTGTCTAAACTGTTGTCAATTCTGCTTTCACCCCTGACCTGGGTTTTTATTTTATTGGTTTTAACCATTTTATTGCGAAAGAAAACCAGTGTGCTAAAATATTTGTTGGGTACCTTGCTGGTTTTTTACCTGTTTTCAAATCAATTTATTGTAGAATCCATCCTCAGACAATGGGAAATTGCATCTCCCCAAAACAGTCAGCTAAAAGATCATTATTTGGCAGGTATTGTGCTTGGAGGAGGTCTGGTAGCCATTGACAAAGACAATAATCGTTTGGTGTACGGACAAAGTGCTGACAGAATTTTGCAAGCAATTGATATGTATAAATGGCATAAAATCGACAAGATTATAATTTCCGGTGGATCGGGAAGTCTGCTGGAAGATGGCATTGTGGAATCCGTACTTATGAAAAATTTTTTAATTAATGTAGGTATTCCACCTGATGATATTCTGGTGGACTCGTTGTCGCGAAATACCCATGAAAATGCGGTTGAGACAAAAAAACTAATCGAAACGTATTTTCCGGATGGAAATTTTCTTTTGTTTACATCTGCCGTTCACATGCGTCGTGCGCAAGCTACCTTCAGTAAACAACAAATTCATTTCGACAGCTATAGCACCAACAGAACCTTGCGCGATAAACAATATTCTTTTGAGTACTTGTTTTTGCCTTCCTCCCTGGCCATTTATCAATGGGAATCATTTTTACATGAAATTACAGGGATGGTGGCTTATAAAATCATGGGATATGTGTAGTAATACCGATTATGAATTGAAATGAGCCTTAAGTTCGCTACACTCCTAAAACCTCTTCAATTCGATATCGGCATTATACCTCAATATGAGTAGAGCTAACTTCAATTCATAAATGGTATAACTCATTGAATAGGTAGGGTAAATAAGGTTAATTCGACCTTCTCCCTTACTTCTGAAATCGGTGTTCGATATTCTAAATTCAACATATTACTGATATTCATGTTATTACAATAAGTTGTTATCTCGAACGACGCAGGAGGAGAGATCCCCCCAAACAAAAACAAAACACTGTCTTTTCTCAGGGGATCTCTCATCAGCAAAAAAGCTGATATCGAGATGACAGGTCAGCGCTTTGGAGTTTGCCAGTTTCCTCTGCTCGCTTTCTTTGTGCCTCATAAAGCTCAATCAGAATGATAGAATGGGCTGATATACGGGGTTTTGTATCACGTTCTTCTTTGCGCCTCCCCGCCTTTGCGGTAAAACCAAAAATTCTATATTTTTACCTCTCATCACAGGTGTTAAATAAAATCAGTAGTTGTCCCAAGATGAGAGGAAGGGGTATTGACTTTGATGGGGACGAGTTGAATAAATTCAAAAAAATGAAAAAAAATCGGATCAGTCATTTTTTACCTTTTTTCATCCTTTCTTTCATGCTATTTGGTCTTTAATTGAGTGCTCAAGAGGAGTATTTCGCTGGTTTCAAGACAGTAATTGGGGGGGGCAATTTTTCGTGTCATTCTCCATATTCGCATAACCATCCTTGTCTGCTTTCGAGAGCCAATAAGGATTTTACAGCCATTGACTGGGAAACAGAAAAGATTCCGCTTTCTTATTCGAAAAAAAAAACTCCTGTTTGCTACCCGTTTATAGGGGGGGAAACAGAGTGCCAATGATGGGTAGAGCCAACTTTGGAAACGCGGATAATGATATTTCTTTGTCAGCATCCATCATTGATTTACATGCCCAAGAAAACATATTGTTGGTCAGTGCCCGACCTTCAGCAGATGGAAAAGGGATCTTGTTGCACTTTCGTGAAACCGAAGGAAAGAAGGCAAAGCTTGACAATTCAAAACTTCTTCAAAACCCCAATACAATTACTTCAGTAACCGAAGTAAATGTATTGGGTAAAAAGATAAATGAATTGGAAGGTCGTGTTTTATTTGCACCTAACGAAACGAAATTTCTTCTTTTGGAATAGCATCACCAATAATCTATTGTTTTAAACGAATTTTTACTGTTTGGAATACAAACAAAGTGAACTGAGAAATTCAATTGTTTGTATAAAATCAAAATTAATATCTAAGGATGGATAATCATTTGAAACATGTTTTTATTTCAGGATAATGTGTAAATTTGTGAAACAAAGCGGTATAGGAGAGAAGGTATGAGTTGCAGTTTTGTTGGAAAAGTGTCGGTGAAATTCGCCTACTGCTCAGTTACCGCCCCGATCTCTAAATGTTGACATTTTGATATTTCAAAGTGCGTTGTCTTTGGATAATCATGTAAAAAAGATGCCCATGAGAATCTGTTTTCTACTGCTAATTTCATTTTTGATATCTTTTACTCTTACAGGAAATACTACCGTTCAAGATAGTTTGCTTAAGCGGCTTTCGGAAGTTGAAGATAGCGCTCAAATTCAGATTTTGGAAGAGTTGGCCAGGTTACCGGAAATTTCAAAAGACCAGCAACTGGCTTATTTTAATCAAGCTATTGAAATGTCAGAAGAGTTAAATAATCCTGTAGCAAAAGCAAATACACTATTTTTATTAGGCAGAGCCTATGTGAGAATCGAAAAATTTGAGGAAGCCTTAGT
>JBFHGX010000190.1:0-6826 GCA_041582875.1 Bacteroidales bacterium | reverse complement strand
ACTAATTATGACCTTCTTGGTATTGACAATAATTTCCTGCAAGAAAGAAGATTCAACTGAAATATGTAGTGAAGAGGACTTTGGAACATTCAATCTTTTGGATAATTCAATAAACAGTGTTCCGTATAAGAGCAATACTAAGATGTATTTTCAGGACGATGTTGGAAACCAGGTTCAGTTTGAACTAGAATATGAAAAAGGCGGTTATGAAAATATTGACACTTACTATAAAACAACTTGTGAGTACGATGCCAATCTTGAAAAGGTCTACAAAACAAACATTGATTATTACCAGTACAATATGATGGAGACTTCTTCATCATTGAACTTAAGATTCTCTTTGCAGCTGAAAGTAGAACCTTTTTCTTTAAATTTCGGAGAATTAGTGATTTCGGATCAACTATGGATAAACAAAGGGTTAGATTCGGATACTACTGCAAGCGCAGGAGTATTATCCATACTCGTCAATTCCAGAGACCTTGCAGAAATTGACAACAATTTAATATTCGCCCAGCCAATAGACGAAATAAACTTATTAGGAAGGACTTTTCAAAATGTTTTTACTAATAATGATTCGAGCTTTTTCTACAACTATGAAATTGGCGTCATTGCATTTAAAGACTTGGATGGAAAACTTTGGGCTCTTGACAAAACAGAAATAGAAGAATAATAACAGTGGCTAACATTGCATCATACTTTATGGCTAGATTTGGCTTGACATTCACGTTTATAGATTCAAATCACATTTGTTGTGGTCAGAAAGATCTGTCTTCGAAAAGCGCCACAAAGCATATGCTGCCCGTTAGCCCCAATTTATGGAGAGACAGTAACACAATGAATTAAACTAATAACTTTAAAAGATGAAAAAACAGAAATACTACTTGTTAGCGACAATAAATAGGTTTACCTAACTTTGGCTTCCTATTCTATTTATAGATAGGTGGATATTCCAGTGATACTGACCCCCTCTTCCGGTGATATTGACCCCCCTTAAAGTTTAGGGTTCAATGAATGCTTTCGCCTGACAATATTACCGTTTTTTTCTTAGACTTTCTCCTTTTAATTCTATCCTATATGAAGTATGAACCAGTCGATCCAAAATAGCATCTGCGATGGTCTCTTCACCGATTACATCAAACCAACTGGCAACAGGAAGCTGGCTTGCAATGATGGTGGAAGCATTGCCATGTCGGTCTTCGATAATTTCCATTAAGTCCAGTTGTTGCTGTTGTTCTAAATGGGTTAATCCAAAATCATCTAGGATGATCAAATCAGTTTTGGCGGTTTTTTCAAAGAACTTGTAAATAGTTCCTTCGATTCGCGCCATTTTGGTTTTTTGCATTAATTTTTGAACATTGAAGTACAATACCTTATAGCCTTGTGCGCATGCCTGGTGACCAAGTGCCGAAGCCAGAAAACTTTTCCCGCAACCTGTGGATCCTGTGATCAGAACAGATTCTCCTTTGGACAGGTACGCTCCTGTTGCCAGACTCGTAATCAGCACTTTGTCGATACCGCGGGAACTATCCAACTGAAGCTCTTCAATGGAAGCCTGATAACGAAAATGGGCATTTTTTTGAAGCCTGTCAAAACGTTTATTTTCTCTTTCTTGTTGTTCGGCCTGAAGTAACATTTCCAGTCCTTCGCTTAAGGAAAGTTCAAAATGTCTTCTGGTTTCCTGTAAGGCTTGCCAGCTGCGGTGCATGCCATGAAGCCTGAGTTGGTTGAATTGTGATTCAATTTGCATCATAAGGGTTGAAATTTATTATTGATTGTGAATAATAGGCTTTGCCCCTAATGTTATTATGTTCAGGCAAAACCGGTTTAATTTTTTCTTCTGGCATATCGGTCATCTTGTTGGTGATGATATTGGATATGAATTTGTACGAATAAATCTGATTTTTAATGGCGATCAGACAAGCTTTCTTAAATGTTTCCGGTAGGGTTTTGCGTTGTAAACTCAACAACCCATCACAGGTACGATAGAGCTGTTCCGGGTGACGGTTTTGATTAAACACCAACCGGAAAAGATCATGCAGCTCATCGCTTATAGCTTTGGCTTTGCCCAAATAATAATCAGGACTACGATCAAGATAATGATTGTGAGAGGAACAAAGATGTTCCTTGATTGTGCTATACCTACCCTGACTGTAATTTCTGACATGAACAGCTACCCTCTTGCCATCGGTATAAATGTAAACCATTGAACGCGTGTAGATCACCTGTGTTTTAACACCGATATAGGCGAAAGGAACACTGTAGTAATGTTTGTCGATGGTTAAATAAATATGGTTATTCTTAGCCACCTTGAGTGTGCGGTAATACTTGAGTTCAAAGCTATCGACAGGTAATCGTCCAAGTAAGTGTTTCTCATCAGCCAGAAAACGTTCCTGGCGACAATATGGTTTTTGCTGCATACGGGTTTGATTATGTTCTTTGATTTTTTCTTTCACTGCTTGGTTTAGTGTTTCTAAATCAAAAAACTGACGATTGCGTATCTTAGCATAAACCCTTGTGTAGATTAGCTTAACCTGATTTTCAACCAATGCTTTGTCCTTTGGTTTTCTCACCCGGGTAGGCACAACGGTTGTTCCATAGTGATTGGCAAAGTCATCCAGTGCTTGGTTCACATCTGGTTCATAGGAGCTGGCTTTAATAATGGCCGCTTTTAAATTGTCGGGAACCAGTACCTGAGGAACGCCTCCAATCTCCTCTAGGCAACGCCCTAGAGCATAAAGGAAGTCAGAGATACTCTGGCTTGCCACAGCTATAGCAAAGCTGTAATCAGAATACGGCAAACAGGCAACAAATACCTGGCAATAAATCACCTCCCCGGTATCTGGATTAATGTAAGATAGTCGTTTGCCTGCAAAGTATATGTAAAGCTTTTCTGCAGGATTATGCTGCAAAACCATTGAAGGCTTACTGGCCACCATATATTGCGATAAGTGGTAACAAAACTGTGAACGACCATAGCCTTGTGGGTAACTAACAATATATTCACCCCAGAGCAGCTGTTTGGTTACACCGGTTCGTTTTAGCTCCTTCGCGTAATAATCCAACCTATCTTTAAGGTATTCAAACCTTTCATCCTTATAAGCAGGGTTACCCGGATGAAACTTAGTCTCCAGAATAGGATCCTCCAAAGCTAACAGGGAATCGATATCCATGTTAGCCGACTGGAGCTTGTCCAGATAGGCTTTAACAGTGTTTTTACTGATACCAAGGTTATGGGCGATAGTCTTCTTGCCCATGCCTTGTTTGTGAAACTGTAGTAATTGTTTAATCTTACTCATACGTTTTGGTTTACCTGCCATTTACATTCAATTTAGTGGTCAACTTACGGTTTTCCACTACAGAACCAAAACTTATATTTTCATGCAAAAGAGGGGTCAGTATGCTCCGGATTTCTGACCCAAAGTTAAATTAGGGGGTCAACATGCTCCGGAAAAAATATCCTCATTTTCACTATTAGGGGGGTCAGTATCTGCCGGATTGTCACTCTTTTTGTGAAAAAAATGAAACAAATCTAACTGTTGTTCTTCCGGATTAGGGGGGTCAGCTTAGTCCGGTATATCCATAGATAGGAAGCCAAAAAATCGTTTTTTGCATTTTTCTTTTAAATATTAAACAAATAAGTTACCTCTTAAAAGTTACAACTATGAATAAGTTAATTAAAATAAATTTGGGTACTCTTGCCACAATCATCACAGCGGTTTTTTTAATGTCATTTATTCCAGTATCCGACATAGACATCAAACAAGAAACCTCCACTGAATTAGTTCCTTCGGAGTTGCCTCCACCACCGACCATATCTCTTGATTGGAAAACAGTAAATGTAAATTTCACCCTAAGTGGTCATTATGTTGTTCAATACTCTGATATGGTTAGCGGTATGGATCCCAGCCATCATATGACTTGGGGCTGCGGCAACATAGATTTAGGTTCTGGTTCATCTGGTTGGGATTGCTCAGCTACCAGTACATATTTTTCTGTTTCTGGAGCAGATTATTGTCAATTTTTATACGTAACTTCGGATCTCACTCCACTTCCGGGACAACCCGTAATTCATACTATTGACCTAAGAGTAAGAGATAACGAGGGTGACGAATCTAACTGGGCAGGATTAACTCTTGTTATAAATTATGTGCAGAATCCAAGTTCGTCCGAACCTGCTAATCCATGCGATTTTCAATAGATTGTAAGTACATTAAACCATAATATTTGATGAATATTGAAACAAACTGTTAATTAAATATTTAGGTATCTTCTTATTTATTTAACAGTTTGTTTTATTCACCATTATCAACCGAAGTTATTGTCTATCTTTACTTAAAAGATGTATGACATTGTTGTTATGAACAATATAAATATAGTTATGAAAAAGAGATTAATTTACTTTGCTATGCTAACCATCTTTCCATTGATGATGTCATCGCAGGTATATTACAACCAAACATTTAGTTTTGGCACATTTGATCACCCTGTTGCATTTGTTTCTGACCATGTAGGAAATGTCATTGTTTGTGGTTGGTATGAAGATATGAGTCATGAAAACCAAAACGCATTTGCATTAAAAGTAAACATTAATGGAGATGAAGTTTGGAGAATAACTTCAGAAGACACTTCAAAATATATGGCTCTTTGTATTACAGAAAATGGCAATATTGCAATCGCTGGAAGTAAAAATAATCATTGTTATTTAAGCTTATTAGATAGCCAGTCCGGTGCAGAAATATGGTCGTATCAAGAAGATAATTCCGAGGGTTTTTGGTTCGGTTCGATTAATGAAATTACCAATGGAACAGATTACAGATTGCATGCCGGAAAAACAACCGATGCCACTCATTTAATTCAATATTATGTATTTGACTCTGAAATTGGCAGTTATCTTGAATCTGTTGCAGATATAAACCATATAGATTCTCCTGTTTTTGTTTCAAGGCAAGTTTCCCCTAATCAAATTTGGTTTGCTTGCGAGGGACTGGTCATTTGCAATAACTTTGATAGATATTTATGGTTGTGGGAGTTTAGTACTATTCATATTGCTGGGGTTGACAAATATTCTCCAGACCAAGGTTGTGTCGTTAGATACTACTTTTATCCACCAACCAATCAATACTTAATTGGAGTATTGACACAGTCTCTTGAGGGTTATATCATATTTGGAAATGCTTTTGAATTAACCTACCCAAATTATCATATCATGGGTTCTGGGATACTGGGAACTGACAAAATATTAGTTACCGGCACAATTGAAGGTGAACTGGCTGTCTGGTTTATTGATTATGCATTAACCAATATGCATGAAAGGATTTACCCCAGTGATCCTCCTAGAGTTGGGGTGGATGTACTAGGCTTGCCATCAAACGATATGGTGATCATGGGCACAGAAACCGACAATACTGGTAACGAAACCGATATTTTTTTAATGAAGTTGGATGCAGACGGTCTTGTTTCAACCAAAGATTTAACCATGGAGGATAATATTCAGATTTTCCCGAATCCCACATCAGGCAAAATATATATTAGCAGCAATGAAACAGGGCATGTCGAAGTAACCGTTTTCAATAATTTGGGTCAAATGGTAAAAAAACTATCCGACACAGATCAAAATATTTCCATTGAAAATTTAACAAATGGGGTTTATATTGCTGTAATTTCTGTTGATGGAGTTGTTGTTAAACAAGAAAAATTAGTAAAAAAGTAAAATGAAACTGATATACGAATCATTTTAAAAACGTGACTTCATCTTAATATTAAAAATGAAGACTCAATCGTCGGAAAAAAGAAAAACTGGGGCTAACATTGCATAATACTTTATGGCGGATAACGTTATGAAAATGAGTATTTTAGTTTCAATTATTAATCGTAGTGGTCAGAAAGAAGTGTCTTTCAAAGTCCGCCACAAAGCATATGCTTCCCGTTGTGCACAATGGTAAGAAACTAGCAACACCATGAAAAGAACTTTATTCAATTTATTAATAGTCCCCCTTTTGCTTAACACTCTTTACGGTCAAACATTTTATCATGAAGGTGATACACTTTATGTATGGGCAAGTTCTGGATTGAATATTCGAGAATCATTTGAGAAATCCAGTGAAATTATTGGAAATATCTCTTTTGGAGAAAAAATAGTCATATTAAAAACAGGCGATAATAAGAGCACGGAATTGCGGGTCAAGTCTTCTTGTTTAATTGACAGCAAGCCGACGAATGAATTCTTTTTAAAAGGGAAAATGACGATGATTCGCTATAAAGAACTTGAAGGATATGTATTTGACGCTTTTCTTTCAAGGTTCACTCCTATTCCTACAGAATATATATTATTCAACTTCAAGGAATTCCTTGAGAACAAATTTGATACCTTACAAATACTCAAAACATATACCGGTGATAACACTAGTGAACAAATTATCCTGAGCAATGGAATAAATATTTTTACAAAAACTGTATCAACTTGCGGTCAGATTACCTACATCATCCCAGACATCACATTTCAAGAAGGTTTTTTAATTGCATATCGCCTCCTGCATTTAGAAAAAAAAGAGTTAAACCAAAATGATTGTCAATGGTATATATACGACAGTGGGTATAATTTTGTAGAAATATGGGTGTATGACGATCTTCTTTATAAAGTTTCGATTCGACAAATTAATAATTTTGTATCAATAACAATCTGAAAAAATAACCACAGTGCACAACAATGCATCATACTTTATGGCTAATTTTGGTTTGAAATTCACGTTTATAGATTCAAATCACATTTGTTGTACTCAGACAGACTTGTCTTCGAAAGTCG
The DNA here is from genome assembly GCA_041582875.1 of Bacteroidales bacterium. Lineage (GTDB taxonomy): Bacteria > Bacteroidota > Bacteroidia > Bacteroidales > F082 > UBA6244. The sequence goes on along the minus strand of JBFHGX010000190.1, from coordinate 24 downwards.
CCACAAAAGTATATGCTACCCGTT
>JBFHGX010000189.1:0-6836 GCA_041582875.1 Bacteroidales bacterium | reverse complement strand
AGCCGCACTTCATTGGCTTCACGCCGCCGCGAATGGCGCGTATTCGACCTGTTGGCTCCTTCACTCAAACTTGATCCCAATCAAAGCGATTACCCCTTTTCGGTAAAGCCTGACACCCTGGTTACGCTGGAAAAAATCATCAGCGTTTTTAAAGATTACTACGAAGGCACTCCTTTCGACATGACCAAGGATCTGACCGTTACTGATGATGAAGGTAAAACCGTTATTTCTCCTTTGGCCAGTCCGCACATGCCTTACGACGCCAATAAACTGTATAAAATCAATGGTGGCTGGGGTTGGCTTGGCGAACGCACCATTGCCCGTTGGTATACCATGTATGCCACCATTATTCAGTTACGCAACTGGCTTCCAGACGAAATTGGTGGCGTAGAATGGCTGGCCATGGACAATGTAGCAACTTCCATTTATGTACCTATTTACGGATGCGTGAGCGATTTACCATCACCTTATAAAACACCCGGAAGAGTAAACGGTTATACCATGAACTCAGCCTGGTGGATTTTTAATCGTTTGGGCACTTTAGCTTCGCAACGCTGGGGCGATATGCGCCACGATGTTAATGCCGTATGGAATCCCATGCAATTACAGATGATTCAAAACCAGAAAGCCATTGATGCTGAAGCGCTCAAACTTTATGAAAAGAGTCCTAAAAAGGCCATGATATTCCTGGATAGTTATTCCAATGAGCAAGGCACCAAAGTAATGGACGAAGCCATTAAGCTAGGCGATTTCCTCTGGACAAAATACGACGAGAAGTTTTAGTTGGAGTTATTCGACTGATAAATTGTAAGTTTAATTTATTTCTGATTCCCAACCAATTAAGGTGTGGCAAAAGCTGACTTTTACCACGCCTTATTGGTTGGGATAAGTGCTCAATACGCTAAGAAATCCTCAAACAATACCTGTAAATAAGCACTACCTTCTTTCACCACTTCTTTCTCCTTTTCAGGAGGGATATTTTTCTGTAAAAATTGTTTAGCTCGCTGATCCCAAACCACATCGCCATCGTAGCGTTTGAATCCAAAACCTTCTTCGTTGAGTTCAAAAAACGCAAAAGGTTGGTAATATTGGTTGAGCAAATTTTTACTCCACACATAAGCTGAGCGATCGAGATCGAGCTGCGCCAACAAAGTAGCGGGAATGTCGGTATTTCCAGCTACCATATCAAATGTTTGGCCTTTAAATTCAGGTTTTAAAGCACCTCCTGTTATCAGCAGAGGGATTTTATGATAAGGAAATGAAGCCAACAGATGATCGCGATATGATCGGTGGCTGTGGTCAGCAACCACTAAAATGAGCGTATTATTATACCAAGGCTGTAGTTTGGCGATGGAGAAAAATTCACCCAAAGCTCTATCGGTATAATGGGCTGAATTAACGAACTTTTTTTCCTTTTTAGGCCAGTGAATCACTTCTTCCATGGGCATATCGTAGGGTGAATGCGAGCTGAGGGTGAAAACCGTTGTAAAAAATGGCTGAGGTTGCTGACCAATTTCAGTAGCAACATGAGTCAGGAGGAATTCATCGTGTACACCCAGTTTTCCACGTTCAAATTCTGAGGGTAAGTCTTTTCCTTCTGTAATCTCATCAAATTCGTTGGACATCAAGTAGCTCAGGATATTGCCGTAATTTAACTGCCCGCCAAACCAGAAGCTCGTGTAATATCCATCACGTTTAATGTCCTTAATAAAGCTGGGTAGTGCAGCATATTTTTCAGGATGATCGGTAATGGTGGTAAAAGGCAATCCGGGCAAACCGCCATACAGAGAGCCCATGGCTTGTTGAGAACGGTTTCCACTGGCATAAAACTCAGTAAATAACAACCCCTCTTTTTCAAGTAGTTTGAAATTAGGCGTAATTCCGGGCTCACCGCCCAACGACTCTACCAGGTCAGCCGACCAACTTTCGAGCAATAAAATAATGATATTTGGTTTGTGTATTCGAGCAATTTTCAGCGTACTGTCGCCCTCAACCTGATGAAGTTGTGCAACAATCCGACGAGCTTCCTCATCGGGAAGTGTGATAAAAGGATTGGTATCGTCTAAACTCAATGTATTTATAACACTCACTAGCATGTTGTTACCAGAGTTAACTGCAGCCAAATTAAGTATTTGATGTTTGCTAAAATACGAGGTACTGGTGGTGATGGGGATTTCGCTTAAACCACCTCTAAGTCCGATAAAAAGCAGCAAAGGAACAAACAGGATTGTCCACCATGCATTAACTTTAACTGGAGAATTATGTTGGTTTTCAGAAGCCACAAACTTGCGATAAACATAAAAGGGAAGTAGGGATTGCAGTAACCAGAACACCACCAACAGCATAAAAACAGTTGTTGAAATGGAATTAAACACCTCACTGGGATTGTTGAGGTAACTCAGCGCTTTGTAGGACAGTTTGGTTTTCCACTCACTATACAATCCAAGCTCGGCAGTAGAAATTAACGCATAAACCAACAAAATAATTAGTGCAAAAAAGTAATCCAATTTAACGGCCATCTTAAAGGACGTTAACTGATGGATCATCAGAAAGATATATGAAATAACAAGCAGGTAACAAGCAGTAGAAATATCAAGAGCCAGCGCATGCCAAAACACCGAAAGCACCTCTGAAAAAGGTATTTCATCCAGCATGATTATTCGGTTGAAGTAAACCAAAAAAACCATCCGCAACAGGGCGAAAAACAACAGCCAAAACAACAACCGTTTCCAAAGCCCAAGTAAAATAACTTTCATAGTTTTTGAATTAAGGCACAAAAATAACACAAATATAACTCTGCTTTCCGGATAACCTCAGACAGCTTCAGCTCAGAGTATTATTGATTCTTAACCAGAATTACACATCTTTTATCACGGTAATGCTGATGATAAAGTGAAGAGTCAGTTATGTTTCCATCGTTAAAACACGACAAACCAGTGTCGGTATTTTTTAATCCCGGTAGCGGAATAACAATGGATTGTATTCCCAGGTCATCCGCACGTTTAAAAAATTCTGATTGATTAAAAGGATGACCCTGAGCGACCTCTTTGTATTCAAATGCCTTAAAGCTTGCCAATGGATATTGATCTAACGCATTAAATACCATATTGTAGGGTATCAATATCAAATTTTCTTTGTCAGGAACTTGCGACAATATTTCATTGGTTATTTGAACATGCGGTGCGTTTTTACTGAAAATGTCAGCAAATCTGAGTCCAACAGTCCCTAATTGCACGACCAACAACAACATGAAAATAGCTTTGTGAACAGGTTTTGTTTCGTGAACCAATCGGATCAAACCAAAGGAAATAATGAGTGCCATAAAAGGAAACAAGTAGATCAAAAATCGTTCAGCAATTTGAGATCCCGCAATATTGAGCACCAGAATAAGGGTGATGGTATAAACCATGAGGTTGGTTTGCTCGCGCATCAACCGTTTAAAATTAAACAGCAGGGTTAACAAAAAGAAGGCAGAAATACCCCACACTTTGGGACTCCAGAAAAAACGTTGATGCTCTTGGCTTAATTTGGTTAACATATTCATCACCAGCCCGGTGAAGTTATCCGAAAGGTAATTGGTGGCGTTGTTGTCGGGCCAATGGCTGAGTTGAAAAAACCAGGCTTCCAAATGCCCCACCTGCCAAAGATCAGCAAAATAAAGCAGGGTTGTTATTCCTCCTGCCAATGAAAACCAAAACCATCCACGCCATTGTTTTTTAAACAACAACAATACAGCTCCTGCAACTAAAAAAATAAGTCCGTTTAAATGAGTCAACAAAGCTAGTCCGGCAAAAATACCTGCAATAACGGCTGCTTTCACAGCTATTTTATCCTCTGTATTTCGATCGAGCCAGATGAATGACAGAAACCCAAAAAACATAACCCAAATTTCGGGTCGATAAGTAAAAGCATACAATACAATCAAAGGATTAACCACCAGGAAAAACAAGGCCATGGCTAGCTGTTGTTTGCGGCTGGGATTAGCAGCGAACTTTTGATTAAAGTACCGAATAAACACCACCAAAAATGTCACAAAAAATACCAAGGAAGTGAGCCGAAGCGGAGTCACTGACCAACCAAATATCCTTATAAGCGCAGCTCCCGTTAGGATATTGAGCTTGTGATAAGAAAACAGTTGCACATCACAACCCAAGAAATCGATCAAACTCACTGTTTTTACAACACCATCTCGTGCCAACCAATATGCCTGTTCTCCAAAAAAAGCATCATCAATATAAATAAATCTATTCCAGATAGAGACAAGAAAAACCAGCCCTGTGAGTACCATCAAGCCTGTTAAAGTCTGCTTGCTAAATACAAAATCGTATCCCAGATTTATTTTTTGATTATTAAAAGCTTTCAAATCAGGCTTTTTTTAGCAACTGCTTTAGTTTGTAATACTTCAGATAAGTTGTTTTTGCCGAAAGAAGACATATTTTAAGTCCTGCTTTACCATCCAAAAAACCCCTTTTAATCACATAGTCACGAATAAATTTGGCAGCCGGACTCAACCATAATTTCATGGTCGAGATTTTTTTATTTTTCTCAAAATAATCCTGTGCTGCAAGGTTGGTGAACTTTTCAATCTGACGATAATGTTCGGCTTCGCTATAATATGAATAGTGCAACAAATCGCCTTTGAGTGGTTGAACTTGTGTATTCTCCAAAGTAAGCGTTTCATGAATAGCTCCTGTCCACTTAACTTGATTTCGATTAAATATCCTTACTTTGGCATCGGGATACCAACCAGAATGATGAATCCATTGACCGCAGTAGTTGGTTAACCGGTTAAACCGATAAGCTCCTGAAAATCCTTTTTGCTTCAATTCGAGAATACTCTTTTTGAGCTCATCCGACAAGGCTTCATCGGCATCAATAGAAAGTACATAATCAAATTTAGCCAATGCGTTTCCGTGATTTTTTTGTTCGCTATAACCCAACCACGATTGCTCGTAAAACCGAACTCCCAACTTGGTGCAAATTGACTTTGTTCTATCGGTAGACAGGCTATCGATCACCAGAATTTCATCGACAACCCCTTGAAGAGAATGAATACATCTATCTATGTTTCGTTCTTCGTTGAAGGTTATAATGACTGCCGAAAGTTTATCCATGTTGATGTTTTGGGCAAAGATAAGGCAAAGAAAGGTAATCTACGAAAGGATGATTCAACCCTATCCAATTTGAAAAATCCTAAAATCCCATTAAATAGACTTCAAACCTTTTATTGAAGAAACCGGCACTTTAAAATAAAATGTGCTTCCAATTCCAACTTGGCTTTCAACCCAAATATTTCCCTCGTGTTTTTCAACAAACTCCTTACAAAGAACAAGTCCTAGACCTGTACCTTTTTCTTTATTTGTTCCGGGAGAACTGATGGTGTTTTCAACACTAAAAAGCTGATCGATTTGACTTTGAGTCATCCCTACACCATTATCTGAAACACCAATAGTACACCAATGGTTGTTTAATATGCATGAAATCGAAATTTTACCATCGGCATGTGTATATTTAATGGCATTGGACACCAGATTTCGAATGATGGTAGTCAGCATATTGCGGTCGGCATAAACCATTAATTCTTTAGGGATCTGATGAGTAATGTTAATCGACTTTAGCTGAGCTTGTCCGGATAGCAAATAATAAACTTCTTCCAACACATCTCGCATGTTAACCGGCTCTATAATAAAATCAATCTTTCCGGTTTGGGTACGAGCCCAATCGAGTAAGTTGGTTAGCAGATTAAAAGTAGAACTTATGGAGTTGTATATAGTGCCGCTGATTTTTTTCACCTGTTCAACAGGAAGGCTATCAATCTCCTGATTGAGCATATCACTCCATCCCAGCGCTGAGCCTAATGGACCACGCAAGTCGTGAGCCAAAATTGAAAAGAATTTATCCTTGGCATTATTTGTAGCCAACAGCTCAGCAGAATAAATTTCTAACTGTTTTTTTTGCTCAATGGTAATTTCATACTTCCGTGCATTGGCGATTGCCAGGCCAAAAAGATTCTTTAGGATTGACCCTGTTTTTTTATACTCATCAATAAATTGTGGAAACATAATCCCTTTAATTTCAAAAACCCCCAACAATGTGTTTGCATACATTACATCGATGGAAAAGTTTTCAATGATATTGGGTTTCTCATATTGAATGGATCTCTCAAAATTAATTACCTCCTCTTGATCATTGATAAATTGCTTAAAAGAAATCTCGGTTGGCGCATATAAAATACTTAATAATTGAAAACTAACATCAACAATACTCTTTTCATCGGTCAGATTAACGAGGATTTCCAATTGGTGAAAAATAGTTGCATAATCAGCTGATTGCCGTGTTAAGGTCGACATTTTACCAGCTAACCGTTGCGTTTGTATTTTGTTTCGCCAATCAAATACCAGACTATTAAAAAAATCTTGGCAATGCGACAATCCCACCGGAAGGATTTCATAAGGAAGCCCCATATAATCAGAAAGTTTCTCAAGGTTACTTAAATAAGTATTGTCGATTTGGGTATCCAGAAGAAGAATCCCCTTCATGGACTCTCCAAAAAAAAGCCGGGAAGTATCGTCAGTAAAGCCCCAACTTTTAATATGCTGTTGATATAACCGAAGCCAGCCATTGGTTACCAGATAATAACCCAGACCAATATAATGTGCTACAGTTTCTTTATTAAGAAATACTTCGAAACATTGCTCCAGATGTACTTCCCGCCGTTCAAATTTACAATCTTTAAAGGATGAAAATGCAAAACAAGTATTACCAATAACACAAATGTCATCCGTCTCAGGATTGAGTTTTAACAAGGATCCCGACAATGATGACGGACTTACTGT
>JBFHGX010000188.1:0-6869 GCA_041582875.1 Bacteroidales bacterium | reverse complement strand
GAAGGCAACAAAAAGAAAATCGAGTGGGGATCGCAAATCAGATCGTATACCCTGCATCCCTACAAATTAATTAAAGATGTGCGTACCGGACACGAATCCAGCAATGTACAAGATGTACTGGATGGCGATTTGGACGCCTTTATCAAATCGTATTTGATGCTCTATAGCGAGAATAGCAAGTAACAAAATCCTGTCAGGTTTATAAAACCTGACAGGATTTGTATTCTCCTATTCCAGCTTCAAAATCACCGACTCCAGCGGTTTTAAGTCTACCCGAACACTGGCTCCGGTTTCATCCACATGGAGTGTGTAATCTGACTGGCCACTCAACAGATCGGTCATAGGATAAACACCCGTTTTGAGTTGCCATTGGTTGATTAAATCCCAGTCCAGCGAAACCGAAAACCCAAAGGTGCTATCGGCATCGAAGTTGGAAATTACCATCAATTTCTCCGACTCATCCCAACGAACAAACGAAAAAACACGATCGTTATAGTAAGGCGTATGGGCCCGGTTATGGCGGTGTATTTCTTTGTAGTTTCCGCTAAAAGCGGAATGATCGTTTACTGTATTCAACAAGGTTACATAAAAAGTCCGCAACTCTTTTTCCTCCGGGTTGAGCTGTCCTCCATCAAAAGCGCCTTTGTTCATCCAGCGTTGGTGGTTGGGCACACCCCAATAATCGAAAATTGTGGTACGGGTTTCCGATCCAAATCCGGGGTTTCCATCACCGGGTTCACCCACTTCTTGTCCGAAATAAATCATGGTGGGGGAGGTGCTGATGCAGGCAGAAACCACCATGGCGGGTTTCCCTTTTTGGGCATTTCCTGCAAAACCAGCAGAAGCAATGCGTTGCTCATCGTGGTTTTCCAAAAAGTGCAGCATGTGATGCTCAATGTCGACCAAACCTTCCTGAATGGGAACCAGATTGTCGGTGCTTCCATGTCCTTGCATGATGTGTTTCAACGTGTCGTAAAGCTCCACTTTGTCGTACAGATAATCCATTTTGCCTTTTAGGATGTACTCACGGTACAAAGCAGGATTATATACTTCAGCCATGATAAACGCATCCGGGTTTTTCATCTTGATGGCAGAATTCATGTAGCTCCAAAACTCAACAGGAACCATCTCGGCCATGTCGTAGCGAAATCCATCCACACCTTTATCTGTCCAATAAAGGGCGATATCACGGAATTTCTTCCATGAATCGGGGACTTGCTTATCGGCCCAAAAGGCAGCATGTTCGGGGTAATCTTTTTGTGCATATTCCTCCGGGAGCACATCAAAATCCTTGCTTCCGTCGGGGCGGATACCGTAGTTAATTTTCACGGTTTCGTACCAATCGTAAAAACCGGGTTTGGCTTCACGCGATCCGTTGCCGGTCCATTTGGCCGGACTTTCACGAAATTTCTGATCAGAAAGCGGATTGGTTTCCCCGCCAAGGGGTTGATAGCCATTCAAGAAGTCTGGTACCTGAAAATCCTGACCGGGGATATAGTAAAAATTGTTGTCGCGTGCATATTCCACCGAAGTGTTGTCAGAAGCACCAAAATCTTCGGTTCCTTCCGGATTGCTGATCGACTGATAATTGCGGGCTACATGGTTGGGAACGATATCGATAACCACTTTCATGTCGTGGGCATGGGTTCGTTCGATTAAGGCTTCAAATTCCTCTAAACGCTTTGCCGGATCCACAGCTAAGTCGGGATTGACGTTGTAATAATCCTTCACAGCGTATGGCGACCCTGCGCGACCTTTCACCACATCCGGGTCATCGTTGGAAATGCCATAAGCTGTGTAATCACGGATGACATCATGGTGAGGAACTCCGGTATACCATATGTGGGAAATTCCCATATTTTTCAATTCCGACAAGGCTTTGTCATCAAAATCGTTGAACTTGCCCACGCCATTTTCCTCGATGGTTCCCCAGGCTTTATTGGTGGTGTTTTTATTTCCAAAAAGGCGTGTAAACACCTGGTAAACGTTTATTTTTTCTGATTTTGATTCTTTCATTTCTTTGGGTTTCGGTTGGTCGCATGACGTAAGTAGTACACTTAGTAGTAACGCGGTGAGGGTGAGTTTAAACAAAGGATTTTTCATTGCAATGAATTGGTTTAGTTTCAAATCTGTTGGGTTCGCTACCGGAGTTCTCCGAAGTTATCTGTTTGCGGGATAGCCCATAAAGGCAATATCAGCATGGTAGCGATGGTATGTGTGGAAATGATTGTCTTTTTCATGGTGTGATTCATTGGTTATGGTTGAATAAAGATAGTGCTCATTTTATCCAAAAACATTGTTATAACATAAGAGTATATGGCATTAAATGCGCTTTATTGCGCAATCAAAAATAGTATTAATTGACAATACCGAACCTTTGAAATGCATTTTAATTGATGGGTGAGGGAAAAGAAAAAGGCAGTGTACGCAATGTACGCTGCCTTTTTGGTTAGTCATTATAACTTTGGTTATTCTTCCAAAGACTCTTGGTTTTCGGAATAAAGTGTATATAACTTTTTACCACCATAAGCAGCGCCAAGTGCCATGAGGATACCAATTCCGGAGCCGATGGGAGCACCGCCACCAGGATTAATAGGATCTCCTCCTGGTTCTCCTCCCGGATCATCTGGCCCTCCCATTTGGCCAATGGAGAACAATGGAAGTATCACTAAAGCACTCATCAACAATGTGGTAACTATCTTCTTTTTCATGTTGTTTCTTTTTAAATGTTTGACTTTGTTTTACTTAATGAATACTTTACGGGTGATACGCTGATTGTCTCCGGTTATGGTAACCAGGTAGTATCCTCCATGAGCCATGTTAATATCATGTGTTCCCAAATGAGCATCCATTTCATTCACTGTTTGACCCAACATATTGGTGACTTCCACATGCGCATTCATTTCCATGGGGATAATTACCCGGATCTTTTTATCGAAGCTATATACCTGAGCATTTTCCAGTTGATTTTCCGTTGTTCCCACAATGGTGAAATAAACAGTGAACCGGTCGGTTTGCCCTGCATCATAAATAAAGGTATAAGGATTCTCCATGAGGTTGGTTTGTACTCCGGTATAGTCGTCACTTAAGTAAACCTGCTCAAAATCAGTAACCTCCTCAATGGCGATAGTCATTTCATTTCCATCCACACCACGCACATCCATGGGGACACTTACGGTTCCAAATGGAAGAGCATTAACGGTCATGAAATTGTTGGCGGTACTGTAAAGCTGAGGTTGTTCTTCGCTCCAGCTAAACATTTTGTGCATGTCGTATTGAAAGTCGTAGTTTTCAGTGGCAGCGGGATCCAGACGGATGATGCTCTCATCATATCGTGTACCATCAGTCAATTTTAACTTAATCAAATTGGCAGGAATGTTGGTTTGCTCTTTCATAAACGATGCCGTGCTATGGAGTTGAGCAGATTCAGAAATTTCAAAATCCTCTGAACTTGATGGATTAACTTGTACAAAGAATCCTTGACCCATTGCAATGTCTTTAGAACCTCCATTTGTAAATGATCCACCAATGAGATAAGTAGCCCAGTTTTTGTTATCGTCAAGAGGATCACCAACATAATCCCAAATCCAGATCCCTGCTCCTAAATTAGTCGTAGTGGGTTGAATTACCTCCCAATCAATTGCAGAGGGGAAGGGGTTACCTACAAAGTTATATCCGTCTCCTAAAGGATCAGGGCCTGAGTTTGTCAGGGTAACAGGCCCAACAGTTCCAGAACGCAACGTGCCATTAAAATCAAATGTCTGTGCAGTAGAACCACCTATCCATACCATCCAGCCTTTCATGTCACCTAGGAGGGTTCCTATTTCAGATGCAGGAATATATTGGCCTGTAACTTCATCATAACTTTTTGCCCAAACATCAGGGTTTCCATTTAAGTAAAGACTACTGAAATCATCACCTGCTAATGGTGCCGAAATGCCATGCCATGTGCCGGCTGTGGTATAACGTTGGATGGTAGTGGTGCCATTAACGGTCAGGTTACTTTGTCCTATCAATGATCCATCAGCAGAAGCCGTGCTTTCGATGGTGAGGTTGTTGCAGGATGCGGCTGACAAGAGGGTTGGATAATAGTCCAAGCCTGCAGGAATGAATACGTTTTTAGCGGCATTGGGTACCCCATTGTTCCAGTTAGCCGCAGAAGTCCAGTCTGTGTCAGAATTACCACCTGTCCATGTAGTGTAATTACCAATATTTTGATTGATATTTAACGCTCCAGGAGTTTCTGCTAATGGTTCTTGCCAGATAAAAAAGGAGTAAAATCCACCATTTCCACCTAGTTGGAGAGATTCTCCTACTGGAGTTGAGTTTGTTTCAGTTACACCAATATCCATAGAGACTTCTCCTTCTGCAGGACCACCTGTAGCAGTAAAAGATCCTTCATAGCTTAAGAATTGATTGGTAATCAATACACCATCATATGAAAGAGCTAAACCGTCAGGAGCCCCGTTTTGTATTCCATCAGTTGGATAAACGTAATAAAAAAAAGTAAATCCATCTGCGGAATTTCCCAATGTAAACAAATCAAGTGTTTTAGTACTATATACTGTTGAATTGCCTCCATTATATAAGTCTATTTGAAAATCAGCTAAATTATAGTTGCCTGCATTTTCGATAACCACCTCAACGAATTCACCAATATCTTCACCAACATTATCATAGTGAATTTCATTGACCCAGGCATTGGGCATCACAAAAATGGTTGTTATAGCAGTAGCTTCAGGTACATCTACATCTACATTATAGTTAATAGCCGCTCCAGTTCCGTTATAAGGGTAAATCTTAAAAAAATAATCAGTGGATGCCGTTAACCCTGTAAACTGAAATGTTCCGATTCCAGGCCCCACATTTTGTACCAGTTCACCATCAGACTCTTCTGCACCATCCACCGGATCAACAATATCAGTATATCCAACTGTGCTGGCTTTTATCAAATAACCCTCAACAAAAGGAACAGCATCTGTCCAGGAAACTGTAATTTTTGAACTTGAATTTGCTGTGGCACTGAAAGAAGTCGCATGATTCGTAGGTTCAATAACGTTTATTGTCAATACACCCGAAACATTGTTTGTGCCATCCCAGAAACCTCCACTAAACCCCCCATAAACATAATCAGCAGCGCCTAATTGAAAGCGAGAGGCGTAATAGTATGTGCCGGATGGTAATGAGGCAGATATATTGGCAACATATTCATCGTTATTGCCCGCATCTCCATTGAAACTGGCAGTTATCCAGCTAGAGCTAGACCATGTTGAAGGGTCGGTGTCAGTTGTACTATAGCCAATCCAGGCTGTAATGCCAGCACCTTGTCCTTCAGCCTCAGTAATACCGGACTTAAAAACTCGTGCGTATACATCAAATGAACCACCAACATCAATAGTTCCACTACCTGGCCATTGCAGGTTGGCCCATTCAATTTGAGGTAAGGCATTAACAGTAAGCACTCCGGATACATTGGTTGTACCATCCCAGAAACCACCATTAAACCCTCCGTAAATATAGGGCGCACTACCCAGTTGAAAACGACTGGCATAATAATATGTACCAACTGTGGTAATTGAAGCACCAATATTAGCCATATATTCGTCGTTGTTTCCATTATCAGAATCAGTATTGTATGTTGCCTCAACCCAATCAGTCCATGTTGATGGATCTGTATCACTGGTACTATACCCTATCCATACCGTAATTCCTGCTCCCTGCCCTGGTGAATCAGTTACCCCTGATTCATAAACCTGGGCATAAACATTGTAATCGTCATAGCGAGCAATTGTTCCTGTTCCGGGCCATTGTATATTAGCCCAATCAATTTGCTCATAAACAGAGCCGCTACAAGTTATTGTTTGAGAAGTAGCATCCGTTGAACTGGCTACTATATCTTCACTATTGTAATCACCAGCTGATAAACCCGCCAATAAACGAACATAAATAGTTGTTGTGGCAACCGATCCACTTGATCCATCCAGTGTGATTGCTGTTGTTTGATATGTTATATTATCCAATGAAATTTCATAGTTTGTTGGAGGAGTAATAGTAATATCATCAGTTAAGTTGGTTCCTTCAGCTGTAAAGGATTGTTCAGGTGAGGGTCCAGAACCAGTTGCATAGGTAAAACCTGAGAGGGATGATTCAGAAAGAGTAATAATTGGCGTTCCAGCAGCAAAATCTGTAACAGTATAATCATCAATAAATAAGTGAGCATTTTGATCATCACTCAGGATCCTAATGTAGACCGTTGCAGAAGCATCATTAACAGTGAATGAGTAATCTACATAACTGAGTTCTGAACTTGCGCCTAGTTCATGGGTATCTAAGTCAGTATAATTAGTCCCATCTGTTGATTTTTGAAGTACAAATACGTTGGTACTACTTCCACTTTTATATGCATATTTGAAACTTACATTGGCACATGTATTTAAAACCGGAGTTGTAATATGAGCGCCAGATTTGTCATCATTAATAACAAAAGCAGGTGATCCCATTGTTGAATTTCCATAACTGAAATTACCCGCATTGCTACATGTCCATGTTCGTCCATTAATGTCATAAGTCACATTGCTATATGTGTTAGATGTTTGATCATCAAACGTTTCAGTCCAGGAATCTCGACTTTGCCCCCACACATTTCCACTCCACACGAGCACCATAGCCAGCGCAAGCATCATTAGTAATTTTTGTTTCATAGCTTTAATATTTATTAGTTTAATTATTTTTTCGTCTTTACTCTTCAAAAATAGTGATTAATTATTCATTTTCAAGTTAATTTGCCATTAAGCTTATTTGCGGAATATCGCCATCGAGTTTGTAATCGATGGAGGAGCCACTTCCCGTATAAGAATAGATTTTAAAAT
>JBFHGX010000187.1:0-6941 GCA_041582875.1 Bacteroidales bacterium | reverse complement strand
ATTAAAATCCTGAATGATATAATCGTTACCTGATTTGCCATCATTCATAACTTCATATATGGCCACGCCACTGTTAATGGTGTTTACCAGTTCCCGAAATCGAACTTCGCTTTCTTTAAATTCTTTTTCCGTCTGTTTACGTATAGTAATATCCTGCACGGCTCCCCAGATACCGACAACTATTCCGTTGGCATTTATATTGGCTTCTCCCCGTGCCCACATCCATCCAATTTTTCCGTGTTTTAAAAGTGTGTTCAGTTCAATCTCGTAAGGAACTCCGGTTGATGCTGTATTTGCAATCGATTTTGATAACAATTCCCAGCTTTCAGGTGTAAATAAGGTTTGACTATCGTCAAGTAGAGGTGGTGGAAACGCAGGGTCTAAACCATAAATTTTATATAATTCTTCTGTCCAGGTTACCTCATTTGTTGCAAAGTCGATAGTGAAACTACCTACATGGCTTATTTCCTGTACTTTTTTTAATTCCTGATTTGTTCTTTTTAAGGATATCTCAGCTAGTTTTCTTTCGGTTATATCTAAAAATGCAGTAGCAAAGCTACCTTTTGAGGGTGAAAATGCAGAAATTAAAAAATGCTTTTCCATGGGCTCAAAATATTGCTCAATAGAAATAGGTTCGCCTATTTCTGCAACTTTTGAGTAGATGTCAATGAATGGCGCTTCTTCGGTTCCATAAAGTTCTGTAGCCAATTTGCCAATGGCATCTTTTCTTTTGATATTGAGAAGTTTTTCGGAAATTGGGTTGGCTTCAATAATGCGATAATTGCAAGCATTTCCTTTACTATCATAAACCATATTATGTAAATAAACCCCTTCCTGTAAAGAATTAAACAGGTTGCGAAATTTCTTTTCACTTGCTATTAGCGATTTGTTTACAGTTTTTAGTTGTTGTTCGCTTGCATGTAATTGTTGATTTGCAGCTCTTAGTTGCTGTTCATTAGCACTCAACTGTTGGTTTGCAGCTTTAAGTTGCTGTTCATTGGCCTGAAGCTGCTGGTTCGAAGCCCTAAGTTGTTGGTCATTTGCCAACAAATGTTGGTTGAGGGCTTTAAGTTTATCTTCTGTTTTTTTCTGTTTAGTAATGTCAATAATTACACCGGTTACTAATAAAGGGTTCCCTTGTCCATCCCGTTCTACTTCGGCCATGGAGTGAATCGTTTTTCGAGTTCCCTTATCGAAGGTGATAATGTCAAATACCAAATCATATGTTTTATTGTGCTCCAACAGATCAATAAGTGCCTGGTGTACACGATCTCTTTCTGGTATACAATTTTCGACGATGTCTGTTGAAAAATTGTCCATGGTCAAATCGTAACCATAAATTCTTTTTGCTTCATCAGAGGCCCAAAAAATTGTGGAGTCCGGATTGTACTCCCAATTCCCGACATGACCAATTTCCTGGGCTTTTTGATAGCGTTTTTGGCTTTTGATGAGTTTTTGCTTCAACTGATTTCTTTCGACAATATTCCCGATTAACTTTGCGGAAGTTTCGAGTTTTTCTTTGGCAATGTCGATGATAAAGGCCGGACGTGTTTCATAACTTTGGGCCATTTTTTTTAGTTTATCAACCGACACATTATAATTGGTAGCAATCTCTGTTAGTTTATCTTCATCTGTTGGGGGATCTCCATATCCAAAATTAATGGAGCCAATCACTTCATTGTTTGCTCTGATAGGTATAGCATGAATACGTAATCCACCACTACATTCAATATCAACAGCTTTGTTGGTTTTTATTGACTTTTTGGAGGCATCTGCCCAGCAAGATTCGTGACAGATCCATTGGCTAGATTCCAGCGCCTTAGTGTTGTCTTTGGTCTTACATAAGGCACGCGATGAGGAATCCATAAATTGGCACCACTCCGAAGAAAAAATCCCAACCGCGTAATCACCGTTTTTTTCATAGATCGCGGCAGAAGTCTCCAGTAATGAAAGATAATCACTCACCATTTCATTTAACACTTCCTTACCAACAGAATCTAAAATTGTACGATTTCGGTTAAGAGTTGTTAAATCACCATAGTCTGGTACTCTAACCACAGATTTTTCTTTTTTGGGCAGTAATAACCATTCAATTTTTTTTAAATGATTTTCGGTTTTTTTTCTTTCGGTAATATCGTTTAGGGTAATTACAAGAGCACCCGGGATAAATTGTGCGTAAATTTCGCAAATTTTCACACTGCCATCCTTGCAGGATATTTCATATTCTCCTGTATTTACTGCTTTTTGCGCATTTTTAGCTGTTTCCAAAAATGGTTTCCAGCGTTCAATTATTTCCTGACGGTATTTGGGATTGGGATAGGCCAATTCATACCATTCTTCTGAAGTTTTAGGATTATGTCCGAACAATTGAGTGGCACTTTTGCTCCAATACTGAATATGGTAATCTTTTTCATCAACTACCGCAATGGGAAAAGGACTGTTATCTATTACTGTTTTGATTCTTTCTTCGCTCTTTTTTAATTCTTGTTCTGCTTTCTTTTGGGAAGTGATATCTTTGAAAGAGCCAGAGATACTAACAACTTTGCCATTTTCAAATTTGGGATTACAAACAGCATTCACCCATTTTTTATTTCCTTTATTCGTAATAACCATCCATTCCTGATTGTAGGGTTCGCCATGTTCCAGGGCTCTTTGGATTGCTTTTTCAGCTTGAGAACGAAAATCAGGGTCAATAAATTTCATGCCTGCTGGCACTTCCGGAGCCCCATATTTATTGTCGACTTCTAGAATTCGGAATATTTCTTCCGACCAGATTTGTTTTAAAGTTTGTGGGTCGAATTGCCAGCCTCCAATTTTTCCACTTTCTTCAGTCTCTTTAAAAAGGCGATCATTATGTTCTAACTCAATAATCTTCTTTCGGAGCTGTGTTAACTCATCCATCAATCGATCCTTTTCGTTCATAACAAAAATATATATGATGATTATTATTTACTCTCTTTTTGCCAAAGCGTTTTTTGGTGTAAATCCCCCACCGTATAATAAATGCATCCTTTTTCGATATCAAATAGAACAGTTCTTCTTTCAAAGCCACCAATTGCTTCGGCTTTAATGTCAAGTTCTTCTTCTTTTAGTAATTTCTTTACCGAGTTTACATTATCTATACCAATAGTGTCATTCTTCCGTTTAAGTACATTGGCTCCCCCAACGATACAGAGGTCGATATTTTCCTTTTTTACTCCTTTTTTAAACAGTTGATTTAATAACTCTTCAATGGCATTTGCAGCGTACCTTGTTGCATTGGACATTCTTTCATGAGGTGATTTGTTTGGTAACATGACATGAGCCATTGCTCCGGTAGTTGTGATGGAATCAAAGGCAATAACAACCACGCATGACCCAATGGCTCCAGAGTTAAGAATGGTTTCGATGCCACCAGAATATACTTCGCCTGTATTAACATACTGCATTTTTTTGGTGGTATTTTCTTTCATGCTCATAATTAATCAATTCGAACCTCCGCTTTTTGCCGGCTAAATGGGTAATGAGTTATTTCTATTATCAGGCATGCTACATATTGGGCATCAATAAGTAGCATCGATAAAAATAAGAAAAAAAATAGTATTTGCGATAAAAAGTTAATTATACTCCATTTTTTTTGTACTAAGTTCATTTAGCGTAGTCGACTCAGTTGTCTTGGCTTTAAAGATTTGGTTTCCCTGTTCAACTGGAGTTGTGTTTAACCCTAACTCAATAAGAGTTCCTGAAAGGGGCGCATGGGTCGATTCCTCGGTTATAGTCTCCTCACTTGCAGTGTCATTGGAGGCCGATGTGGCTGATTTATGGTGCGACTTCCTGCGCAATCGCATATAGGCTGTATAAAATGAGGGGTGATTACTGCGGCAGAATCTAGCAAAGCAATCCAACTCACCAGAAAGCAATGCATTGATGGCTTTAATTAGCTGATTGATATCATATTGATTCTCTCTTCTGTCATCCAAACGAGATTGAGTACTGAATAACAGATCGTGGAATTCTTCAAGTTGTTGGGCTGTTTCGGTGCGTTGGTCGGCTGAAAAACCTAATTCATTGGATAGCGCGTCATTCTGATTGAATATTTGCAACATATCGCGTCCCAGTTCAATGACCATCGCGGAGGAAACCGCCCGTATTTTCTTGTTGTGGTATCTGAAAATCTCTTTCATTTCATCGTCTTTTTTCCTGCTGGCCATGATTAATCCCAAATTGGCCAGTTCAGTTAGTTTGGTTTTCATCCAAGCCCTTTGATCGCGGCGAGCAATAGTAATCGTTTGTGCCGGTCGCAACAACAGGTTTATCTGGTCTGCCAGTTCGTCGGTTTGTAAAAAGAATTGTGTTTTAGCTTGACAGGCTGCCGGTTTTTGGTCAAAAACCCATTCATAAGCCGATAATACCCGCTTGATGTCTAAAAATTTCTGCAAAAAAGTGATTTCCTTCTTCATATGAACTTATTTTATGTTGGTGGTTACAAATAAAGGGTCAACAATATAGCCCCCCTATATCATTAGAGGCAAGTGTGACACAATTATTGGTTATTTCAATCGAAAACAGTTATATGCGCATGTTTTAAATGGCAATATATTTGGTTAAGTATCACTTAAACAGTTATATATGCTATATGAAAATAAATTTAATTTTTTTTATGTAGCTACATAAAAAAACCGTTTGATGGTGTTGGTATTATGTTTGGAAGGCTCAAAACCATACCGTGTTGCGTTAAAACTAATCGTCTACGTAGTATGATTTCAGTTCATACTGATAAAACCTTTTGGTGCCGTATGAAAACCATTCACTGTCGCGCTATAACAATGCGATAACTGTAGAATACAACGGTGGGTTAGGCCAAAACCGAATGGAGTTCTGTTGATGTTGATGACAGGCGATAAGAAATCATGGGGTTTTCAGCAGATGTATAGGATGTTCGCAATAAAACGGTGTGTGGTTGATATTCAATCAATCCAGTTACTCGCTTTTGTATAAACTGGGTAAAGCAATTTTGTATCGAACAATCAATAGTCTGGCGACAATAATAAAAAGCATGGGGATGAATTGCATTAAGGGGTGGTGCGAAATGAACCTATCCAGTAACAGGTAAAGCGCTCCTCCGGCAATGCTGACTGTGGCGTATATTTCCTTTTTAAAGATTACCGGCACTTCGTTAACCAGAATGTCTCGAATTACGCCTCCAAAAGCTCCGGTAAGGGTGCCAAGAATGATGCAATTGATGTGGTTAAGTTGGTATTCGATACCAATCTGCACGCCAATAACGGTGTACAACGCCAACCCTATGGTGTCGAAAAAGAAAAGGGGTTTGAGCATGTAGTTAAGTTTTCGCCTAAACAGTATGGCGAAGACAGTACCTGCAATAATGAAATAGATGTACATCGGTTCGTAAAGCCAGAATACAGGGCGACCTTCTACCAATATATCGCGTACGGTTCCGCCTCCTACAGCAGTTACAAAGGCAATAATCAGCACGCCAAACGGATCAAATTTGTTGTTCATGGCGGTTAAAGCACCTGAAATGGCAAATGCAAATGTTCCTGCAATGCTGAAGTAATTGATGAATTGATCCATGCTGAATTTGTACCGATGGTTTAGCCGGCAAAATTACTCTTTTGGTGATATAAGAGAGAGGTATTATGCAGCGAAGTTTTTACATGGCGGTTAACTTTTTTTTACCGCGAAGTTTCGCGAAGTTTGACGCAGCGTTTCGCTAAGTTTATTTTTACATTGCGTTACCTTGCGAGTTCCTTAGGGCAACCTGGCGGTTAACTTTTTTTACCGCGAAGTTTCGCGAAGTTTGACGCAGCGTTTCGCTAAGTTTATTTTTACATTGCGCTACCTTGCGAGTTCCATAGCGCAACATTGTGGTTAATTAACTTACTTGTAAGCCTTTAAAAACCAACCCCAAATCCGATGCGAATAATAGGATTGGAGTATACATAGGCTGATTCTTTTGACTCAAGTACGTTAAATAGTACTGCAAAGGAAGCAAATCCACGTCCGCCCATGGGCTGCAAAATTCCACCACCAATAAACAGACTATTGAGTAGTTGTCTGCTATTCTCCCCTGAAATCATTGGTAGTTCAATGCTCAATAGCTCATATTCGGCCTGACCGAAAAAATATTTGTAAAACTGGTAGCGGGCAAACAAACTAGCACCATAATCGTTGAGGTTGTATCGTGTTCCGCTGTAGGCACTTTTGTAGCTGCTATAGATGTAGGTAAGTCGTGTGCCAACGGCAAAAGCAGGTGTAACTTTATATCCGACAAGGGGAGCAATTTCAAAACTACCGCCATAATTTGAAATGCTGCCACCTAACATGCCTCCCACAAACCAACGCTGGGGGCTAGGGGTGTCCGATTGGCTTACATTGCCCAGGTTCATGTATTGCGCTTGAGTACTTAGGGTTGCTGTGGCTATCAGGAGAACAAATAAAGAGGTTCGTAGGATTGTTTTCATCAGTGTAGGTTTTCGTAATGATGGGGGTAAAAATACAATAATAATGCCGAAATTGCGTATTCATTACCATAAACTGTCCGATATCGATAACCTGATTCATTAAACGTGTTTCTCAATGGGTTTGTGTTTGTTGGTTATGGTTTATCTTTGCACCCCTATTTATTAAATGAATATGAAATTGTCTTCAAATATCCGTTCTCTTTTTGTGTTAACCGCCATTACTCTTGTTCTGGTCGTTTCTTCCTGTAAAAAAGACGATGTAATTAGTAACGATAGCTCCCTCCAGTTGAGTTTTTCCAACGACTCCGTTATTTTCGATACGGTGTTCACTACCATTGGAAGTGTAACCAAACGTTTGATGATTTACAATAACTCTGATAGTAAGTTAAATATCAGTAATATTACCCTTGCAGGCGGAGGTCTTTCACCATATCGTATCAATTTGGATGGCGAAGCAGCTTCTTCCTTTACGGATGT
>JBFHGX010000186.1:0-7002 GCA_041582875.1 Bacteroidales bacterium | reverse complement strand
GTGGGATAAGTACTTAAAGCTGCATCGTCTTCACCACACATGTATATGTTATCAGGGGTATAAAAGTCGAGAGCTCGGGAGCCTGTGCGCGTGGTAGGAACAGGATCAGTGATATAACAACTGTCAAGTACATTAAAATCGGTGCCGAGCTTATAGGCCATGATATAATGTATGTATGCTGCTGGATTATATGACACTCCACGATATCGGCTTCCGACCACAAGATTCCGGTCGGGCAAGAATTTGACTGCAAGATGATCAGTAAGCCACCTTGGATAATAAACAACCTCCGTCTGCAGCAGGTTAAAATCAATTGTAATACACTGTGATTCAGGGCCGGAAGGGTCGTAATGAGCAAAATGAGTGTGTAACCAATAGGCCGTGGAATCATAATTATAAGTCAAATCCTGAACCATGCCGCTGCTGTCGCCCTCATAGAGCCGATAGGCTATGCTATCACCTTCGTCTGAGATTTTAAATAGAAACATCTTAAGTCTGGGTTCCAGGTAACAGGCATGAAGAAATCCTCCATCCGTAAGCTTAAGTAAGTTTGGGTAAAAAGGAATGCTGCTATAGTCATGAACATCATGTAACTGGTAAGTTTTTTCCCATATAATGTTCAGGTTGGCATCCACCCTGGCAAAATAGGAATACCAGAAAATGCTGGAACTGTCTTTTTGATAGCCTGTTCCGGTAACAAGGTATTCAATAGGTGTTTTACTGGCAATAATGATATCACGTAATGTCAATATTGTATCGGGTTTTGAGAAAAGTTTTGAAACGGTGTCTCCGCTCTCACTAATTTTATACAGATACGACAACCGCATTGCCGAAACAGGATACGTTTTTAGTACAATTCCAACATAGTTGTTGTCATCATCCAATACAAAATTAAAGACGTATTCCTGTTCCTCACTACCTATGTTGATTTCAAAAGTGTTTTGCGCCTGAATAGTTTTTGTTCCGCAACAGGCTATATACCATAGGAAGATTAGAAATAATGGGAATGTTTTCATGAGTTATTTTAAGCGACCTCAGGGTAAATGATTTGATTTACATTTACCCTAAGGCAATTGGTTAATATGCTAAAATATTGTCTATTTCGTACGGTACACCAACATTGACATACCATACATGACCTAGATTAATTGTGAAATCATGTTGAATAATATTTTCACTACCGTCCGGAGTAACTCCATTTACCAGACAACCTACAAGCTCCAAATCGTAATGCGACTCCAGTGTATCAATGACGAGATTATATTGTTGACGGTAGAATGGCATTTCAATATCATAGGATAAGCACCTTGTATCAGGAGTTATAGAACCAACCGCGGTAGTTGCATAAAATATCTGATAATCCATAAGGTTATCCAATGGATCGTTTTCCATTCTATAATCAGTTGGTGTTAATGGCCCAACACTTGTGACGTTTGTGTGGCGTCTGAGAATTCCGGCAGCAGGTGTTGGAAAATTTTGAAACATGATATCGTTCTCTAATATAATAGCAGCATCTACCTCACCGTACCCGGCATTATCAGCACAGGCTCCTTCGGCATAGCCATATATCCATCCATCTTCGGTAAGGGTTGGTATATTAAGGTTCCCCGCATTTCCAATCAAAGCACCAACACTCACAATAGCATCTCCATTGCTGTCCATTCCACTCACTTCCAAATCAACCAGCAGCAATTTCATGTTGGGGTAGTTTACGCGGCCCATTTGCGCCTGTATGGTGTCGATGGTGCGGTCGTAATATACTTCGGTGAGTTTGGGGTCGTTTATTTTTTCCAGCTCATCCAGGGGCATAATCACCTCCGAGGTCACAAACTTCTTTTGGGTGCATTGGATGTCGGTATAACAAAAATTAAAGTTGAGCAAACTTTCCAGTTCCAGAACAGCTTCAGGAGCAGTGTAGAGTTGTCCCCCGGTTTTAAGGTTTGGGTTTTCATGGTAATAAGCCATCCTGTCTTTAAATTCCAGGATGTGGGCTACCATGGCCTCGGAGGTTTCATCGCTTACTGTGGGGGTGGTGGGGTTGCGGGTGTCCTTTTTGCACCCATTGGTGGTTAAAAATGTGCCAATCAATACTGTGGCAGCCATGGCAAAAAGGGTTGCTTTTACGGTTTTTTTTAAGGTGTGGTTTTTCATTTGTTTATTCATTAAAAAAATACTCATTCTTTTTATTGGCACGACTTAGGTGCTACATTTTCATCAACAATCATGTTGATGATATGTCGTCATTTAACCGGGCTAAGCAAATTTTGGGGTTCGCTTGTTAAATGACTGTTTTTCTTCCCACAAATGTAAAATGACTTTTTTGAATATTCCAAATTTATTTTGGCAGCACGGTTTATATGGAATTAGTCAAAATAGACGTTTTATTGTATCTGTCTTGTTTGAAGCATGTTATACCGATTATGAATCGAAATGAGCTTTAAGTTCGCTTCGCTCCTGAAAGCTCTTCAATTCTATATCGGCATGATACATCAACAGCTTAGTGCTAACTTCAATTTATAGTTGGTATTACATTCCTAAAAGGAATAGAAACAGGCTTCATCATCACGCCTTGGCAGATATTTTGTTAAACTTATACATGATATTCATTAACATGAGAATGGTCAACTTCAAATTGGTCTGGCATAATCTTTGGCTTCGGGCTGTTTGTAATCGGCCATTCAGAAAAAATTATTCGTCGTAAATTAACCAAGATGTTATTCACGAATAATCCATCTTATCTCCGTTTGGGTAGGTTAATAATAGTTATCGGGAAAGAATGGGGGGCTGTTGAGGAACAATTAGCAATTTAAAAATGCCAAAAACCGGGCGTGTTTTCTAACATGCGCTGGGTATAGCCGAATAAACAAAAAAAGCCGCCCCAACCAAATGGAACGGCTTTCTTTTCAAATTTAAAATTCGTTTAATAGAATTTGATACGGTTGTCCACCACATCCAACGATTCTTCGAGTGCGCGGTAGGCCTGATCCTGTTCCACACTCTGTTTGAAAGCCGTTTGCAGGGTGTTGATGGTTTGATCGTAGGACGCAGGAGCTGAGGCCTTGGTCAGGCTGTTCAACTTAATCATAAAGACTGCAGCATTTCCAATAACAGGTTCCGAGACAGATCCTTCAGTCAAACCAAAAGCTGTACCAATGGCTTGATTTTCGGCGCCAAATCCTTTCAGGTTTCTTGATGTAAAGAGGAAAGGATTTACGTTGGTTTTGGTTAATTTCATATCAGCCTCAGCTTTGGCCATGTCACCGTTAAAGGCATTCATCTTTTCAGTTAAATGTTTTCCCTTAAGTTCATTTATCACCAAATTTTCAATTCTTGGTTTAACGGCATCCAGTGTTGGATAACCAGCTTCGCCGGCTTTAGTAACCACAGCCACAACAAACATATCTTCTAAATCGAAAACGGAAGAAACTTGACCAACTTCAGTTTCTTCTTTAAATGTCCATTGTACAATCTGACGTGGGTTAGGTAAACCAGGAATACGGTTACTCATTTCACGTAGATTTGGCATTTCACGAGGACTTAAATTTTCAGCACTAACGTATGCATTAAATTGTTCCAGTGTTTTGTTTTCAGAAGCTAACTTACTGGCTTTAGCAAAAATACTCTGATAAGTGCTGTTGCTTGGAAGGACTTCGCGATCGATCATTGCAATGCGTACTTTTTTAACTTCATCTTTTTTACCAGTGACTTCAATCACATGGAATCCGAATGGGCTCTCAGCTACAGTAAAGCTTCCTTTTTTGTTGTTGATAACAGCCTCGTTAAAGGTAGGAACCATATTGCCATCAGCAAACCATCCTAAATCTCCGGCATTGGTTGCTGCGGAAGGGTCGTTGGAAAACTGAGCAGCCAATTCACCCATTTTCTTTGGTGATTTTTTAACCACAGCCATTAAACTATCGGCCAATGCCTGAGCTTGCTCACGGGTGAGTGTAACATCTTCTTTGGCTTGATAAGCGCCTTTAAAAGCAATCAAAATATGACTGGCTTTCATTGAGTCAGGACGCATAGCTTCAGCAACCTTTCGAGCAATATGGTATTCGTTGTTCTCCAAATAGGGTTGAGCTACGGTTCCAACCGGACTGTTAAACATTACTGAGTCGATTTGAATGGGCAACTGACCCTGAACAAACCATGAACTATCGTAACTGTTATCGGAGTTTACTTTTACAAAACGAGCTACATCTACTGTTTTTTTGAAGTCATCGTAAATCTCCATGGCTTCGGTTTTACCCATTGTAATATCCTGGTTTGAAGGCTTCACATCAAAAATTACATATTGGATGTCGCGTGTGGCGTCTTGTTTATAGGTTTCCTTGTGTGCCTCGTAATAGGCTTTGTAATCACTTTCAGAAGGAGTAAATAAACTGTCGCTTAAGCTTTTGTATGTAGCTGCGATGTAGTCAATATCAGCCTTATTGTTCTCTTCTTCAAAGGACTGCTGAGCCAATGCGGTAGGAACATAATATCCTTTAATCAGCAAGTTGTTAAATTTATTACGGAACCGATCTTCTTTGATGTATTTTTCAAACTGAACCCATTGTTGTTTCGCCTGAGCGGGCATGGTTTCGAGATTTTGAAGATACTGAATAATCAGGTTTCTGTCGAATTTACCTGTACTGGGATCAGAAAAATACTGAACAACTACAGGGTGAGGATTTGAACCCTGAATAAGGTCGTACAATTCTTCAGGTGTAACTGCCAATCCCAGAGCTTCGTATTCTTTGTCCATGATAACGTTGAAAACCATTTGATTCCAGGTTTCGTCTTTTGTTCTGAACTGCTCATCTACCGAAAGCCTGTCGGTTTTTTGTTGTTGTAGTTTGTTGTCAATGTTTTGTTCAGCTTTGGCATTGAAATCCATGATGGTTATCTCCTCGCCTTCAACTTCACCGATGTTCACGTTACGCGAACCGCCGCCGCCTTTGGCAAAGTCTCCTAATATAAACGCTGCCAATGCAACTCCAATGATAATCACCAGAAAAGTGGAATGTTTTCTGATATTTCCTATTACTGCCATTAGTTAATTTTTAAAAATGAGGTGCAAATGTACAAATGTTGATCGAAGTATGAAAAAAAAATATCAATTTAGGTTTAAAACCAATCAGTTGTCAGTAAAATAATGTAATAAAGGCCAATAAAGAGGCCTTAAAGAGGATTTAAAACGAAAAAACTTATTTTTTTAACCTTATTTTCTTCCTGAGAGTTCTTTAGGAATTCGTCCTTGATTGATGGTTTCGGAGCGCAATCTTTTGCCCAGGATTTTTTCGACCATGCGACCTGTTTTCAATACGCGGTCAATATCCAATCCTGTATCAATTCCCATTTCGTCCATCATCACCACCATATCTTCAGTACTTACAAGTCCAACACCACCGGCATCTTTGTAATAATAAGCTCCTGTTCCGCTCACGGGAACACCATCCACAAAGTTGGCAGGCTGACCACCAATCCCGCCCAAAGTTGACTCGTAATTGGTCATGCCTGCTTGAAGTGCGGCCAGAACATTGGCCAATCCCCAACCTCGAAGGGAATGAAAATGAACAATTTGTTTGTGTGGATTTTGAACGTGATCGAGCAGCATCGAATAGTAGTCGTATACCCTGTTTGGAGATGCACTTCCATCATGATCAGCATGTTCCACGTCATTGGCTCCAATATCAAACCAGTGTTTGGTAAAATTAACAGCATCCATCATGTTGGTTGGTCCTTCAATGGGGCAGCCCCATATGGTACTTACGGTTCCGTTTACTTTAAGCCCGGCATCCTGTGCCAGAGGAATGTATTTTTCAGCCATTTTCCAGTACTCAGCCAGGGTAAGTCCAGAGTTTTTTTTCTGATGCGATTCAGATGTGCTAACCATGAGCAATATTCTGTCAGGACCATAACCTTCTTTTTTGGCTTCTATGGCCCGTTCAATGGCGCGTTCGCGAATGGTAACGGCAGTGAGGCTTACGTTGGGAAGTAAATGGCTTACGCGCTTGCTGTTGCGAATTCCTTTAAATAATTTATCGGCATCTTTAAATTGAGGCATTCCTTTTGGGTTACCAAAGTTAGTTACCTCCAGATGCTTAACGCCTGCAAGGATGAGTTCTTCGAGCACCCATAGTTTGGCTTCTGTTGGAACATATTTCTCTTCATGTTGAAATCCGTCTCTTACGGTGATGTCGCCGATAACTACTTTTTTGGGATAGTTCATGTGGTTGGTTTTAATTAGATGATCTGCAATCGTTTGCAAAGGAAAATCAAATGTAGAAAAAAAACATCAGATAGCTTAGCCATTTCATGCCATTTTATGAAAAACATCTTAATTTATACATATATATAAATAGTTACGTTTATTGTGTTAAAACGATTGCAGCGCTTTTTTTATATCGCCTTTTTTGCTATACTTGCACACAGCTAATCCTAACCGTTTCGGATGGTCTGTTACCTTAACATTTAAAGATTAATACTTTGTACAGATTAAAGACTAAGATAGATATTCAGTCTGATGAGTTTAAAAAAAGTCGAAAAGCATTCGAAAGACTTCTTGACGAATACAGAACCATACTGGCTGACAATACACAAGGTGGGAGCGAAGGTGCTGTTCGTCGTCACAAGGAGCGAGGAAAACTATTGCCTCGTGAACGGATTAACCTCTTGGTTGATCGAAATACTCCATTTCTTGAACTTTCTTCGTTGGCAGCATACAATCAATACGATAACCAGTTTCCATCAGCGGGAATTGTGACCGGAATAGGAGTGATCCATGGTCGTGAGACCATCATCATTGCCAATGATGCTACGGTAAAAGGAGGAACCTACATGCAGTTTACCATCAAGAAACATTTGCGTGCTCAGGAAATTGCCATGGAGAATCATTTGCCTTGCATCTATCTTGTAGATTCCGGAGGAGCTTTTTTGCCTGAACAGGACACTGTTTTTCCCGATCGAGATCATTTTGGCCGTTTTTTCTACAATCAAGCCCGTATGTCGGCCATG
>JBFHGX010000185.1:0-7161 GCA_041582875.1 Bacteroidales bacterium | reverse complement strand
GTCGTCTTGCAGGGAAGTGCTATAGAAACCTGATATAATATGTAATAAGGTCGCTTGGAAAGATATGAAGGTGTATTTGAGAAAATATGCATGGTAGGGGGGAAGTGATAGATAATTAAAACAACTGTGCTATTTATAAAAAGTTACAACTGCTAGAGGAATGGAAACTTCTATTAATCAGTTTTACTTGCGAATTCTGCAATGGCTTTATAAGTTGAATATGTAAACTTTATCCTTGCAGGTGCTAATTATGAGGTTAAGATTTGAATTTGTCAACCGGAACAGGCGTTTTGAGTGAGTTTTTTTCATGTTAGTTGTGTTAAGTGCTTCTTACTGATTTTGTAACAACATCATGTTAAAAGCAGTTAATAAAGATCGGATTAGGTTTTTCTGTTATTAAAACCTAATCCGATTCGGTATAACATCCTTGTCGAAACCATAACCTATATGACGATTAATGAACAAATTCGGTGCATTATTTTTTTCTTGTTTGAATAATAGAAATATTTGTATTATTGCAAAATAATACAAAGAAGTAGTATATAATGAATATTTCAAATACATCGGAATACGCCATCAGAATTTTGAGCTATATGGCCAAAGATCCCGGTAGTAAATATTCTGCTAAATTTTTAGTTGAACGGTTAAACATTTCAGATAAGTATTTGCGTCGCCTTATGACGCTTTTGGCTAAAGCCGGATTTATAAGTAGTACTCAGGGACGTGATGGGGGTTATTATTTTGCTAAAAAACTGGAGTCTATCTATTTATACGACATTATAAATGCCGTAGAGGGCATGGACAAATACATGGGTTGTGTACTTGGATTTGAAAAGTGTTCTGATGAAAACCCTTGTGTGATGCACACATCATGGGTAAAAGTTCGTGATGAGTTTGTTGGGCTGATGCAGAATGTAAGTCTTGCGGATTTGAATTTTAATAACATATATAAATTTTAATTTTTTTTTACCAGTAAATGCTACAACAAGGTAGTATAATAATTATTTAAATTTAACTACAGATGAAAGAATCCTTACTTGACAAATTCATGAGCCGCAAGGGATTATACACCGGCTTTTGGATCATTGCGATCTTTATGGTCACGATGCTGATTTATTACACGGCCAATCTGCAAAAGGAAGTGCCGCCCATACCGCAGGAAGTTACCTCGACCAGTGGTGAGTTGCTTTATACTTACGATGATGTAGTGGCAGGAAAAGGTTATTTCCAACAGTTCGACTTAATGGACTGGGGTACTATGTTGGGCATGGGTGCTTACATGGGACCGGATTTCACGACTGATTTTCTCCATTACAGGGTTGAATTTTTGTATGATTTCTATGCCCGGGAACTTTATGGGAGACCCAACAAAAACCTGACCGAGGTGGAGCGTGGCTCAGTAAAAGAAAGGGTAAAGCAGGATGTAAAAAAGCAAACCTCTTTACTTGAAAAGAAGACTGTTTACACAGATGCTTCGGCCGCAGCTTACCATGCCAATGTAAAGTACATAACTAAACTGCTTACCGAAGGTGACCCAAAGCGGGCTTTTACGGGTGGGGTCATCCGGGTTGATGAAGCGGTGAAGATTGCTGCTTTTGTTGATTGGTCGCAGTTGGTGGCCTCTTCGTTCAGGCCAGGAACAGAGCGCACCTGGTCGAACAACTGGCCTCCTGAGCCTCTGATCGATCAGGATTTAACCTTTAACTCGCACAAAATCTCGCTATGGGAATTTCTTATTCTTTGGACACTAACCATCGTGGTCATTTATTTAGCCTACGAATACCTGTTTGTAAAAGACCCGACAGACAAGCTGGAGCCGGCCATGAAAATTACCAGCCTGTTCAGGTCGCAGAACAAGTTGTTGAAATATATTCCGATAGTAGCCGCATTATTTTTTGTGCAACTGCTTCTGGGAGGATATCTGGCACATCTC
The DNA here is from genome assembly GCA_041582875.1 of Bacteroidales bacterium. Taxonomy (GTDB): domain Bacteria; phylum Bacteroidota; class Bacteroidia; order Bacteroidales; family F082; genus UBA6244. Next base: position 5,228 of record JBFHGX010000185.1, on the reverse strand, counting down.
TATACAGAACCGGATCAGGATTTTCTTATTTCGCAGAGTCTGTTGCCTTTTAATGTCATCCGCTCCATTCATACCCAATTGGCCATACTTTGGGTAGCCGTAGGCTGGCTGGTTGGCGGTTTGTTAATTGCACCGTGGGTTGCCAACAAAGACCACAAATTCCCCTGGCTGGTTGATGTGTTGTGGCTCGCGCTTTTGGTTGTCGCTGTTGGCAGCATCATCGGATTGTACATGGGGGCAACCGGGCAACTACGTGAAACATGGTTTTGGCTGGGTAACGAAGGGCGCGAGTTGCTCAATCTGGGACGTGTTTGGGATATTGGTCTGGTGATAGGTCTTGTGTTTTGGTTCATTCTCATCGTTTCACTTATACGCAAAGCCGCTACCAACAATCCGATTGTCAGCACTATCATCTGGTCATCGTTTGCTATTGCAACACTTTATATTGCCGGCATGATGCCCGTGCATAAGGTTATGCCAAACTTTACCGTTGATGATTATTACCGTTGGTGGGTCATCCATCTATGGGTTGAATTAACTTTTGAGCTGTTTGCGGCAGGGGTCATTGCTTTCTTCACTGTTTCATTGGGGTTGATATCGCACAAAACGGCTGTCAGGGTCATGTTTTTCGAGTTGTTTCTGATTATGCTCAGCGGCACGCTGGGCGTTGGTCACCACTACTGGTGGCAGGGTCTTGATGAGTATTGGATTGCCATTGGAGGCATTTTCTCTGCCTTAGAACCACTACCACTCGCTTTAATGATAATCGAAGCCATGAAAAATCAACGCGAGAAATCTCATTCAGAGGAAGGTTTTGCCTTTTCTGTTCCGTTTATGTTCATTGCCGGATCGGCCTTGCTTAACTGGATTGGCGCAGGCTTTTTCGGGATGGTCATCAATACACCCACCATCAGTTACTACTCGCATGGAACTTACCTGATTATGCCTCATGGGCATGTGGCCTTGCTGGGAGCTTTCGGTTACATTTCCATTGCGTTCCTTTACATGACTTCACGCGCCAACGCCTTGGCTAAAAACCTGGTCTGGACTGATACCCTGAGTAAATATGGCTTCTGGATATTGACTATCGGAGCTTTACTCTTCGCCATTCCTACTTATATTATTGGCATGGAACAAACAGAAATGGCGATGGAGATGGGCTATTTCTACACCCGTACCCGTGAAGCTGTCGAAGGAATGAAAGGATGGATGTGGGCACGTACCGTACCTGATGCCATGATGATTTTAGGCGGGGGTATTATTCTCTACGACCTTACAGTGAAGACGTTTTTTGCAAAAAAAATGAGTCTCTAACCCTCATTTTACATTACTTCCTCTATCTTTGATGGAGGAAGTAATTTTAAAATTTGACTATGTCAGAATTTACAAATAGGCGAAGTTACCGGATACAACTACTGAATCGTTACATGATTGGTATGATGGAAGGGGATAACGGAGCAAAACTGGTTCAGGAACTTGGTATGCAGGCCGATGATTTTATTCCTTCCGATGTGCTGAGCATGTTTAATTTAGTTTTTAACGAAACCAGTGAGTTGGAGGAAATCAAAAAAGCATCTAATAAACTTTTTAACATTCTCTATGAAACTCTAAAAGCCTATCCTGCCATTGAAGCACCCGAAAGCTCTTTTATTGATTATTTGATGCAGGACAACAAAGCCATTCACCAGCGGCTTCAGGATATTAAACCATTCATTAAACGCATTAACAAAACTTCAGGGGAGGAGGGACGTGAGGGTCTGCTGAAAGGGTTTGAAGACCTGGAAAAAGCCACCTGGCACTATACTGTCAAGGAGAACATTCTTTTTCCGGTTTTGGAAAGCCATTGGACAGAGCACGAGTGTCTGAAGTTGATGTGGTCGTTTCACGATGATATCAGAAGAAATCTAAAAAAGATGACTTCATCGCTTCAATCTGAAGTCATTGATCTGGAGGAATTCACAAAATATTGTCCGGCTAAAACAACTGTGTGAGGCCATTCGAATCCACCACCCATGGCAATATTTGTGATATAAAATATTGAGGTATCATTTATTGGATAGGAATTGATTGTATCCGTTACCAAAACATTTGGTGCAGAATGTGCGTTTGTAAATATTATTTTTTGAGGTTTCCCAATTTGCCAAATATTATTTGGATTAGATACAGTGTCTATGGTCAGGTGTTGTAATCCAAAGGGACTATCAAAGTCTAAATCATACCAGTCATCAAACAATTGTCCAAATGATGTTGATGTTATCGTAACGATCATTCCTAAGGCAAGTAATAAATTCTTCATGGGTTTCCTTTTTTTAGCTATTGGCACCGGGAAGCAAATACATTGTGGTGGACTTTCAAAGATAGATGTTTCTGGCTAAACTGATTTGTATTTGAAATGATAATATTCAGTTTCAGAGTGTAACCTTCCATAAAGCTCAGCGCTTTGTTAGTAGTAGTTTACTGTATTACCCAAAGATTTCCGTCTGAGAACTTGAGTCCAATTATTCCTTGGGTAGAAGAATAATATAAAGTATCACCATGTAGTCTGTCGGGGTATGGGCAATTACCAGGCAAGGTGTAAATTTTATAATACCTTATGTTTCGAAGCATAAGGGAGTCCTTGTAGATTCCAGCTACTTCAGCATATTGCTGCATAGAATCAACGGGGAGTCCACCAAAACTTGTCCCTGTAACATACGGTGTAATTTCATAGTAATTCCAGCTAAAATAAATTGTTGGAATTCCCTGAGTTCCGGTATGGCCATTGAAGTTGTTTAAAATGTTTACATTCAGATCAGATTCCATATAAGAACTCTTAAAAGAGGTATTATCTCCCATTTCAACCAGGTAATAATCACAGCAGCCTCCATTACATTCGTTTACTTCTTGTTCGTTAATTTTTCTACTGCCATTGTTGTAAATAATGATGTTGTTGCTGTCGTCAATAAATTTTAATTCTTCACTCCCTGAATAAGGATTAACGCTCAAATCAGATTCTGTAAATTTAATTGTATCGATCAGACTTGATTTACAACAAGATGAAATGATAAAAATGCTAAAAATAATGATAATGATTTGTTTCATGGTTTTTGTTTTTTATTTAATTGTCGCTAAGGGGAGTATTTGGTTTATGTCGGGATTTGAAAGAAAAATCTTTTTTCCAGCAACGATTTATGTTTGGAATTAATATGTTCATATTCAGATCTAAAAACGCTATACAGTATATGCATGTTAGCGGGCACTTTTTTTAATTTTCATTATTATAGAGTTCAATATCTTCAGTCAAATTGAAACCTAATTTCACAGAAACGATATTCTTTGTTTTTTTCGACAAAAACTCTTTCTCTGTTTTAGCATTGACTTCCCAGAAATCAAAAATTGTTTGATTTGATTTTATATCATGATAAGGTTGATTAAATACCAAGTATTTATTGTTCAATAGTTTCTTGTAGTACAGTGGATAGTCTTTTCTGAAATTTCCGATGTTATCAACGGTCTCAATAAACCTTTCTTTTCTTAAGAATTCCAACATCTCCTTTTTGTCTTTCACAAATTTAGTACTAGGGCAAATTTCTTCCAATATTAGATTTAAGTTATAGCCCGATAATTGAAAGTTTTCACTCAAATAATCTCTTGCGTAATTACCATTCTTTATAGGTCTTTTTTTATAATATTCATTCATGAAACTATGCAGTTCTATTTCATTTGAAATTTCAAGATTGTCAAATTCTTGTTCAATATATTTTCTAAAACTATCACCTAAATGATGGAAATATGAAATTTCATAAATTCCATTTTTTTCTTTTAAGTAATATCCTTTCCCTTTGATTTTTGTGTATCTAAAGCCAAGTCTTTTTAATAGGTCATAAATCCCCATTTCAAAGAATTCAATCTTTATTTGTCCACTTTTATTATGAAAGATATTTGCCAATTTTATCATGTTTCGCTGTCTTTAAATGTGTGGGAACGACTGCATAGCTGTAATTCTCGCTTTGCTTATTATTTGCTAAGTGACTAAAATTTAGTTTATAATCTCTTTACCCCTCATTATCATGAACATATACATATTAAACTGTTTTTAACCATTTTAAATCAGTTAACTCAGCTTCTTGTTTCATTGTAATGGATCGTCGGGTATTTGGTGGCGTAAAGCTAGGAAATAATTTTGTTGTTGTGACCAGTGGGGATGTAATTTGTTTGAAATTGGGGGAATTTGGGATTTAGGGGTGGGTTTGATATCCAAAAAGCGGGAAATCGAACAGATCGAACAGGTGCCGGATTAGGTTGAGATGTTTTCTGTCGATGCGGTGGAAGTGAAACAGATGTTCAGTTTCTGTCATATATTCGGTATATAAACAAACTTCGGGAATGCCTTCTTTTCTGATGGGGTGTATGGCTATTTCGGAGAAAATAGCTGGGTGTATGGCCAAGTGATAAAACAATTTCTGAGCTTGTTTTCGGGAAAGTGTAGTAAGTTTCACTTCAGCTATGAAGAAAAGGATCCTGCTTTGACGGTAGCTGCCGGAGGTGATAAGTGTGCTGACGGTGTAGGGCATGGGTGTGTTGTGTTTTTTGGTTAGTGATTCGGCTATAAAACAAGTTTATTATAAGGCAATGTCCTTGAGTCGGACTGACTTTTACTTTTTTTCTTGGGCAAAAAAAGTAAACAAAAAACCCAAGTCAAAACGTTTTTAGGAGCTAGTGGATGGTGGTTAGGGGTTAGTTGTTCAATGATTGATAACATTTTTTTTCTGTAAATTCGGTTGTTGTTACAAAAAATCTGCGATGTCTAATCCTTGCTTTCGCTGTTCTTCAGTGGCGTGTTTTTCGAGATAATTGGATATCTCGATGTGGAAGTCGAGGTAGGTAGCCTTATTGAGCCAGCGGTCGTAGGCGCCGAGGTCCGGGAAGGCCACTACTCTTCTACCTTTTAGCACTTTGAGTTTACTTGCTTTGAATTCCTGGAGGCTTCCAGTGGCAAGCCAGAGGTAATCGGGCATTTTGGCCATGGCGATGAGTGCGGTTTTTTCGCTTTCGACGAGGGCAATGGGTTTGGTGGCGTCTTTGGTCAGGAGGTGTTCGCCAAATAGGCACTGCTCCAGGTTGAATTTGTTGGGATGGTGGATGGCATGGATCCAGTTGGTGGCGACATATGGCTTCTTGATGCGCTTGCCGGTATTGGGGTCGTATTTGATGAGTTTACCGGTGCGAATATTGCCATGGATGTCGAT
>JBFHGX010000184.1:0-7219 GCA_041582875.1 Bacteroidales bacterium | reverse complement strand
CGAATCTATGTCTATTAACACGTTAAAGATCTGCATTTTAATTGAAATAAACAAGAAATATCATCAAAGATTCGGGCAAGTTTTGAACAGGAAAAAGTTGATATCAGGGTGATTACGGGTTTTCTTGCAGAGACTAATTAAAAAAGCAATTTAATACATATGGCACCACAGGTACTAGACATATTATTTGAAAAGAAAAATTATTGACACCAAAACACGTCATAAAAAAAGAGGCTCTTCCAAAAGGAAGAGCCTCTTTTTTTATGAGAAACAAACATTAGTTAATCAATATTTTTTTCGTTATTGATTCGTCACCACGTGAGATAATCAAACTATAAATTCCTTGTTGCAGGGAAGGAACAGAAATACTTACCGCATTTTCACCTGGCACAAAACTCACTAATTCGGAATAAACAATTCTACCAGTAAGATCCGAAATGTTGACAGCATACTCATCAGATGAATAGCTTTCGACCAAAATAGTAAAATCTCCATTATTTGGGTTAGGATAAACGGTTATTGCCTCTTCGTTTAAATATTCATTAATCCCAATATAACCTTCGGTTGTAAACGACCTAACGGCGCTCCATCCTGAGGTATCAACAGCAGTAGTACCACGGACTTTCCAATAATAAACAATATTTCGCTCCATTTGTGAAGAACATTGCATATAAGAAGTAGTTACTTCGGAAATCATGGGATCAGTAAAATCACTTGTTTTAGAAACCCAAACTTCATATCCAGGGCAGCCATTAATAGTCTCCCACACAAATTTAGGACAAACCGCTATATCAACGCTACCATCTAAAGGTGTAGTTAATGTAACTTCATCAATAGTTACAACTGAAGAAGGTGCTGACCAATCGGAGCGATCAAAAGCATGTTCGGCTGCTACACGCCAGAAATATGCTGTTCCAAAATAGTTACTGATGTAATCAATAGCAGCAGTATCGGCATACATTACTTGAGGAGTTGAAAACGTTTCGTCAGAATCCACTTCGATTACAAAATCGACAATTCCATCATATTTCGACCATTCCAACAGAAATTCCAAATCAACTATATCACCATTTCCAGGACTTTCATTCGAAACACTAGAGAATGTTGTCATTGATTTAACTTGTGACCAAGCAGAGGTATCAGATCCATGAATGGCACGCATATGATAATAATAGGTTTGTCCAAAATTCAAAGCCTCAAGATCAAGAGAAACCCAGCTACTATTCACAGAAATTGTTTTAAGTGCGGGACTATTAAATCCTACATCTGTTTTTTCAAGTACTGTACCGGAGGCGCCAACAATCGCACCAAAGTTATCACCGTAGGCATAAACCCCCTTTAAATCTTTGGATGTACCAGAAGTAACTAATGTCCAACCGCCATTAAGGGCAACTAAAGTACCTCCAACGCCAACAGCATAACCTTTGTAGTTATCCACGCTCACACTTACTAGATCTTTATTGAAAGTAGATCCTGATGACGAAACCAATTGTTGAATCCAGGCAGCACCATCATAATGATATATGGTACCTAATTTACCAACAACCCAACCATTACTTTCATCCTGAAAACTAATTCCATATAAATCCTTTGAACCAACTTCCTGATTTGTCCATGATGCTCCATCATAATGCAAAACCATTTTACTTTTACCACAAGCCCATGCATTTGATTCTGAAATCATAGCCACATCATAAATATCCGTAGTGATGCCACTGACAGCAACTGACCATGCATTATCGGCAAAACTAATAATCGTGCCACCAGTTCCTACCGCAAAACCTTTAGTTACATCAGCGAAACTAACACCTAAGAGATCATTTGTTGTTTGTGATTCCTGAGCAGACCATGTAGTACCATCATAAAAAATAACAGTTCCTGCAGCTCCAACAGCATAACCATGAGTCGCGTCAATAAAATAAACAGATTTCAGGTCGGCAGTAACACCACTTTCAACAGAAGTCCAGGTTAATCCATCACTATGTAGAACGACCCCGTCATCACCCACGGCCCAAATATTACCTTCATTTACAATGTATGTATCATTCAACATAGAAGTTACACCACTTACACCCGGATGCCAGGCATATGAAGTATCCATTTGAAATTGATATTTTGAAATTCCGGAAATTGTTCTCCATTGAATAGTAGGATTTACATAAACATTAGAACCATCGCTAGGTACCGAAGTAAGCGAAACCGTCCAAGTTACTTGAAACGACCATATTTCCGACCAATCTGAAGCTACTGTACCATCAAAAGCACGAACACGCCAGTAATAAAATTCACCAAAAATTAAGTCACTGGTTTGAACAGAAGTTAAATCTGTACGGGGGAAAGTAACAGCATCTGTAAAGTCAGGAGTAACTGCTAATTGAGCTTCATAGGTAATATCAAGTGTAATCCCAGTTACAGCAAGCCAATCAAGCACAACGTTTGGCATTTGGCTTCTACTTTCATTTTCGGGTGCATTAAGAGCAGGAGCATATATTCTGGTTTGTGCCGACATTGCCAATGAAACAAGCAAGAACAAACTCAGTATGGAATAAATCTTTTTCATAACCACAAATTTTTAATATTTCAGTCTATTTATTTTACGATGAATTTTTGTGAATACATATTGGTTCCTGCAACAGCAGAAATTACATAAGTCCCGCTTCTTAAATCTGATAGATCAAGCTGAATTTTATTTTCGCCCTTTTGAACGTATACCGTAAGTTGTTTTACCTGCCGGCCTGATAAATCATAAATACTAAGCAGCATACTGTTGCTATGATCAACATCGAGCACAATTGTTGCTGATGTACTTACGGGATTAGGATATACAAGTAGTTCACCGAATTGAGTAGCTCCATTTATTACTTCATTTTCATCGATGGCCACAGGTTTACGATAGGTATTTGAGCGCAACAAACCTCGACCAAAGGTGGCGGCATAAATGATTCCATAATTATTTGTACCAGGGAAAACAACCTCAAACACTTCAGGTCCGTTAACAAAAACAACAGTGTCGCTAACCTTTGGAACAGTTTGTTGTTGCAATTGAAAAACAGGAACACTTCCCATTAGGCTATCTTGTTTAACCCATTGTGCCGAAGACCCGTGAATATCCTCATTCACAAAAATCCCATGTTCAGTACCAATGATAGCAACGTTGGCATCACTCATTTCAATAAGTGAAGAATATACAGGCATTAATGGCAAGTTACCTTGTTTACTAGTAAACACAGGAGTTTCATCCAAAGCATTTTCAGAAAACAATACATACTGTTCGTTTCCATAATTACCTAAGGTAACAATAATGTTATTGGGGTTTTCCTGATCTACAGCAATGGAAGTAACAACTTGTGAAATTGGAGTAGTTGTACCAGGAACATAAAGTTGTATTTCTTGGGTACTAACGATGCATGAGGAACTATTTACATCAGCACGATCATAATTGTATGCGAGCGCTAAATTTGAAATTCTGTAAATCTTACCATCGGCACGCATACCAACAAATAAATGATTGGCATCAGAGGAATAGGCCAAACATTGAGGGTCTCCGATGAAACCTACTGATGAATTAGAGATTACATACCACTCGGGCATCATATCAAAACGATGAAGATCTTTAGTCATTCCCACTTCATTACCCGTGGCAATAAAAAGTCTTGAAGAAACAACATCACAAACCTGAATAGAATCACCAGGATAAAGCGTAACATCCAAAGGAGTCGTATAATAAAAAGGCTGGTCACTTTGATTGCTTAATACCTGAATTCTTGTTCCCCCGTTAATCGTATCACGTGAATGATAATATAAGGAGTCGCGGCTATTGGCATTATTAAAACTCTCCCAAAGTGCAATTGGAGTATTGAAGAAATCTCCTGAAATAGAGAAATTATCATCAATAAACTGATTAGAAAAGGTAACACCAGCATCTTCTGATCTATATAAATCTCCACCTTGTGAACTTATAACCATAACATTTCTGTCAATGAGAGACAAAGCACAGGCGCCTCCGTTACCTCCAAGAATCTGATCACCTTCCATATTGGTGTTTCCATTGCCGGATACCACGATAGATCCATTGCCTTGTGCTCCGCCCAAAACATAATTTTCAAAACCCGAAGGAGCTACATTATAAAACTGTGTAGTAAAATAATTTCGATTACTCGATTCGTAACGAAAAGATCCGTCGGAATAAGATCCGATAGAAAGCCCGCCATCATTAGCTACAAAGAAAGTATTATCATATCCGGGACGGAAAGCAACATCATGTTGACTTGCATGCAAATAACTAGGTAAAAAGAAACCTGAGAAACTTTGAGAAATAGAAATCCAAGAATAAAAACCAGTTTCTTGAACACGTGTACCTTCCCACAAATTATCACCACCGAGTAAAACACGGCCAGGATCGTTAGGAAATACTTCAATCATATTATTATAAACTCCAGTACCATCAAAAATAATTATGGCTGGGGTTCCTGGCAAAATAACCCGCCAAGTATCGCCTTTATCTTCTGACAGATATACATTATACAATGAACCGAATTTATTTACAACACTAGCATAAACAATATTAGGATCCGAAGGAGCAAAGGCAAATTCAATTCGTCTAACATCATTTGGCAAAGGCAAACTAACAGAATCTCCAGTAGATTTAAGTTTAAAATCATTTACATCGCCACTTATGGATACATAACATGCATCACCCACTGCAGCAATAATGCTTCCTTCTGAGGAAACCTTAACGTCATAGGCATTACCATTTAACTCTGTTCCGGCAGTATCCTTGGCGTAACTCCAGCTATCGCCCTTATCGAGACTAAATTTCAATCCAGTATTGGTAGCTGCAAAAACAGCACCAGTAATAGCATCTACAGCAAGTTCGTTAATATACGCCCAATCGCTATCCACTAGATTAAATTGAGGTTGAGTAGCTGATAACAGACTAAAATTGTCACCATCCGTTGAACGAAAAATACCCTGTCCCATGAAACCAGTGGTATAACCCATTTCCTCAATTCCGGAATATGCATTGGAATTGAACAACTCGCCAGTTCCAGCATACAACGTACCATCGGCACCCTGAGCCATACAACTCACATTTAAGTTATAAGAGGCCTGATTTACCTTTGACCAGGTAACACCTATATTTGTAGATTTCCAAATACCACCAGTTACACCAGCTCCGTACAAGACTGAGCCATTAGCAGTTTGATTATCAAACAAGACCGAGCGAGTCCGGCCTCCGAAATTGTCGGGACCTAATTGAGCCCATTTCAAATTGGTGCTAGAACGATCATTTTCAAAAGATTTTAATTGCTGCTGCACCATTTTGTAGTCCTCTGGTGCAATAGTCCCAGTTACCTGATTATTTCTAATCAAAGATAAATAGTCCGAAGAGGTCTTAATTACTGATACCACTGTTCCATCATCACTACTGTTGAAAGCAGGTCGGGCACCACTTTTAAAATTAGTGAAACCAAAGGAAATTATTCCTAAGACAATGGTAATCAAGACTAAGGTTAAAGGTAAATTTTTACGTTTCATACTGTACTACTTTATTATGCTCATAATTATTGACTTCTTAAAAAGAAGGCACAATTTACAGCTTTTCTTAATATTTAAGGACTTATTATTTAAATTTTTAATAACCAATAATTACTAGACACTCGTAAACAAAAAAATGGTGTCTAGGGATTGAAAAATGTAGTCATTTTATACTTAGAACAAATAAGATAAAATTAATGTAGACAGATGTATAGTATTTAAATAGAAGTGCAAATATAGGAACCATTTTGGGTTATCTAACAAGATATCAATAAAAAACTAAATGCAAAAATAGTTACCTAATTACACAAATGCAGGTTTTAAGGATAAAGAATGCCTATGGCCACGAATATAAAACATGAGAATAAATTCTAAAGATTTTGATAAACAATTAAATAATTATAAAAGCTAAGAATATTATCCACTCAAAGATTCTATCGGTAAATAGAAATCTAAAAAAACGAATAAATAGAAAATATAAAAGTATTCGCTAACAAACTAATAAAAGCCAAAGAGAGGTCTTCTTCCTATAGATAAACGAATGTTATTTAATGTATTATTAATCCAAAGTCAATAATCCTTCAATTGAGGAATTAAAATACCAAATAATGGACAGAAGCAGTTAAAAACCTTTTCGTGGTATTAAGAAAATTACAATAATTCCCTGAGAGCAAATACAGGGAATAAGGTGAGCATCTTATTGAATAATAGGTCATTATAGGCTTGTTCAAAAAAACTCAAAGAGAATCTTGATACAACTGGAATAAGTTCACATATGAGGGAAAAATGACATTTGCAAGTTTTATGGAAGAACACGAGCCAGGTATAACCCTTATTTATTACCAGGATATAATGCAAACCAAAACATCCCCGAAAGAATGGAACATAAATCCCAATCCAAAGAGTCAGAAAGAAAGAAATGCCCATTGAAAAAAATTCCCACTATTATTGATAAAGGAACTATTTAAAATCAGATACAAAAATAAAACTTAAGGAAGAAATTGCTTTTAACGATACTTCCATACGTTCCAATAATTATTAAAGCTATCCTGATGGACGAGGATGAAGATCCTCCGCTTTGTGTAGAAAGTGCGTATGCCAGAGAAAAAAAAGCAGTAGCTATGTAATATGAAAAAGATAAAAAATACAATAAATATTATACTACAATAAGCAATTATAAGATAACCAGACAGCCAACAAAAGGAAAAACTAAAAAAAAAAGAATAAGGGCAGGAGATAATTGGTTTTGTTGAAAATAGCATGGATGGTCCATCTATCCGCACAAATGATATTAATTGGGCAAATACAAAGATCGAAATGACCAATTTAGCCTATATATTTTATAGATGTTACTGGCTGAAAAATGCAATTCTCATGGAATAGATACATCCATTTGTGAAATAAACCAAAACATAACGCACTGTCTTCTATTTCATACTGAAATATCGATAGTGAGCCTTGATAATTTAAGGTTTATTCTACAATGTAATCGATTGAGACGAGTTTCAAAATCGGGTCATCGCAGTGCCCTACAATTTAAAAAAAACGCGACAAAAAAAAAGCTCATTCTAATAAAAGAATGAGCTTTTTGAGTCTTTGGCGACGACCTACTTTCCCACCTAGTGGCAGTATCATTGGCGCAAGCAGGCTTAACTTCTCTGTTCGGAATGGGAAGAGGTGG
>JBFHGX010000183.1:0-7232 GCA_041582875.1 Bacteroidales bacterium | reverse complement strand
GCCAATTCCGGCATTGAGGTAAATCATATCCATATGTCGGGTAACAGTTTGTTCTTCTTTAATCAATTGCAGCTGTTCACCATCGCTCTTGAAGTACCAGTTTTTAGTAAACCGACTGGGTTTGGCAACCTGATCAAGTGCATGGTTGATACTTTGTAACATGGATGAATCTTCTAATTCTTCCAATTGCTCAAAATAGACGAGGACGTAGAGGTTGTTTTCTGTTTCTTGTGTTTGTTCATCTTTTAATGGCAAAAGCGTACATCGGTTTTTGTTGAGCCAACCGGAAGGCACATCTCTTTTTACTGAGAACAATTGCTTCTGGTTCATGCTGTCTATTTCAATTAGCTCATCTTGCAGATACGTGATGTCATACGAAGATTGCCTTTTAACTTGTGATTTGATCGTTCTCCATTCTTTTTGAAACTCGCGAATAAGCTGTGGAGCTGCATCTGTTTTTTTTAGGTCCTTTAGGTTGTCTGCTGAAATTTTCACCACCATTGTGGGTGATATTTCCACCACAAGCGTGTCGTTTACCTGGGCTTGTATTGTTGTGCTAAATCCCCATAGGATTAATACGATTGCGGATAATTTAAGGTAAGTAAAGTTTTTCATGGTCTATTGTTTAAGGTTTATGATGTAAATGCCTTTCAAAAATAGGAGATAATATACCTAACTGTTTAAATATTAACCGTTATTACACTTTGTTAAGATTTGTTGGGAAATGAGTATTTTTACTTCATAAAACTGTTTTTTTTATGAAAACTTTTAAGCGACTTATTTTACCCTCTGTTTTGTTGTTGTTGGCCATAGCCACAAAATGTACTCTCAGGTATTTTGTTTCCTTGCCGGAGGATGTTGCAGAAATTCTTGGGATTATCGGCTCAATATCGCTGATTGCGGGATTTACTTGGTTAATTATTGCACTGGTTCGGGTGTTCTTTCGCAGGATGCTAAAGAAGTACGACATTAATCAACCCAATAATTTACAGTCGCGTAAAGTACATACCCAATACAATATTCTCGAACGTATACTGACGTTTATCATTATTATCACCGCCATCAGTATTACCCTGATGCTTTTCGATGGCGTACGGAAAATTGGATTTAGTTTATTTGCCTCTGCGGGAATTGCAACAATCATTTTGGGTTTAGCGGCTCAAAAGGTAATTGGCACCATATTGGCCGGACTTCAAATTGCCATTACCCAACCCATCCGTATTGATGATGTGGTAATTGTGGAAAAGGAGTGGGGTTGGATAGAGGAAATTACGCTCACCTACGTGGTAATTCGTATTTGGGATAAACGCCGGTTGGTTGTTCCTTCCACCTATTTCATCGATCAGCCCTTTCAAAATTGGACACGAACCACAGCTGAAATTATGGGAACTGTTTTTATCTATGCTTCATATCAAGTCCCAATCGATGCGTTGCGTGAGGAATTTACCCGTTTGCTCAAGGCTAATCCACTTTGGGATGGCCAGGTAAATAACATGCAGGTTACTGATGCCAAAGAAAATGTTATCGAGATCAGGGCATTGATGAGTGCTCGCAATTCTCCTGAAGCATGGGATTTACGGGTAGATGTTCGCGAAAAATTAATTGGTTTTCTGCAAAAAAATCATCCCAATTGTCTGCCGTTAACACGTGTTGTGCTCGAAGGTGAAAAAGTGAGTGGTTCAGAAAAATAGGTGGAATTATTCTTCCATTTCGAGTTTTACTTCATCGAGGCGACTGCCTGAAGCTTTTAAAATGGTGAAAATATAAGGCTTCACCAGAATTCGCTCGTTGACTGCCGGAATATTTTCGTGGTAGTAAATAATGAATCCAGCCAGTGTTTCATATTCGTCCGTTACGGGGAGACTAAGTTTGTATTTCTCGTTCAGGTAATCCACTTCCAGACGAGCCGAGAAGATAAAGCTGCTTTCGGTAAGTTTTATTTCTGTTTCTTCCTCTGTATCGTACTCATCTTCAATATCGCCAAAAATTTCTTCAATCACATCCTCCATGGTGACTATTCCTGAAGTGCCTCCAAATTCGTCCATGACGACTGCCACACTTTTGTGATTTTTGATGAAACTTTGTAGCATGTCTCGTGCAGACATGGTTTCCGGAACCAGATCAATCGGTCGCACAATTTGTGCAATGGTGGCAGGATTACTAAACATGTCGTAAGCATGCACATAGCCTACAATCTGATCAACAGTTTTTTCAAAAATCATGATCTTTGAATGTCCAGTTTGGGTAAGGAAATTACGCAACACTTCCATGTCTTCATTAATTTCCAGTGCCTCAATTTCAGGCCGTGGAACCATACATTCACGAAGTTTCACATGTTTAAATTCCATGGCATTCTGAATCATTTGAATCTCCTGATTCATTTCGTCCTGTACTTCATCCTGAGCATTGTAGTCTTTTACGTATTCTTCAAGGTCGATGGCACTAAAAGTATAGGGCTCATCTGAAAGTTTCATCCGGAAAACCTTTTTGAGAAGCAATTCAGAAAACCCAATATATAGAATGATAAGAGGGTAGAATAGGTAGTAAAAGATCCAGACAGGAATGGCAAATACTTTGAGAATGGCATTTGGGTTGATACGAAAAAGAACTTTAGGAATAAATTCAGCCACAATCAAAATTAGTAGGGTGGAAATGATGGTTTGAAGTAGCAATATGAGGTATTCCGATTGAAAGGTAGCTGGAAATGAAGATAATCCGGATATTAATATTGGTTCGAGCAGATGGGCAATGGAGATACCATAGACCACCAAAGCCACATTGTTGCCAAGCAATAATGCTCCAATAAACTTGGAAGGATTGTTGTAGAATGCCTGTAAAACAGCCGCAGGAAGCAGTTTGCGTTTTAAATCGAGTTCTTGTTTAAGACGGTTAGAACTAACAAAAGCAATTTCCATTCCCGAAAAAAATCCGGAAAGAATTAACATACAAATGATTATAATACCGTCGGTACTCATGTCAAAATACTAATTTGCAAAGGTATACAATTATTTGGGGTGTTCATCATTCTTGTTGGGGTGGGTTATCGTTGTCGTCGAATTCCAGTTCTCCCCTGATGTTGAATATTTCATGGTTTCTAAAAGATTCGCTGGCCGTTAAACTATCGCCATAGATTACTTTGTCGGGAGTGACAATTTTAACGAAAGTCCCCGACCGAATCGTCTTTTTTTTGCGATCCCAAAACAAATTTTCGGTAAATAGTTGTTCATTGGTTTCAAAGTTTTTTACCACCACATCGTTGCGTGCCCTCATGTTTTTGCTTTTTTCGTACATGATGCCATAGTTGGCTTTCATAGAGGAAGAAACATTTCCTGTGGAATCGTAAAACATGACCTCGAATCCCTCAGGAAATACAGTATAAGCATCGTTGCCGCCATATTTTTCCATCAACGGACTCAGAAGGCGTACTTGTATTTGTCCGGTATCTGTACGGGTGTAGTCCACATTAAAGGCCTGTAAAGCAGCCAGGGTATCTTCCTGAGTAATGGTTTTGATGGTTTCCAGTGAGTTTTCACAGGAAAAAAATACCCCTGTCATGAAGATGACAAGGGTAAGTGTGATGATATTTTTTAGTTGGTACATGAAAGGTAATCCGCTTATTTAGCAGCCCTCACAGTGGTCACTTCATTAATCCAACATTCTACGGTATATGAATCACCTTCGTTCATGTTGTGGAAGAAAAGCAATTCTGTTGGTGGAAAATATTTTTGGTAGCTGGAAATACGTGTATTCATTTTGTCGGTCAATTCCGGATCAACACGTTTGGCTTTATCGTATTTGTCAACAGCTGCCCAGTAGGCCACCTTTTTAGTTAGGTCGTCGTTGCCACAAGTGCTGGCGCTAGCTGCATAGCAATCACCAATAATAACATAGGGTTCTCCTTCGTTTTTATTTAGTGCAGCTGCCTTCAGAGCCATATTGCGAGCATCTGAATATCTTTCAAGACTCATGTAGTCTTCAGCCAGAAAAATCATGGATTTGTATGCAAGTGTTACATTTTCCATTTTGATGGCTTCTTCTAAATATGGAATAGCCTCTTTGTATTTTTTTTCGATGAGGAGCATTTTTCCAATCAAATATGCTGACTCAGGCGATGGTTCTGCTTTGTAGAGAGCTACAGTAGCATCAAAATACAAGGGAGCATCGATGCATTGTTTTTTGTCGAGTAACTTGGTAATCTTTTTTATGAGAACAATATCGTCGGGACTTTCATCGTATTTTTTGGTATAAATGCGAACCAAATCAGTACAGTTGGCAAAGGGTTCGAACGTACTCTCGATATTGCCCTTAATGTTTTCGTACTGTTCAATTTTTTTTGCATTTTCAGCTTTGGTGTATTTATCAATGTTGTAATCAACATAATCGCTGATCATATCATAAGCATCTACCACAGCGGCAGTATCGATTTCACCATTTTTTGCCATGCGGGTAATCGAGCGGAAATAGTAGATGAAAATTGGGCCTTCGGTTTCTTGTTTTTCAATATCAATGGATTCACCTAAAATTTCATAAACCTTTTTATATTGCTCAGGATCTACCTGATACAAGTCAACACCTTTACGTCCTAAAATTTCTCCTTTTTGCTGATTACCAGATCTGTAATGTGTTGGAAAAAACTCAATTCTTCGGTCGTAAATCATCATAAGGGTGTCCAACAGCCCGGTTTTAACTTCAGGGTTTTTAGCTTTGGCTATCTTAAAATCAAACATCTTAGCACCGTCCACGTATACGTTTTCAGTAGAACGGGGGCAATTGTCGTATACCCATCTCCATGATTTAAGCGCATCATTGATGGTTGTGTTTTTGTAACCGCTACCTTTCCATTGTTTGTAAAACTCACGGTAAAGTGAAAGTTTCATCACACAATTGGCGCTGTCTTTGCCGTACTTAGAGCCATCGTCTTGTGGTCCGTTATCAATTACAGGATTACTGGCTAAACTTGCCAAGGTAAGCCCGATGCTGATGAGTAGTGTCAATGCCTTTAGCTTCATTGTAATTAGTGATTTGTTAACGATTTATTGATATTGTTTTTTATAAAACCATATTTCTTGTATGGAAACACCCAGTGTAAAATTAACGAAGTTTTCCTGAATGAGCTGATTCTTAGTAGTTCCTCTACGACCTATTTCTACACTTAAATCAAGTCCGGTTTTCGATTTCTTCATCGGAAAACCAACACCAAAACTTATGCCAAATTCGTTTATCTGTGTGTTATATAAATTTAAATAGGAACTGTTGTATCGGCCTCCAACCCTGTATGTCATTCGTTTGAAGAGACTTGATATGGAAGTGTGCTTGGGTTGAAATTGACCTCCAACTGATACTCTCCATGAGTTAGTTAGGCTGTCAGAAGCACCAAAAGCTTTGTATTTTTCCCAATTTTGCCACTCAAAGTCTGCACCAATCAACCACCTTCCTGTTTTCTGGAAGGTAAAACCTACCCCAATTTTTTGTGGCAACACTAACTTTCCTTTTCCATCGGCATCATACTTTACAGTGTCGATGACGTATTCCACAATGTCGTCGTAACCACCAAGTAGGGTAGTCGACAAGTATTCGCGTTTAGCGCTAACGTTAAATGTGTTGGCGTATGTCAGACCAAAAGTTGCTTTGCGGTCATTATCTAATTTTAAGTCGTATTGAATACCATAATCAAAAACAAAATCGCTCACCCTTATTTTGCTGTCTACTTTTGTGCCAAAAACATAGGCTGAATCAGGAAAGTAGATCATGCTGGTGCGGGTGGATTGGCCAAATAGATAGGTGGCATTCACTCCAATACGCAGGTTATCCATTAATTTAAACCCATGCCCCCAAAATATTTGATTGAGACCTCCGTCGCCGGTAAAGCTGTGAATAACATCACTGTAATTTTCGATGGCTATGGTCGTTTCAACGTTATATCCCACTTTGCTGTATGGAGTAATGCCTAAGGCCATCCGGTACCAGGAAGTAATGGGAAATCCCATCATAATGTAGTTCAAAGTAAAATCAGAACCACTTTCGCTGATGGTTGTTGTTTTGTAGGTAGTTGAATTTCCATAAATCCCTGCTTCAAACATAAAGGCAGAGGAGTCCTGTGCCATGTATGATGCCGGATTAGAAGGGTTGATGGTGGTAGGGTCAGAAAAACCAATGGAAATTCCACCCATACCCGACACAGTCGAATTGACGTTGTTGCTGTGTATCTCACCTAATCCAAACCTGGAATAGGGAGAATTGATGCCAGTTTGACCCCACAAAACGATGCCGGAAAACACCAATAAAAATGAAATGGTTATTTTAATTACTCTCATTAAAATCAAGGATTTTTTTTAACCCCTGTACTACAATATTTGGGGTTGCAAAGATGTCATTTTTTATGTATTTTTCAAAATATTTATAATCACCACCACTCATTACAACCTTAAGACCGTCAAACCTCGATTGATAGTTGCTTATCAGTCCTTCCATTTCAGATAATACACCGTTTTTTACTCCACTGTGGATGCTTCCTGCGGTTGAATTACCTATAAGTTCATCCTGGTCGTCGAGTGCGCCTTCTAACAACGGCAATCCTCCGGTAAAAGTATGCAACGCTTTATATCTCATTTGAATTCCCGGACTTATACCTCCACCCAGATAGTGATTGTTTTGGGTGAGAATATCGTAGGTTATGCATGTACCTGCATCAATTACTAAAATAGGATGCCCTGGAAATATTGCTCTGGCTCCTGCCACTGCGGCAATACGATCTTTGCCTAATGTATTAGGTGTGGAGTAATCCACGGTAAATGGTAGAGGCGTTTGATGGGTCAAATTAATATATTGAGTATGCAGATGAAGGAATTCGTCCACATCAGAAGGGTAGGGTGCTACATTTGATAGAATGGCAGACGTAATATCGGGGTGCTCATCAAAAATCAACTTTAATACCTGAAGCGTAAGTTTTTCAGTCACATGATTGTGCACCAGTTGATCGTTTGCGAACAAAGCCAGTTTAACTTGGGTATTACCTAAATCGATAATCAATTGCATCTGAACAGGGATTGTAAGCCACAAAAATACAGTTCGAAATAACGAATGTGTATTTTTTTTATGATTTTTTTTGAGAAATAAAAAAAAGATGTACTTTTGCCGTCCCAAAGAGCTGGTACCATAGCTCAGTAGGTAGAGCAATGGACTGAAAATCCATGTGTCCCTGGTTCGATCCCGGGTGGTACCACTTTTAAAAT
>JBFHGX010000182.1:0-7271 GCA_041582875.1 Bacteroidales bacterium | reverse complement strand
TCAAAACGAACACCGCCAGCGCCATGAAAGTCAATGCCTTCACCATTTACAGCCATTCCAAAGGCTACATACCAGGCGTAGTAATACGGTTCGCCTGTGGTAAAGTGTGCCGAGGTACTTGTCCAGAAATATCCGTAGTCATCATTTCCGGCCTCGTTGACGATGGGTGTACAGCTAAATAAAGGATCAATAGCGGGGCCAACTTTGGTAGCATCGGTGGCACTGGGTGAATAACCGTAATCCACAATGCTTTGCAATTCTTTTACGTTGGGCAGTCTCCAATCTGAATGTCCGGCGTAGGTACTGTTTTCAGCGTATGACAGGGCAGCTTCCCAGTCGATTCCTTCTCCATTGTCATCCTGCATCCACATTAACCCAGTTGAGTTATCCGTAATGGTACCATCACCATTGTCGGTGTATTCATTAACGCCATAATCACCGCCACGAACCGCTCTAACGTATTTGCCTCCAATGGGACCGGATGATTCTGCCGCATAGGCTTTGATGTGACCTGTAACATGGTTTACTCCCATGGCTGATTTTGATCCTCCCTCAACGGTTACGCCTACATAGTAATTGCTCGACCAGAACTGTTCATCTTTGCTGATTTCATTGCTTGCCAGGTCAAAGTAGTTGGTGTTTAAATATGGCCAACCGGAGCTAAAATCGCTGATAGAATAGAGTTCCTTACAACTTGGCATCCGCCAGTCATTATAGTCTGCCAATTCTAAACTTTCGCAATAGTCAACGGCTTCCTGCCACATGTAATCACTTGATGATGGGGTCTGTTGCCACATCAAACCGGTGTTTAAATCTGTAATAGTTCCATCACCATTATCTTGGTACGACATGGTTTCGCCTTCCAGATAGTTAGCATCCTGACCGTAAAAGTCATCACCTGATGATAAACCTGAAACTTCGTTTCCATCAGCATCATAGGTAAGCACTTGTCCTGTGGCAATCAGTAAATAATTGTTTACCTCTGTAGTGGCCGTGTCGTTACCATCATCCGAGGTTTCCTCATCCTTTTTGCATGCTGTAAATAGAGCCAGTGCTAGGATTCCTAAAATAAACCAGTTTTTTTTCATCATATTAAGTGTTAGTGTTTTTTTTGTCATCATTATGATTGATGATGTTGCTTTTAGCGTTTATTGATTATTTATGAGCAAAAATAGGGTGTGGGAGTTGCGACTCCAAAAGCATTCAATGAATCAGTACATAAGCTCTACCAATAGGGTGAAGTTTTCAATAAATATTCCCGCCGGGTTGATCAAAACCCGTCGGGTGGAAATCGGAGCTATAGGAAATCTTCTAAAAAGCAAACCAATTCTTTTTCGACCTGCCAGGTTTTTTTTCAACCTGACAGGTCTTGGCCTTACGTCTATTTTGTCACTTCGAGACCCAACACTCCGCCAAAGGCGGACGCACATAGTATGATGACAATTAGACTGAATATCGAATGTCGATTAACGAATAATGAATGATGAAGTTGGATTGGTACGTTGATTCGCCCTTCTTCCTTACTTCTGAAATCGGTGTTCGGTGTTCGATATTCTAAATTCAACATATGACTGATATTCATATTATTACAAAATATTCTCATTGGTAGGGAAACGACCATAGGAAGTGACGAGAAATCCCCAAAGCATCTTGTTGTCATTTCGAACGACGAAGGAGGAGAAATCCCCAGAGGAAAAGTCGCCACGCTGATTTTCAGGGGATATCTAATCAGCCTGAGGCTGATGATATATGACAGGGTTGCGTTTTGGGATTTGTCGTCATACTATATGCATCCGCCTCGAAGTCTTTTTACTAAGAAGGTAGATATGTGTTTGTCGTTTTAAAACAACAAACACATAAATCCACTCCTTAACATGAGTTATTATACTGGCCAACTCCCAAAATCCTGCTTTTCAAACTGCATTTCTCCATCTGTATCTTGGAAAATATTGATCCATGCCTGCCAGTTTTCATTGTCCATTTCTGGATAATCCAATCGAAAGTGACTCAGTCGGCTTTCCTTGCGTAGGAGGGAGGCTTTAAGTTTCATTTCGGCAGTAAGGATCATATTGGCGGTTTCGTGGGCCAATCGCAACTCATGCATGTCGGCTGCTTTGAGCATGGGCAGGTGATGATCGCGGAGTTCTTCGATGTAGGCCAGTGCAGCCTTTAACATGCTCTCTTTTTTGATGTAAAGCACGAAATTAGGAATCATAATTCCTTGAAGGGTTTGGGTGACCCAAGCCGGCCCATAACCCGAGGTTCTTTTAAGTGGAGCCAATATCTCACTCTGTATTTCATCCAGTTTTGACTGTGGGATGTTAACTGCTTCAGCTTGCTGACAGTAGTTGGCTGCGGCTTCAGCCGCAATGGCTCCTTGTACTGCCGATCCGGTTAACGAAGAGCCAACCTGTGTGTAAATGGCTCCTGCCATATACGATCCCAACGCATCTCCGGCGGCATATAGTCCCGGGATGGTCGATTCACATTGGTCGTTGATGGGAACCAATCCTTCTGATTTATGGATGGCCATACCAGCAGAAGATCCGCCGGTAATTTCTCCGGCCATACCTGGAGGGGCACCTCCTTCTCTGGGTGGTTTTCTATCAGGTCTGCCGCCGGGTCTCTCACCCTTTTCGTCCTTTGGTCTTTCCGAATGACCGTTTCTTTTGAATTCTTCCGGAATAAAAGGCCCCCCTATTATCTGTTCCCCATTGCCTTTTTGAGGTGGACCCATTTCTAAAGGCCCACCTTTCATATAAGCAATATAGTTCATGTCTACACCCAAATCGTGGTGTATTTCTACTGAAGTTAACCCAGGTTTTCTGTCGAACATTCCATGCCAGCCATCATAGCAATCGGCTGCATTGGTAGCCATCCCGGAATGGCCATCATTCCATTCTTTTCCGGTTACTTTGGCACCTATCCGATAGGCCATGGCGGTTCCGTCATGGGTTAGATCGCAAATGGGGAAACCGTTGGGTTTAAATCCTCCGGCTCCGGTACAAAGGATCACACTTTTGGCCTTAAACACCTGAATGTTCTCTTTGTCCAGACCAAACCCTGCTGCTCCTGCAATGCGTCCGTTTTCTTTGATGAGGTGGGTAATAACTACCCGTTCGATGACAGGAATATTTCTGTCGGTAATGGGCTTGCTAAAGGCTTTGTTGTAAATGGGCGATTCGAAAAATCCCCACTCCTTGAGTTCGTTGATGCGCTCCAGCGAATGCTCCGCCATTTGGCGGGTATATGTAGCGTTGTTTGAATTCATGGCTGACCGAGAAACTGCTGCCACAAAATCATCCAAGCTTAATTTTTCTTTGTCAGGATCGTAAACAAACATGCCCTTGGCAAAGGGTGTTTGCCCCGAAGAACCCAATCGCCCCTTGGAAACCATCATGACGCGGGCGCCGGCATCGTGGGCTTTTACAGCTGCAAATAGTCCGGCCATACCACCGCCAATGACCAATACATCGGTTTCTTTTTGTTGGAGCGGAATGGTGTTGACGTCGATTTTAACTTCATTTTCTTCCCAATGGGTTGGGATGCCCATGGAAGCCAATGTGGCAACCCCGGCAGCACCGCCCATCCAAGCCATGAACTTGCGACGTGACATTTTATCTTGCTCTTCAGAAGTCTTCATTGGAAAGGGTTTTATCGTGTTTCGAATCGAATATATAACTATTTAATATCAAGCCAACGCCACCTAAACCGATAAATATCAGGAAAAAGGACAGGGCTGTGCTAGCGTGTCTGCCCTGCAACACTGCGTGACTGGTGGCTGTGAGTATGAAGCATAGCGATATGCTTCCATGCAGCACCCTCCAGGTGTTATAACTAAAAGGGAGTTGGTAACGAAAATAAGAGGTTAGCCCGATAATCATCAACAGTACCCATGAAATCATCCCCAAAATCACACCTGTCTGATTAAAAGTAGTGAGGAGCGTTGACAGGGCATCCAGAGGATCGACTCCTGATTCGAAAAAGCGGGGAACCACGATCAAAAACGGGTGGATCATGAATAGTAAGACGATTGTATACCCCACTATTCTATGGATGTTTATCATTGTCCCTGTTTTTACCTGAAGGAGAAATCTGCCTTTTTGGTTTAAAAACAAAAGTCCGAGGGCCAGGCTAAAGGCGAGAATCGTTATTAACGAGATGCTTTCTTTAAGGAAGGAACGTTGGGGGAAATTGCCCAAGGTATAGAAAATGACAGGTAATCCTATGAGTATTAAACCCATGATGATTAATCCTATGTTGCTGTGGTATGTTTTTTTTATCCCCATGATACAATAACTGGAATGGATTTTTCTGGTGATATGGTAATGGCATCTACCGGGCAATACATCCGGCACAGGTGACAAATTTGACAATCAGCCGGATAACGGATGATGGCCTTTCCTGTTTTTTTATCAAGCCGAATAACATCTGTAGGACAAGTTTCTACGCAAGTTCCGCAACCAATACATCCGGTAATACTTGAAATAGACATGGTTTTTGTTGGTTTATTGTATGTAAAAATTTAGTGGTCAGTGTTTTAATTTTGCTGAATAAAACACTGCTCTGGGTAATTTAATTAGAGCCTGCAAGAAAAGTCCTAAAACTCTTTTGTCTCTTGTAAAAAATGTCAAATCGAGCATAACGAAGTATTTGGTGTTTTCTTGCAAAGACTAATTAGAGTCTTCCAGAAAGTCGAGTGTTTTAGCTAGAAAGTTCAAATGCAAGGCGTGTGATAAATTTAAACCGCAGAATACTAAGGTATTTGAGGATTTAAATTTTGAGCAACAACGCAGCAGTTGGACTTTATAGACAAACACTAATTACCGTTGTGGTGGACCCTGTTTAGGTTGCATTTTTTTCATGTAAGCCTTAAATAGTTTTTTTTGATCTTTTGTCAATACGGCTTCCACT
Source organism: Bacteroidales bacterium (assembly GCA_041582875.1). Taxonomy (GTDB): domain Bacteria; phylum Bacteroidota; class Bacteroidia; order Bacteroidales; family F082; genus UBA6244. The sequence goes on along the minus strand of JBFHGX010000182.1, from coordinate 2,357 downwards.
TCGGTTTCAAAACTCTTTTTAACCTCTTCCATTGTTTCGCGATCGGGTCTTTTCCCCTTTTCGGTCAGTGCTTTCACTTCATCAAAATGGTTGAAGAAAGCCGATGAAACAACAGGGAGCTGATCTTCAGTTAAAGACAGTTCTGTACTAATGTCGGTGACCATTTTTGCGATTTGAGTAGAGTCGGGGACCGGAGGCATTTGCTGATCAGGTCCTTGTCCGCGTGAAGGTCGTTCTCCCTGTTGTGCCTGAACCATCGTTGAAGACAGTATCAAAATTGCGGCAATTAGGAAGGAAAAGATTGTGTTGTTTTTTACTTTTTTCATGACATTAGTTTTTGATGAATTTATTGGTGTATCGCGAATTTAAAGTAGTTACTGAAATTGCGTAGATACCTGATTTTAATTGAGAAATATCCAATTGATGATTAGAAACAGTACCTGAATAAACAACTTGGCCGGAAAGGTTACTTACAATGACAGATGCATTGGTTGAATTTTCGTTAAGAGCGAAGTTAAGCAAATCCTGAGCAGGATTGGGATAAATTTGTAATTCCTGGCTACTTGACTGTGTATCCTCGATGCTGGTGATTTTAGCATCTCTTACCAAGCGAACATAGTTGTATATTCTAACCACATCCCCTTGAGGGCCATTGCCATGAGGATAGTCATCAGGATTCCCGGCTTTTGGGTCGCTGCGCTGTGCGCCGGCTCCATGGACGTCCATGAAAACATAGTTTCCTGACATAGGAGGCTCTTCCATCCAGCCATGGCCTTCGCCAAAACATACATAAGCACCCCATCCGCCGGGAGCATCTACCTGCCAACTGGCATGTGTGGTTCCTGACCAGTAAAATGGATAATCAGGACTACCACCTTCATCGGTAATTTGTGTGCAATTAAATACCGGATCGATGGCTGCTGAATTGGTGGTAGAAGGTGACCGACCGTAATCTAATATACTTTGCAATTCTTTGACGTTGGGTAATCTCCAGTCGGAGTATCCTCCATACACAAATGATTCGGCATAGGCCAATGCTTCCTGCCAATTAAGTCCTTCTCCGTTATCGTCCTGCATCCACATCAATTCTGTGGCTTGGTCGGTAACGGTTCCATTGCCATTGTCTTCAAAATTATTGACGCCGTAATCATCCCCTCCACGGACATACATCACATAAAATTGTTTGTCAACAGTTTGTCCGGGCATGGGGCCAGTGCCATAACCTTTAATGCGGCCATCTGCAAAGTTGACTCCAAACATGGTTTCGTCGCCGCCCATGGTTGTTCCCACATAAAGGGTGTTGGAAGCCAATTGAGCATCAATGATTCGCTCACCTGCATCGAGATCACCATAGCCAAAGCCAAAATAGTCAGTATCTATAAAGGGAACCAAATCATCGGTGGAAGTTCCTTCGTAACCGCTGGGGTCTATTCCACTGAAGATAATCAGTGAATACATCTCTTTGATTGAGGGCAAACGCCAATCGGTGTAACCGGCCAGATTGAAACTGGATGCTCCGGCTAAAGCATCAAAATAAGATAACTTATCAGCTACGTTGATTTCTCCATCCCCATTCATGTCAGGCGTTTTTTGCCACATTAAACCTGTAACATTGTCGGTAACTGTACCATCACCATTGTCGGTGTAGGAGGGTGAATTGCCTTGGTAATTGGCATCCTGGCCGTAAAAAATTTCCCCGGGAAGAGTCTCAGGTATAATGATAAGGTTGTTGTAAAAAGTGGTTTGATCTGTATCCACCACTTTGTAGTTTTGTGAAAAACCAGCTGTAGGTAACAGTCCTAGGGCTAAAAACATTACCCCTATTTTGAATCGTTTAGTTGACATCATTTTTCGTTTATTAATGATTAATTTTTAAACAAAACTAGGTAGTGCATGAGGTTGGTGCAAAAACTTTCAATGGATGGGTGGTTTTGTTCAACGGAAATGGTCGTTTTACCCATGAATTTTAAAACCCAAGGAAGACACCCTGTGGATCTGAAAATTGGATTATTTTTACCCTAAATAATCAACACACCAATATAATTATTATTCACATGGATATCAATACCTTGCAAACCGAACTCCGAGAATTTATGGCCGAACGCAACTGGCACAAATACCATTCATCGAAAAATCTGGCGATGGCCTTAAGTGTGGAAGCTTCTGAGTTGGTTGAGATCTTTCAGTGGCTCGATTTTGAGGAGAGCAAAGCCATCCTGGATGATCCAAAAGGCAGGGAACATGTGGAAGAAGAAGTGGGTGATATTTTTGCCTACTTATTGCGCTTCTGCGATGTTACTGGTATTGATCCTGAGCAGGCCCTCAGAAATAAAATGGTGAAGAATGCCCTGAAATAT
>JBFHGX010000181.1:0-7287 GCA_041582875.1 Bacteroidales bacterium | reverse complement strand
GTTACAGGTAAGGTTTCTTCCTGTACGGGGTATTCCACTACAAGGTAGTCGCCTGCCGGATTGGGATACACCTTTAATGAAGTGGAGGCAGGATTGGGATGATTGCGCTGGCGAGCAATGACATTGTTCTTTAATCCTTCGGTAGGCAATACATAGGAATGCTGATACGAGAGGGTGTCGGTAACCTGCAACAGGTTCATGGCCAGGGCACTTACCTGGCCTGTTTTGGCCTGATATACCTGATAAAGCTGTGCCTTTTGTGCCGCACTAAGCCCGAAAATGTTGTGTCCGTTTTGTTCCAATTGCACCATGATGTTCATGTAATCTTCCCAACCACTATGTGCCAGTTGTTCATCGGCAGTTAAATTGTATCGGGTAGGGATGTCAGCCAGGGTGTCCTGTGCGTTTTGAAGTTCACCATGGTTTAGGTATAACAGGGCCAATTGGTATTTGGCTGTCGGAAAATCAAAATGATGCAACACGTCTTCCAAACTATCCAAATTGCCAAAGCCTTCGGTGCTTTTGTGTGCAGCCATCAATTGGTTAAACGCATTATCGCGCAATTGGGCATAGTGGTCTTTGCTAATTTTAAGCGACTCCATGGCACCTACCAAAAGGGCATTGGCTTCAATTTGATCGATTTGGTTATCGGTGATATCTTCCCTAGCGTAAAGCTCATCCAATACCTCATCAGATTTTGCCGATTGTGGGTTTTCGAGCAACACTTCGGTAACGATGGCAGCAGGTAAGGCCTCTTCCTGCAGTACGGTTGTTATCAGCACTGTATCGCTCAGGTAGGGCGATTTCTCCAGCAGTTCGTCTCTGATGTCCATGGTCTGATTGCCGGTAGCTGATGCTACATTCATCACTGTAGGTTCTGTTTCGCCTCCATCGGTAAGCAATGCCAACAAGCCGGCTACCGAATCGGTTTTGTATTCCATCTCTGCGATGGTGGTTTTTAAGGATTCCATTCCACCCCCCGATCCTTCTATTAGAGAAGGGCAAGCCCCGTTTTTAGTAAATGGATCAGTACGTGTATTCGGTCTAACATCCACAATAGCAGGCAGCCAGGGCCCATTGGACACCGAATCGGGCAGCAGGTCGTAGCCATTTTGTTGGGCATGGTACCAGTATTGAATGCGGTTGGTTTCGTCATAAATGTCCCAGGCATCGGCCACCTGTTCCAGGTTGGGGCTGAAGATGTTTCCGGCGGGGTCGGTAATTTCGGGGCCATCTGATCCTTGTCTAAAGCGAATCCCCGAAATAGTAGAATCAGGTACCAAAGCGGTAATGGCCACATCGTATTGGTTGGTATAAAACTCATTACAGCCAATTTTTAAGCCTTGTGTTCCGTCCTTTGCCCGGTTGTGGTTTTGTGCCAGAATACCCACCAGGAGATGTTCAAACCGATTGTTGTACAATAGGTTGTTCTCGTCTCCTGAGTTGTTTACACAGATACCGATACTCTCTGTTACAAACGGAAAAGGACCTGCAAAACCTTGTGCACTCGAAAACTCATTTTCCTGTACCACAAAACCGGTGGTATGGTTGTCGAGGTACAAGCCACCATAGGTAAGGTGCTTGGAGGTGTCCACTGCATTTACATAAAATGAGTTGTGTACAATGGTAGGCTGTATCAAAGCACTGGTGTAAACCCCGGTGATGTTTTCGTAAAACTGGCTGTTTTCTACATCGATGGTATTGTTGCTTCGGCTGTTTTTGGCATGAATACCAAATTTGAGGTGAATAAACCGACTGGAGTCGACACTTTGGGGCGGACACGGCAAGTACTCAGAGTTGCAGCGTGAATTCACGGAATAGCCCGCATCGATGCTGTAAATTCCAAACCCGGTGAGGGAATCATCTAAAATGATGCCATTAGGTTGGATATACCTGCTGTTGTTATAGAAATCACAACCATTGAATTTAACCCCTTCCATGTCGAACAAGGTAACGAAACCCAGGAAAGGAACATAATTATGGTATTCCTCATCAACGGAGAAAGTACAATTTTCGAAACGGGTAAAATTGCGGTAGGGGGTTTGTGTTTGGGGGTCGTAGTTGTGGTAACTAATGCCCTCCACTGCTCTTTTGTTGTTGCGGAAAGTACTGTTGGTGGCAATAACATAACCCCCTGATGTACCAAAATGTTCGGGTTTCCAGAGTCGAACAGCTTCCTCTGCATTTTCAATGATGGCACCATCGAGTATTAACCTGCCTTGAGGGCAATAGTCGTTGTAGTCGAACTGACTTGCCTCAGCATTTCCCCACACTTCAATCCCGTACCACATGTTGCGGCAAGTGGTGGTGAGTCGGGCATAGTTTACGTACAAAAAAGCCGTGGTATCTACAATGGCCACACCTCCTTCGTTAAAGAAGCAATCCTCGGTAATGGTGAGTTTTCCGCCCGGTTCAACCAGCAAGGTGTCAATAAAGTGTGGCGTATTCCAGGTAATATCTTCCCCGTTGTGAATGGTATAATTCTTAAACTCATAGCTTTCTTTGGCTAGTTTTACTGCCTTATAGGCGTTAAGTCTTCCGGTACCCACTTCACCGGGATAAACATTGGCATCAACAATGGAGTCGGTGGTAGATTTCAGTATGTATTCCACATCTCTGGGCGTAAGGCAAGGATTGATGGATTTGATCAGGGCGGCTACACCGGCGGTGATTGGGGTTGCAAAGGAGGTTCCGCTTTCGTTACCATAATACGGCCAGCTATTTGGCACTTGAACTGTATCTCCGGCAACTACCGTATCTTTTAATGTACCTTTTAAACCCATCATATTGTAGCCCGGAGCACATAAATCTACTGAAGGATAATGAGCATCATTTTGCAACCAATTTCCCAAACTATCGTAAAGAACAAAATGATCGGTGGAGTCTGTTCCACTCACCACAATAATTTCGTCAAAAGTGAGTCCGTTAAATACGGGTTGGGGACCATCAGTATCTTTGTTACCAGCTGCTGCGACAATTACAGTACCATTATCAAGTATTTCTTTCAAAGCTAGATATATTTCATTATTGGTTATGGTTTGCGACCTAAAAAGGCTAATGGATATAACCTCGGCTTTCATAACTGTGGAGGCATGCAGCATTTGATAAACTGAACTTTTATTTCCAGTATAGGTATTGGGCGCGTTGGAATAAGCATATAACATACTGTTAAAACCGATGGAGGGCATTGGGCCAAGGGCGGTTTCACCTGTTTCTGCAGTTTCTGCTGCAATAAAACCTGCAACTGTTTGTCCATGTGTTCCGGTATTGGGATAATATTGTCCACCGGTTAATGGATTATAGGGTAAGTTCAATTTTGTAACTATATCAGGATGGGTTGGATCCGGTAAAAGATCATAAAATGCAACATCTATACTGTCGGAACTTCTGGTAATCTCCCAGGCACTATCAGCTTGAATTTTGTACAAATACCAAAGGCTATTACCAATGCTGTTATTTCGCCACATTTCATCTGATGGCTCATAGGTCAAAACAGGTTCGTATAAAAACATAAAACTGTTAACCAAATCAGAACAATTTTCCTGCAAATTGGTTTTTAACTGTTCAACATTACCCAAGCAATTGATATAATAAACATCATGCAATTCCTTTGTTCGTGCAAAGGGAGCAGCCTGTTCGAATGAAGTTACCTGATATTCTTCAAAGAAATTCGCCATGGTTTTGTTTGTTGGAAACAAACTTCCTTTTGATGCAGGTTTTGCTTCATCAGACAGCACATGAAAATACAGGATACCGGGTTGTATTTCTTGGGAAATTGCCATTTTAGGTAGTATGAGTAAGGGTAGGCAGAGTATGCCAACATACCGTATGAGTTGTTTAATTTTTTCTTTCATAAATATTGATCTTTGAATTGTTACTTGATTGGTACTATTTTGATACTTGGTTTGGTAGGCAAAGGGGTGTTGTTTTAAACCTGACAGGTTTTCAAAACCTGTCAGGTTTGTTTTTGTTCAACACCCCCACCGTATGATAAACTTGTTTTTCCCTATGGTAAAAATGTGCTTATTGTCGCTGTATTCCTGAAAATGAAATGGGGGGGTAAAAAGTTGAAATTTAGGCATATACGCTTTATTCCCCAAGCAGGAATCAGAGGAATATGTATTGACTGATAGTAATACGCCTTTTTATGGCCGGATTTGCCATAAAAGTTAAGGTGTTTTTTCAGCCAAACACGTAAGTGGTCATTCCATTTTATCTGCATGCATTTTCGATTAGCAGGTTAAAAAAGTAAGGGTCTTCATTAATAGTGTACTGTTTTGGCCAAAAATTCTACCATTTTTTTGAATTATTTTTCGATTATTTTTGGGAGTGGAGGTATGTGGTTGATTGTGAGTTGGGTAGTGGTGTGAAGGGACACTCGTTACAAACGAGCGCCAGAACAGGGGGGAGAGTTAAAAGTGCCTGGAGTTAAGCGTGCCTAAAGTCTGGAATTCAGGGTTGCTACTGGTGGTTTGTCATTTTGATGTTGATAGGATACAATTAATTGTATATGGAGGAGGTAGTTGTATGTCAGAGTGAATATTATCCCTTTCATCAAAAGTAAAATCCTTTTTGGTTCGTGGCAACCCTTTCTTTGTTCCTTTGTTGACTCTTTATGGCTCAACAATATCCCTTTGGGGCGCAACGATGACCCTCTTAGGCTCGGCTTTGACCTTTTTGGGGTTGATGGATGATCCTTTAAGGTTCAACGATGACCCTTTGAGGCTCGGCTTTGACCCTTTGGGGGTTGATGGATGATCCTTTAAGGCTCGGCGATGACCCTTTAGGGATTGACGATGACCCTCTTTGGCTTTACGTTGATCGTTTGGGGATTGAGGTTGATCCTGGAAAACTCAGATTTAACCCTTTGGGGTTAAGGGGTGTCCGTATGAGGATCAACGTAACCCCTAGATGGTCAGGAGTTGCTTTGTTATTGGTTGATTTAGTGCCTGGAGTTAAGCGTGTCAGGTTTGTTAGTGTTGCTTGGAGCTACGGATTGCAATTTTTTGCTCTTGTTTCGCTGCTTGGAGGTGTTGACACGATGCTTTTAGGGATTGTTTCACTACTTGGAGGTGTTGTTTCGGTACTTGGAGATACGAAATGTATTTTGGGGGAGACATTCGTTGAAAACGAGCGCCAGTTAGTTTTGTTTCGGTGCTTGGGTTGCTAATACCGAGTATGAATTGAAATGAGCTTTACGTTTGCTTCGCTCCTAAAACCTCTTCAATTCTATATCGGCATTATACCTTAATAGCGTAGAAGCTAAATTCAATTGATAAATGGTATAAACCTGACAGGTTTCAAAAACCTGTCAGGTTTAAACTCGTTGCAAACGAGCGCCAGTTAAACGGGTCGAACGCAATCCGATACCCCAAACCGTTGTCTTCCCCTGGTTAGGATTTGATTTAATGTTTGTGCCGGATTCTCAAATTTATTGGCGAACATCATGGCGGCAATGATATAGGGTTTAAAGCCTGCTTCCACGTAAGTGGGAATGCGGTATTTTTCGAAAACTTCACCAGAAACTTCCCCAGCTTTGCATGAAATTCCGCTGATGTCGGCAGGCAAGCAATGCATGTACAAGGCATCCTGGTTTTTGGTCACTTGCATCTTGTCGGCATTGTATTCCCAATCCAAATGTTTGGCATTGTTGGCCAGACAGGTTTTTTCCAGATCAGCCAGTCCTTGTTTGTCTGCACTTTTAAGTAATTCGGTGCGCTGTTGCATGATGTGAAAAGGAGCCCAACTTTTTGGATAGACAATGTCGGCGTCCCTCATAGCGTCTTTCATGTTGTTGTTTATAGAGAACTGTCCTCCGCTTTTTTGGGCGTTTTGTTTGGCAATGTCCACAATTTCCGGAATCAATTCATAGCCTTCGGGGTGCGCCAGCTCTACATCCATGCCAAATCGGGTCATCAGGGCGATAATTCCCTGAGGAACCGAAAGGGGTTTGCCATAGCTGGGCGAATAGGCCCAACTCATCACCAGTTTTTTACCCCGTAGGTTTTCCAACGAACCAAAGTGCTGTTGCAGATGCAATAGATCGGCCATCGACTGGGTTGGATGATCCTGATCGCATTGCAGGTTGATGATTCCGGGACGTGTGGGTAACACGCCTTGGGCAAATCCATCATCAAGGGCATCGCCTACCTCGCGCATGTATTTGTTGCCTTCTCCCAGGTACATGTCGTCGCGGATGCCGATAAAATCAGATAAAAAAGAGATCATGTTGGCGGTTTCGCGCACCGTTTCGCCATGAGCGATTTGAGATTTGGTTTCATCCATATCCTGAACAGCCAGACCCAACAGGTTGGCTGCCGAAGCATAGGAAAAACGGGTACGTGTGCTGTTGTCGCGGAAGATGCTTACAGCCAATCCTGATTGATAAACGCGGGGTGAAATATTTTCTTCCCGCATCATTTTTAAGATGTTGGCAATTTGCAGAACAGCTCTTAATTCGTCCTCAGATTTTTCCCAAGTGAGAAGGAAATCTTTGCCAAAAAGATGGGTGTCAAGCTTACTGAGTTGATTGATGGTGTTTTTTATATCCATGGTAAATTGTTATTCGTTTATTGAAAATTGATGCGCAAAAGCGGCATAAAAGGCGGAAGCCGTTACCAGATCGCTGATGGCCACTTTTTCGTTGGGAGCGTGGGCCAGCACTTCATTCCCCGGTCCAAAACCGATGGTAGGAATGCCATACACCCCGTTGATGGTGACGCCGTTGGTCGAGAACGTCCATTTATCTACTAACGGTTTTTTGTGGTAGAGTTTTTCGTAAGCCTGAACCCCAGTAACGACGATGGGATGGTCTTCGGGAATTTTCCAGGTGGGATAGTATTTTTCCATGCCATATTGCAGTCCGGTGTATGCCGTTTCGAGGTAATCGAGTACTTCCACTTTGGCGTTCATTCCCTCAATAAGGGTTTCAATTTCCTTGACAGCAGATTCTTTGGTTTCGCCCCAGGTTAGCCGACGGTCGAGGTGGATGCGGGCAAAATCGGCCACAGCGCACAACGACGGACTTCCTGAAACAAACTCTGAAATGGTTACACTGCCCTTTCCCAGAAATGGATCACCGGCCAAACGTTCGTTGAGTTTTTCAATTTCCAGGGCCACTTTACTGGCCATGTAAATGGCGTTTTTGCCCCGTTCGGGAGCTGAGCCATGCGATGAAACCCCATAGAAACTGACATGCATTTCCATGCGTCCGCGATGACCGCGATAAATATTCAGGTTGGTGGGTTCGGTGCTGATGACCATGTCGGGTCGGATTCCATCCTCTTC
>JBFHGX010000180.1:0-7445 GCA_041582875.1 Bacteroidales bacterium | reverse complement strand
TGGTTTTTACCTGATTGATGAAGCGCAAAATGAAGTGCTTTTGCCCAATAAATATATCCCTGAAGGATTTGCTGATGGAAGCGAAATAGAGGTTTTTTTATACAAAGATTCGGAAGATAGAATGGTGGCCACCACTGAGATACCCTACATTGAATTGGGTGAATTTGGTGTGTTAGAGGTGATGGAAGTGAATAAGATCGGGGCTTTTTTGGATTGGGGATTGGAAAAGGATTTGTTAGTGCCTTTTTCAGAGCAAAAGTTCAGGTTGTTTCCGGGAAAGAAATGTGTGGTATTCCTGCGGTTAGATGATAAAACGGAACGGCTTGTGGCCACTACCCGAATTGAACATTATCTCGAAAGAGATGATGTGGAACTCGAACCCGGTCAGGAGGTGGATTTGCTTATTTGTGAAGCTACCGAAATCGGGATGCAGGTGATTATCGACAACAAGTATCAAGGACTATTGTATGATAACGAGCTGTTTCAGGCCGTAATTCCAGGGGAGCATGTAACCGGTTATGTAAAACAAGTTCGGCCTGATAATAAGGTGGACGTGATGCTTCAAAAACCAGGATACGAACATGTGGAACCTGCCGCTCAAAAAATTCTGGATGTTTTAAAAGCCAACAATAACTTCCTTGGACTCACCGATAAAAGTGAGCCCGTCATCATTTTGGCCAAACTTGAAATGAGTAAAAAGACGTTTAAAAAAGCAATCGGAGCTTTGTACAAACAACATCTGATCCGGTTAGAAGAAGATGGAGTTTATCTGGTTCAGAGCGAGTAGTTCTGAATTGACTGGTCTGTAAATTAGTTGATAATCAGTTTTCTGTAAGATATCTTATGGTCTGTTTTAACAGAAACAATAAATACCCCTTTTTTATTTTCAAGGTTTATTTGGTAATTTAAATTTTCTCCGGAAAGGTTATCCTGAAGGTAAATTTCCTTTCCTGACAAAGTGAAAATCCGAATAGCACTTACTTTTGCTGTGGTGGCAATGGAGAAGCTGCCGTTAGTTGGATTTGGAAACAGGTTGATGCCAGGACCATCCATTTCCCATACTGAAGTATAAATGCTGGATATTGATTTGCTGGTCATCAACACCGGGCTTTTGTCGGTGTTGGTATACATGCTTTTAAACCAATCAATTTCGTCTGAAGAATGGGTAAACATTTCTTGCAGCCATTTGTTGCTCACCGTTTGGTAGTATATTCGAGCTTCAATTAGCAATTGATCTGTAATATCGTCTAGAGGAATACGATAATGGATAATGTCGGAGCCGCTCCCTTCCAATCCGGAGATTGTGTTAAAATCGGGGTCGAGCAAAGCTTGTCCCACTATTTTGGTGGTGTCGTAGCTGATGTGTGTTTTTGTAAATCCTTTAGGTGGTAACCTATTGTCCTTTAGGTGTATGTATGCTCTTTCGAGGACGGTTGTCAGGTCGCCATTTACATCTCCCATCACCATTTCGTATATCTGAACCTGTTCCTGTTGATCGATCAGGTTGTAATGAGGTTCGTAGTCCGCACTTTCGTTGATGAGGTTGAAATCTGCATCCATTTTCCCACTATGGAAAATGGTGTCGTGTTGACTGTTCGTAGCCAATAATTCAACGAAGATCCTTCTGCTGGGATATGAAGTTGGTATTTTATGTCCGGCCAGATTGGTAATGCTTAAATCAATAAAAAGGGAGTCCAGCGTTCTGTTTTGTTCGGTGATAGCAAGCTCGAGGGTTTTTAATTGCAAGTTTTGGTAGGTACGGGCAATGGTACTGTCGAGTTGTTGATCGTTGGCGGTAATTTCCAGCTCATCCAGGTTGTTTTTGATTAATTTGAGCATAAACACATTTCCTCCCGCTAGGTGGTGTTTGCCAAAAGGCGTTCTTCCATCGATAAATGCAGGCATGGAACTGATTTTTACCACATCTTGTATTTCAGGAACATGGCAGGTGTAACAGGAGGTTTCTTCTGCAGGGTAAATAGAGTTTTTCCATTCCTGATAAGGTGATTGCTCAACGAATTCATCGCCTGTAGGTACGCCATTTAAATCGAGCGGATTGGTAATGAGCGTATGACACGATTCGCACAAGCGGCTATCTTTGATGTGTTCACTATAGTAGGGCGTATAACCTGTATTGTTGACCATGGGATTTGAAAAGGGTGTGGGGTAGGGGCCAAATATTTCTTTGTTACCAATTAAAAATGCACCAGAAGAATTTCCCAATGAACCTTCAGTAATCTGGTGGCAAACGGTACACGAAGCGCCATCCATGCCCAATGCATCTGCGCGCATATCCACTAAAGTGTAATGATCGGCTCCATTATTCAGTGCGTTGATATTTCCCATGGGTGCGTGACACCGGGTGCAAACAGTTTGGATTTCATCAGCGTATTGAGGGTTAACCAAAATTTCGTGTGAAACTTTGGCTTGCCAGAAAGGATCTTTGGCTGAATTGGCCATCATGGTTGAACGCCAGTCGTTGACAATGGCTACTGAGGCGCCTTGTTCGTTTACCTGCGCGTTGTGGCACAAAAGACAAGCCCCTGCACCTGCAAAATAATCATTGTATTGGTTGGGCGGATCGGTAGCCAACATTTGTGAGGTTCCCGGGATTAAGGCATGCGGATTTTGTGCGTTGGCAGTCCATTGAATAAGGGTCAGGAGGAGTAGCAATGAAAGTAAGCGCTTCATATGGGTCTTCTTTTTGGTATAAAGATACATAAAAACCCATAATAAATCATAATAGGAAGTATGTTATTCGCTCATGCATTTCTGGAAGAAGATCAATAACTCTGTCCTTAGTATTTTGAGTCGGTTATATTCACCTGAGTTAGTTTTGGCTAATCGACTGCATTGATTTTTTTTGAAGAAGTTGATTGTCAGTTGGCCTGTTTCCCAGGCTAGGATGCCGCCAGGAACCGAAAGCACAATTAATCCCAAAGCTAGCCAGCCCGAATGTAAAATTGTCTGTAGGATGAAATATTCAACTACTAACCAAAGAGGGAAAAGCAACAGGGTAAGTACATAGGACACGGAACTGTAAAACTGAGGATCTTTGATGCTTTTGCGGTATGGATAGCGTGTGAGGTAAAAAAGCCATCCGTTCGACAGGGTTCCCCAAATGGAAAATGGTAATGCGATGGTGATTAGCAATATGTTCTTTATCTTGGTTGCTATGTCTAAATCAGTTTTTGATAAGGTTTTTTCATCCAGTTTTAACTGATTTTTAAGTAATTGATATTCTTTGGCTTTTTCTATCCAAGATGTTTTTTCGATTTGGTTCAGATTAAGATATTGCACTATTTTTTCGACAATTAGTTGTTCTGTGGGAACAAAATCCCTTGAAGGGTTTGGCGAAATATTTAACGATGGAGCCATTTTAAACGCTTCCTCAAAAAGCACGTAGCCGGATTTGTCAGGTACATTAACCACCAATTGACGTACTGCATCAAATAGGTCATCTCGGAGTTTTGAAGTTGCTGCGGGTTCTCCCTCTTCTTTCAAGATTGGATAATAGTCCTTTGCCTGAAGTGGTTTCCCAAAGTTGATGGTTACATTTCGGCGAAAGCCATAATAGTTGCTGTAGTTAATGCCCACAGGAACAATTTGGGTATTCAGAGTTTCATTTGATTTTTCAGCACTCAGGAACACAATGCGTGGGATGGCTTTTTTGTGGGGTAGCATGCTTTTTATGCCAATGTGGGCACCTTCCGGAAAAAGGCAAAGTGCTTTGTTACTATCCAGAATATGAAAGGCTTCATTAAAAACATCTTCGTTTTTACTCAGGGTTTCTTTGCCATCGCGGATGCGGTAAACCGGAAGTATTTTTAGGAAATGCAATATGCGGGCGATCCATTTGTTTTTGAAAATGTCAGCACGGGCTAAAAAAACGGGCTGTAGTGAAGTTGCAAAAATGATGGCCAACGGATCGAGCAGTGCATTTTGATGGTTGGGGGCAAAGACAATAGGTCGGTTTTTAGGGATATTTTCCTGCCCATTTATTAAAAAACGATGATGAGTAATCCGGAAAGGGATGTAGGCTATTACTTTGAGCAAAGCGTAACCAATGGAAAATTGTTCTACTTTTTTCATGGATGCACGTTTGTCTCTGTAATGTTTTTTCTCCCCCAAATTCCTGCCATGGCCAGACCCGAAATGATGTGCCATATGCCCCACCAGGCTGCAATAACGGCCATGCCACCCAGTTCAAAATCGGAAGGGAATATTTTTGGATTAAACATGAGAGCCAAAGCAAGTCCTGAATTTTGAATGCCTGTTTCGATGGTAATTGTTCGACGATCTTTGCGTTTGGTCTTGAATAATGTAGCCAAGGTGTAACCTGTTCCGAGTGCCAATGCGTTGTGAATAAGTACAATGATGAATATAAGGTGGATGCTTTCGAAAAACTGTCCGAGGTTGTTCTTTAGCATGATTACAACAATGACAATGAAAAAGACCACTGAAAATTGTTTGATGGGACGAATGATTTTTTGGGTAGTCAATGGAAAATAGCGAGCTACCAGTACACCTAAAATCACTGGGATTCCCAGAATAAGAAAAACTGTGATGAACATCTGTGATGGATCAATTTCCAGCGGACGCAGGAATTCACCGCCATGTTTATTGTAGTATTGTACATACCATCCGCCCCAAAGTGCAAAATTGAAAGGTGTCATGAAAATGGCTGAAATGGTGGCAAGGGCTGTGAGCGTAACAGACAAAGCTGTGTTTCCTTTGGCTAGGGAGGATAAGAAGTTGGAAATGTTTCCGCCCGGACAAGCCGCCACAAGTATCATCCCTAAAGCAACAGATGGAGGCGGTTTTACCAGCAAAATAAACAGAAATGTGATGCCCGGAAGTAAAAAAAATTGAGAGACGTAACCAATGATGGCTGGTTTAGGCGCTGCAATTATTTTTTTAAAATCATTTATGTGAATGGATAGTGCCACACCAAACATAATAATGGCTAAAGCCACATTTAAAAAGTGTAGTCCTTCCTGACTAAAATTCAATTTCACATGATCGAGGGCGTTCAAAGAGTCAAACGTGAATGCAAAGATAGTTTTACCTCCCAATTGCGCAAAATGGCCGCTGTATAAAAAAAATATATGCTTACGATTTATCCTGCACGTTTGCAACGCGCAGGATTTATTTCAGTATTTGTAATGCGATAATATGATGAAGGTGATGGCGTTACATAATTTTAAGCTAGAGGTTAAACCCCCGTTTCAAACGAGGGCAAGATCGGTTTGAAATTTGAGATTAATTCCGTGTTTCAAACGCGGACAAGAGTGATTATAAAGCATTGTTTATCCTATCAGCTTCATCAATAACTCCCTTACATTTTCCACTGATTCCAGGTAATACTTAGCAGCTGAGTGTTTTACACCTACTTTAATGGAGTTGGCTTCTTTGGGCAGAGCTTTAAAAGTGTATTCGTCGGTCCAGTCGTCACCAATAGCCATGATGAAATTGTAGGATTTCTCAGCAAGTTTTAGCGATGCAGCCCGTCCTTTATTTACTCCGCTATATTTAATCTCGATTACCTTGTCACCATCCAGAATTTCCAGGTTTAGGTTGGCAGCCATACTCATTAACTCATCCTTGAGCTCCCATGAACGTTGTTTTCCTAAATCAGGGTCGGCGTCGCGGTAGTGCCAGGCCAGGGAATAGTTTTTGACTTCGGTAAACGATCGTGGTGTACGGTCAGAATAAAGGTCGAGCATGGGTTTTACTTGTTCTTTCCATGCTCTGTCAATTTCTTCAAGCATATGCCATTCTGTTCCCGGCTCACGGAACCAAACGCCGTGTTCAGCAATAAAGGTGATTTTCCACTTCGCGTCAAACCACTTGCTTAGGGTTTCTTTATCACGTCCCGAAATAATGATTACGTTGTTTTTGGTATCGGAGGTTAGCTTTTTCAGGATGTTGTACAATTCCTCATCTGGAGAAGCTTTTTGAGGATCTTTGTTAAATCCGGCCAAGGTTCCATCATAGTCTAGAAAGATAATACGTTCACCCGATTGGTCGTACTCTTTACAGATGGTTTCTTCTATTTCTTCATTGATTTTTTTGGTGAGTTTTTTCTCTTGAAGGGCTTTTACCTTGTTCAGTTTTTCCATGAAATCGTTTGCCCATCGTTCTTCATCCCACCGACGTAACCGCGCTTGTAAAGCCTCAATTCGGGCCATTTGTTCGTCTTTTGGCATGGCAATGGCCGTTTCAAGCGCACCCACAATTTCGTCGATGTTGTTGGGGTTAACTATCAGGGCTTCAGTCATTTCTTTTGCAGATCCTGCTAATTCACTCAGGATGAGGACGCCTGTTTTGTCAGTACGCGAGGCCACATATTCTTTAGCTCCTAAATTCATTCCATCCCGCAAAGGGGTTACCAGTGCAATGTCTGAAGCAGCGTATAGTTCACTTTGTTCTTCTTTTGAGAATCCGTGAAAAAGATACCAAATGGGCATCCATCCCATGGTGCCGAATCTTCCGTTAATGCGTCCAACAATGCCGTCTATTTCCTTTTTAAGTTTCTTGTATTCTGAAATGTTTTCCCGGGAAGGAATAACTCCCAAAACTAAACTCACTTTTTCAATGGCTTGGCTATTTAAGCTGAGAAATTTCTCAAAGGCCAGCAAGCGCTCAGGAAAACCCTTGGTGTAATCCAAGCGATCGATGGACACGATAATTTTTTTGTCGGCTTCATTGTGAAATTGTTGCCAAATCCGTTGATGCAACATGGAAGATTGTCCGCTTTTTTCGCGGGCAATGAGCTCCATCGCCATGGATTCGTGGTAATTGTAATCGATGCCCATTGGGAAAGCACCTGCCAGTAAAATCCTTTCGTCGTAACGGATGCGGTTGAAAAAGCTGTCCAGTCCCATCAAACGTTGCACGCAGCTTAAAAAGTGACGCTCATAATCATAGGTTTGAAATCCAATCAGATCAGCGCCTAACATTCCTTCAAGAATTTCTATTCGCCAAGGCAGTGCTCTAAAAAGTTCGTAGGAAGGGAAGGGGACCTGCGTAAAGAGTCCGATTTTTAATTTAGGAAATTTCGCTCTTAGTAATTTAGGCAACAGCAACAAATGGTAGTCGTGTATCCAAATCTGATCACCATCTTCAATTTTGGTAGCAATGTAGTCTGCAAACTGTTCATTTACACGTTTGTATGAATTCCAGTACTTGGTGTTGAAAGTGGCATTTTGTAAAAAATAATGGTAGATGGGCCAAAGTGTTTTGGTGCTAAATCCATAGTAGTGATTCTCGATGTCGTGTTTCTCAATGTAAACCGGAAAGCACTTTTTATCTTTGAGCGTTAAACGCACCTTTTCTTTTTCGTTTGCACTAAGTTCGTCTTCAGTAATTCCGGGCCAACCGATCCAAATGCAATTGTTTTTTTCGTAAAAATCGGTCAAGCCGGAAGCGAACCCACCATTTCT
>JBFHGX010000179.1:0-7522 GCA_041582875.1 Bacteroidales bacterium | reverse complement strand
TGAGGTACAATCTCCTTTATTGAAATTCAATCGAGACCCATTTCGGTTTTTTATTTTTGGGTCTCTAATTAGCACCCTTTATGACTGAAATATTTGTTGGAGAATGATTGGCCTAAAATAGGAAAGCCACTCAAGTCCAGTGACTTAAGCGGCTTTTATTTCTTTTTGAAGAACAAAAAGCGGTCCGGACGGGACTCGAACCCGCGACCCCCTGCGTGACAGGCAGGTATTCTAACCAGACTGAACTACCGAACCATTATTTTAAGAACATTGTCTCTGTAAAGAGGATGCAAAAGTACACGTATTTTTGATATCTGCAAGCGTTTTAAGAAAAATAATTTACATTTTCTTACTTTTTATTTGATCAAGAATTAAATGTAATGTGCTTGCAAAAAAATGGAGTCTGACAATCTGATCAATAACCTAAAAAAATGCTATTCGAGTCCATCCAGAAAAGCACCATCTTTTGTGGTGTCAAAATAGCAAATATGATGTTCATCGGCCAATTTACTAAGCTTTTCCTTGTAATATGAAGGTACCGATCCATCGGCAATAATCTTTTTTGCGTGAAAAATTTGCATAAGACAGGAGGCTGGTATTTCTGGATTTCCTGTAACAATCAATACATCAAGCATAAATGGATCAGATTGTGGGAAATAACGATCTTCTGACGTAAGAATCATAAATCTTTGATTTCGCACCATGAAAAAATAATCATTTTCACAACTGTTGGCAGATAGCGCCGAACAAAACTTTTTAATGGGATAAACCTTGGGTTGATTCAAACCCCATTCAGATTGAGCTGACTTCATTACAAAGGAGGCCTGATTCAAATCAGCAGCAATAACTGAATCTGCAAAAACATGACTCTTCCTCCCATTGACAACCTGAACAACAGTATGTTTACGAAGGTTATAAACCGCCAATCCTTCTTGATTCATGTGTCTCCAATGCTGCACAGTTTCCACGCTTAAAATAATAGTTATTAGGGCCATCACGGGAAACAACAATTTCCACATTCTCTGAGTAATGAGTAGGAAAAGCATGAAAATAAAGGAGTAAATAAGCAGAACTTCCACTGTTGGAATATGTAAGTGAGTCATCCCAGGAAAGGGTAAAAACCTAACTAACCCCACTGAATAATTTAGTATATACACAAGTCCGGAAAGCATCCAACCCAGAACGCCAGATACAAAAGGAACCCAACTAAAAATGATAAAAGTCATTCCTCCGGCAAGGACAAGAAATGACAACGGGTAGGTTATCAGATTAGAAAGCCAAAACCAATTAGGAAAGAAGTGAAAATAATGCACCGCGATAGGAAAGGTGGCCAACTGGGCTGCCACGGACAAAGCTGAAATGGACCAAATCGTATTTAAATAATAATTTTTAATGTAAAACACCTGATAAATAGGTTTGTAAAGAAAAAGAATACCCAGGACAGCAACATAGGAAAGCTGAAAACCGAGATGAAAAATAAGCATGGGATCAAAGAGCAATAAAATAACCGCACTTGTGGCCAACGTATTCAGATTGTCCTTCTTGCGTAAAATAAGCTGTCCTACAATAAATAACGTAACCATTAAACCTGCACGCCGTACAGAAGGAGATAAACCTGTTACTGAAGCATAAGTCCAAATCAAGGCCAACAAAAAAATGGCTTTAAGAATCCGAAGCCTTTTGGTTCGATCGAGAAATCCCAATAAATAATTAAATATCAAAAAGATAATCCCCACATGCAATCCGGAAACACAAAGAATATGCATTGCACCAGCATAAACGTAATTATCACGCAACTCAGCATTCATCAAATCGTCATTTCCCAACAAAATAGCAGAGGCTACTGCGTAGCCCTCCGAACCAAGTCCGCTCGAAAACAGAATTTTTTGCAACTTTCTACGCGCCTCATAGGCAATCGAAAGCCAAGGATTCACAGGGTCATTTTTCAACCACTTCCAGCTAGCCTCTTTTAAGTAAACCGTATAGGCAATATTTCTCCGTGCCAGATACTCCTTATAATTAAATTCCCCTGGATTGGAAGGAGAATCAATGGGATGGAGCACACCACTATACACAAGAAGATCACCATACCTCAAACTATCTGCCCGATCACAATTCTCAAAATAAGCCAGCATTTTCTGGTTTCCTGGATTTTGAGATGAATTCAGAATAGAAAGTGACTCCAATTCCGCTTTCAATATTTTATCACCGACTTGGGGTTCCGTCACCAACCGAGCTACCACCAGGTATTCACCCTCCTCCCATTCAACCGGCTCAATATTTTGTCGTTGTGACAATAAAAACCCAAGCAAAAAGAACAATAAACCAAAAGTAAACCCAGGCATCCAACGCAGACTATACCTTACACCATAAACCACGAAAACGCCATATAAAATCAAGACCATCGAGGTGGCCACGAAGACACTTTCTGTAGAAAGATGAATAACAGACACACTGTAATACCAACACAGAATTCCTAAAACTAAAAACAATAGAATCCTGACAAATGGACGCTGTGACCAAAACATATTGGCAATATTGGGTTATGGGCACAAGATAGTGATTTTTAGCATATCTATTAATGGCATTTAAATAAATTTGAATGATTTGATGTTATTTGCGGGGGTTAAAAAGAAAAAGCCGATAGAACTCAACGTTTTAGCGGCTTTTATTGCTGATTATCAGCTCTTTAGTAGTCCGTACGGGATTCGACGGATGTCCGCTATATATTACAAGTCAAGAAGTTACAAAGGCTAAAAATAATGGGTCTCGAATTGGCCTCTTGTAATTTGATGAAATTTCCTTGTATGAACGCATTGTTAACTAATACAAAAGTAATCAAAATCAATCAAGAAAGCAACTTTAATTTGATGTATTTTGTTGGTGTTTGAATACTGCAATAGATTCATAATACATTAGTTAGATATCCGTTTTCGTAATTAATTATCCGAAAATGGATGGTTACATTCTTTCAGTTAGGATCACAGAACGTTCTTTTATTTTCAACATTTCTTGAATTTTCTTCTTATCCGCTTGCGCATTGCCACAAAAATCGCTTGACCCGCTTAGCATCCTTTTTAACGTAGTGGAAGCGGGAAATGCAAGGGCGGCGGAAATGGGGAAGGTTTTTGGTGGGCAAGCCCTGACGCCGTTTATATACCCTTGCATTTGCTGGTGGAACGAGTATGTTTGCAAAGCGGGTAAAGGGATGGCTACATGAGGCCTAAATGACTTATTTAGGACAATTGGACAAAGTGAACCACGAATCCTTTATGCAGATTATCTTTTGAGCGACAATTGCCAATAAAGACCTACATACAAATCCTTGTTGAGGATATCGTATGATAGTGAATAAACACTCCTTTTTGATTGGAACATGATTGATGGTGCCAGACTAAATTGGTTTGGATTTCGACCAATGGCTATGCCCAAAAAGACTTTGTTTGGTTTGGGTTTGGATACCTCAACAATACTTGTTTGCTTAATGGTTTTTGGATATAGGGTGATTTGTGGATGACGGTAAATGATGTGGTTTTGAGAAACGGTATCAAAGAGGACAATGAGCGCATTGGAGTCGTTTTGCAGTGTGTCCATATAAAAGTACCTGACGAAATAGTCAGCGAGAATCTGGTTGGTGTCTACTGGATGCCATCGCCATTTGGTGCTTCCGGTATCGGTGTAAATTGGTTTGGGAGTGTAGTGGTGGATGGTTTTGAAAATGGTGTCGTGGATGGTGTCTGTGGTGGTTTGGATATCAATGATGGTTTTTGGCTCGGGAGTGTATTTGTGCTGGAGGAAAAGTGCTAGAAGAAGAATGGTGATGATGATGTACGGGATGGATTTCATAGAGATTTGAGGTTAACCGCAGAGACGCAAAGGCGCTAAGGGGGAGATAAAAGGAAAAAGGAAAAAGTTGGGCTTCATGGAACATTCCTTTCAAAGTGGGGAGCGTCATAGAAATTTCTGAAGTGGCCGCCCCAGCGATTGAGAGGATCGAGGGATTCCCAGTATTTACCGAGTTCTTCAACCAGGGGATCGGTGTAAGTATGTACTCCTTTGATGAAGAAATTGAAATCTAGCGCGAGCCGTTTTAGGTGGTTGCTTTGCATGGTACGGGTACGCTTTTTAACCGAGATGAGTTCCAAACGGTAGTCTTCGACCCGGACGGATTTACCATGGAAGTAGAGTTCTTGTTGCTCCATGGTTCGGTAGGCTTCGCCCATTGTGAGGTTGATGCCAAGACTGTTGGCTTTAAGGATGAGCAGGGCTATGTTTTGGGTGAATATTTGTTGGTGATGGGATAATCTCATGATTTGAAAATTTGAAAATTGGTTGACGCGAGCGTCATTATTTAACCTCTTTGAGGATTTGTTTGATGTCGGTCATGATGACTTTTTGGTCGGATTTGATTTCTTTGATGTTGCTGCGAATGAGTTCAACATCCTTTTCGTGGTAGGTT
This sequence comes from Bacteroidales bacterium, assembly GCA_041582875.1. GTDB lineage: Bacteria > Bacteroidota > Bacteroidia > Bacteroidales > F082 > UBA6244. The sequence goes on along the minus strand of JBFHGX010000179.1, from coordinate 3,063 downwards.
TGAACCTCAACGATTTTCCTTTCATTGGTTTCGACTTTTGCAGATACAATGCCGGATGTGTGGTACATACCCACTAGACCAATGATTGAAGCAATGATGAGTGTGGTAGCAATACTGCCAAACCATTTGATGAAGTTGGATTCCTGGTTACTCATGGTTGAAGGTTTTAGATTTGGATTCGAGAAAACTTTGGTAGGATTTTTCCCCTGAAGAAAAGGCCAGCAAGGTGATGATGATAGGTAAACTCTCCCCTACTGTAACTACTTGAAAGAACACACTTGCCAAGGCAATTAGCATGGCTGTAATGGCCGCAAGAAAGGTTTTGAGCCTCGTGGAGCTTTTATTACCCATGGCATCTTCAAAGAAGCCGGATTTAGGTAAAGACGATTGTGAATTACTGTTCATGGGAAAAAAGGTTTAAAAAAAAGCCCCCGGGAAATACCCGGAGACTTAGAGATGAAAAAAGCGATCCTATTTCACAATACTGGTTAAATCAGCACCGGCTTTGTAATGCACAATTTTCTTGGGTTTACCGGCCAAAATTTGGCTGGCATCGGAAGTAACTACATGCAGTGCTGTTTGGGCACCCACCCAGTCAGAGGGCACGGTAACAGAAGCAGTACCTACGCTACGTGCAGCAGCATCACGGAAAATAATGGCCTTATTGGTATCGCAGTTAAACAAAACGAAAGTCAACAAGCTGGCCAATTCATCCTGATCAACTGTCGCAGGATCCCAGGTAATATCCATTATCTGATCATCCTGACCTGTTAAGGTCACATTTTGCACAGTGCTACCAACGAAATCACACAGCACCACCAATGTATGATCCAGCTCAGGTGGCTCACCCACGAAAGCATTTTTCACATTGATACTGGTGATTTTGTTGAAAGGAGACATGCTAGTCAAGCTTCCTGCATACACCTCGTTAATCAGAGGAAGTACCTGTCTGACCAACTCCACAGTGGTAGCGAATTTGTTTCTCTGGCGCACCTGACCTTCGGTTCGAGGATTTTTTACATCCATAGCCTTTGTGCGCATGGTATTGTTTCCATAAGACTTGGAAAATACCGCCGTACCGAACGCTTTTCGCGTCCTTCCGGTAATGGGGTTTTGAACAATTGCCATAACAATTAGTTTTTAAGAGTGAATACTTAGTTTAAGCGGCCTTGGTACGGACTTAGTACGGACTTAGAGCGGCGAAAACGCTTACAAAATGATTCACAAAAAGCAACCTTTACTTGTTTCGATTACCTGGGAAAACACTTCCCTTGTGTGTGCTTGTTTTGTAGTTTGTCATCATTGAGCCCCTCCGGGCATGAAATCCATAGATTCCGGACCTGTTCTTAAACTTTGGTTTGTATTTCGCCATGGTGAAATAATTTGTTAACGATCCAAATGTAAGTACCTCATCTATTTTAGAGATCATAAATTATAGATAATTGAATACTAGCCTTGTGAAATTTCCAAATGATACGTAACTTTGTCAGAAAACAATATGAAAACAGTGGAAATCAATCAGTCAGGGCAGAAATTGAATGAAGCTTATCATGAGTTCCTGGATAAAATTAGTGATCATGTTCAGGTTTTGGCCATGCATGATGAACCGATTGATGGAATTATGACGGCAAAACGAGGATTATACAAGCTGAAAGAACAGCTGGAGATCCGTTCGAAAGAAAGAACCAGTGCAAAAATCAGAACCAGGAGAATGAATCAGCGGATGATGTGGCTCATTGAAGAAGTTAGTCAAAAAATGGACCTTGATGTGCTTAAATCTGTTAAGATTGGAATGGTTGGGGAGGATGATTTGAAGCGGGTTTTGATACAATATGAGTATGCTGAAATGGCGAAACAGGGAATGAAATACAAAGAAATCAAACAAGTATTGAGCTTGAGATACGACTGGAGTGTGAGTCGGATTGAGAAGTTGGTTTACGGGAAATGAAAAGGGAGCATCTGCAGTTTTGCAAGGTTTGCTGTCTTGCAAACGATTCAATTGGTTCCTGATCGATAATTGTCACTTATATTTTATTCTAAGGATTATTTTGGGGTGGTGGTCGGGGAAATGATGGTGGAAAGCGTGTGTGGGCGTATGGGTGAGTGATGGCAATAATGAACTGTGTGTGTTTTGGGGGGCAGCTATTGAGCCAGCTGCCGTTTTTATTTCACGGCAAGTTGGCGAAGTGCTGCCTGTGGGAAGGGGTTTATTATGGACAGCGCTTACTCATACCTATAGACGGACTTGATTTAAAAGCGGATGTAATACTGCATGAACCGGGTGAACGAAAGTATAGCGGACGTTGCATAAATGAGAATTTGGCTGTGTGCTTATGTGTGGTGACGAATTGGCTGACAGTGAGGTACGAGCTGTCGGCTAATGAGGAACGAAGGCTTGCAGGGCAGGTAGGATAAGCTTACAGACAAATTGGAAGGTTGCGTAGGAAGCGTTACTGAGTGATAACGGGACAGGCTGTATGGGTAGTTCTTCTAATTGTTTTTTGAAAGAGGATTGAAAGGAGGGCGCGGGAAGGTTTTCATTTGAAAAGGGGTGTTGATATACGAGGATGTTGGGTGGGTGTGGCATTGAAGCCTCTGCCACACTCGCCACCCTTGATGTTTTTGAATCGAAGATGGGTGTTGTGATACGGTAGCATTGGAGAGTAGCGGAAATGCTACTGTATTGAATTTGGTCGGTATATGCTATGGAAATACCGGAATTTGATTTAGGTCTGGACGGAGTGAACGGCTTGACCTGTGAGTGGAGCCTGCATAGAATGGAGCATGGGGAGCAGGGTTAGTTTGGGCGATAGCCCAAGTGCCCTGCGATGGAGGTGGCACGTGGGAAGCGAAATGACATGCAGGTGGAATGAGCAGGGCGGAGAAGTGAACGGGTTTTGTGGAGGATGTTGTTTTCAGGATTTCATTAGAAGTCTGTGGGTTGTATTTAGGGGCGGGAAGGCTTGCGCGAGCTATTTAACATAACGACCGCTTATAGACCGCAATACATAAAAGTAAAAAATCAGATAAAAGGTATTGCTGCTATAACTATGCGTTATGTTA
>JBFHGX010000178.1:0-7541 GCA_041582875.1 Bacteroidales bacterium | reverse complement strand
TCCGTTTTAACCAAGCCCCGAAGGTGGCTTCATACCTGAAACTGTCCAATCGACGGAAGGCATCGGTAAACGATTCTTGCAGCATATCCTCTGCTTCCTCGCGGTTGCCCATCATGCGGTAGCAAATATTGAACATAGCTTTTGAATAAGCATGATACAACACATACTGATCGCGTGCGCTACCGCGTTTACTCTTTTCGATGACTTCCCTGTGTATTTCAGGCTCCACGTTCAAATGACTTTCATTTGTTATTAATGACAGACGATTAAGGTCCGGGTTGCAATTTGGATAAAAATAATGTTTTTTGATGGAAGAAAAAGAGGCTGAGCCGATTACAACATCTAGCCTCTGAGAGAGGCACAAACGCAAAAGTCCATTGAAATATTACAGAATTAAATCAATGTATAACCTTGATTATTTGTTATTTACTGGCTAAATCAATACCACAAATGCGCTAAAACACAAAGAAATCCCAAAATTAATACGCGTTGCCAATCAACTTCAGACTTCCATCTTCAGTCTCCTGACTTCCGTCTTCCATCTTCCATCTTCTGACTTCCGTCTTCCAACTCCCCTAATTCCCCCCTTCAACTAAGGCAAAATCCAGTTTACGTTGTTCCATATCCACATGCTTCACCAGTACCTTCACCTGATCGCCCAAGCGGAACATCTTTCCTCCTTTTCGGCCAATTATGCGGTAATTGTCTTCATCCAAATAATAGAAATCATCATCAAGTTCAGAAAAACGAATAAGTCCTTCACTCTTTGAAATATTCAGCTCCACGAAAATACCCCACTTGCTTACACCGGAAATCTTACCATCAAAAATTTTCCCTTCCTTGTCCATCATAAACTCCACCTGTTTGTATTTAATGGAGTCGCGTTCGGCCTGAACAGCTTTGCGTTCCATTTCTGAAGAATGTTTACACATCTCTTCATAGATTTCTTTATTGGCCGAGGCTCCTCCTTCCAGGTATTTCTGAAGCAATCGGTGCACCATGAGGTCAGGATAACGCCGAATAGGAGAAGTAAAATGCGAATAATAAGGGAATGCCAACCCATAATGACCAATATTTTCCGTTGAATATTCGGCCTTGGCCATGGTACGAACAGCAATGGTTTCAATCATGTTTTCCTCGCCTCGCCCATGAATTTTTTCGAATAAACTGTTGTACGATGCAGCCAGACTTTCACGGGAATTCACATTGAGGGAATAACCTAACTTCTTCAAAAATTGCACAAACGTGTTCAGCTTTTCAGGATTAGGCTCGTCATGGATCCGGTAAACGAACGTTTTGTTCTTCTTATTCTGTTCAGGCTTACCAATATATTCAGCTACCTGCCTGTTGGCCAACAACATAAACTCTTCTACCAAATGATTGGCTTCCTTTTGTACTTTGATGTAGGTTTCGATGGGTTTACCTTTTTCATCCAGTTTAAACCTGATTTCTTCTGAATTAAAATTGATCGATCCATTGCTGAACCGCTTTTTACGTAACTGAGTGGCCAATGCATGCAAAACTTGGATCTCGGTGTTAAATTCACCATCACCGGTTTCAATGATGTCCTGAGCTTCTTCGTAAGTAAATCGACGGTCGGAATGGATGATTGTTTTGCCAAACCAACGCTGGGTAACCTCGGCCTTGTTGTTTAGATTAAAAACAGCCGAAAAAGTCATTTTGTCCTCATGAGGACGTAATGAACAAACATTATTCGACAGTTTTTCGGGTAGCATGGGGATCACACGATCGACCAAATAAATAGAAGTTCCACGTTGATAGGCTTCCTTATCGAGCAACGTACCTTGTTGCACAAAATGCGATACATCAGCAATATGAACGCCTACTTCCCACGAATTTTCATCTATTTTTTTAAGCGAAATGGCATCGTCAAAATCTTTGGCATCGAAAGGGTCAATAGTGATGGTAAAGGTATCACGAAAGTCTTTTCTTTTGGATAACTCTTCTTTATTGACCGTGGTTTCCAGTCGTGCTGCTTCTTGTTCCACTTCTTTAGGAAACGAAAGTGGAAAGTTATTATCTGCCAAAATTGATTTCATTTCCACATCATTATCTCCGGGCTGGCCCAGCACTTCGGTTATTTCACCGAATGGATTGTTGGCATGTTCAGGCCAATCGATGATTTTCACCAATACCTTTTCGCCGTTTTTGGCATTATTAAGGTGCTCAGGTTGAATAAAAATATCATACGGCATATTTTGACTGTCGGCAACAACAAAACCAAAATTCCGACTAAGCTGTAAAATGCCCACATACGTATCCTTCCTGCGCTCCAGAACCTCAACAATCTGTCCCTCAGTTTTATGGTTATTTCTTTTGGGAAAGATGAACACCTTCACCTGATCGTCGTGCAAAGCGTGACCCACATTATTCGAGGCCACGAAAACATCGTCACCGCCTTCATCAGAAATGATGTACGCTTTGCCCGTGTTTTTCATATCTACCTTGCCGGTAATAAACTTCTTTTTATTGGCCAACACCTGAAGCTTTTCCGGGTTCAACCGGTATTTGCCCGGCTTTACTTCCAATATATCCTTTTTCTCGGTTAATTCGAGAAGTAATTGATGAAGTACATTTCTTCCAGCCTTATCTTTTACGCCAATAAGGTGTCCGATTTGTTTGTAATTATATGCTTTGAATGGATTCTCTGCAAAGATGCTAAGCATAACACCTGCAAGTGCATTCATGGGATAAGTTGATTTTTTTTTAGACATGTTTTTGTTGTATTAATTTAAACTGAGAGCATGGGCAAAGCAGCAATGAGTTTCCGAGTATAGTCCGATTGAGGATGATAAAACACCTCATCGGCGGAGCCAATTTCTACAATCCTACCCTCTTTCATCACCATAATTCGGTCAGACATATATTTAACAACCGACAAATCATGCGAAATGAATATATAAGTAAATCCAAATGTTTTTTTAAGCTCATTGAGCAAGTTAAGTACCTTGGCCTGCACCGAAACATCCAGAGCCGAAACGGCTTCGTCGCAGACAATAAACCGGGGTTGAAGTGCCAAAGCCCGTGCAATTACGATACGTTGCCGCTGACCACCAGAGAACTCATGTGGAAACCTGTTCATTTGTTGAGCAGTTAGTCCCACCCGCTCGAGCAATTCAGCAGTTTTAGCTGCACGTTCTTTGTTATTTTTATGCAAATGATGTACTTTCATGGGTTCCATGATGGCTTCTCCAATGCTCATTCGAGGATTGAGCGAAGAATAAGGATCCTGAAAAACAATATTTAGCCGCTGACGGGCTTTCTTTGTTTCAGCCCTGCTTAGCTTGGTTAAATCCTGATTCTCGAAAAGAATACTGCCACTATTGGGTTGAATAAGTTTGAGGATGGCCCGTCCCAAAGTAGTTTTTCCACAACCCGACTCCCCCACCAATCCTAGGGTTTCTCCCGGAAATACCTCGAAAGAGGCATGATCCACCGCGGAAAAAGTCTTGGTTATTTTACCCAAGAAATTACGTTCCAACGGATAATCCTTTACCAATTGATGGACTTTAAGTATGGGTTCGTCGGCATGCTTATGAATAAAAGCTTCTGTCACCACACTTTTCTTTAGGATTTGACCAACTTCCTTAATCATAAAGTCTTCGATTACCGGCAGCTTTTCGGGACGTTGGTTAATGGGTGGACGACAAGCCAACAACCCTTGTGTATAAGGATGTTGCGGGTTAGCAAAAATGGTTGCACAGAAACCTTGCTCAACAATATTTCCCTTATATAGCACGGCCACCTGATCGGCCACTTTCGAAACCACACCCAAATCATGGCTAATAAACACCATGCTCATTCCTTTTTCTTTTCGCAGCCTATCAAGCAAGTCAAGAATCTCTTGCTGAACGGTTACATCCAAAGCAGTAGTGGGCTCATCGGCAATCAGCAATTCCGGATTGTTGGCTATGGCCATGGCAATCATTACACGCTGTTTCTGACCACCAGATATTTCATGAGGATAGGCATGAATCATTTTCTCAGGTCGGGGAAGATTTACCTGACGAAAAAGATCAATGACCAGCATCAATGCTTTTTTGCGCGACAACTTTTGATGCTTAACAATACTTTCTGCTACCTGTTCACCACATCGCATCACCGGATTAAGCGAAGTCATGGGCTCCTGAAAAATCATGGAGATCCGCTGACCCCGATACTGGTTCATCTCTTTTAAAGACAGTTGTAACAGATCAGTATCATTAAAATGGATGCTGCCCTTAACCTTGGCCTGCGGAGGTAGTAACCCCATAATGGCAAGGGCTGTTAGTGATTTTCCTGAACCCGATTCACCCACCAAACCAATAGATTCGCCTTTTTTCAGGAAAAGATCGATGCCATTTACAGCTGTAACTTCTTCCTTGTCAGAATTAAAAGCAATATGGAGGTTCTTTATCTGTAGCAAAATCGTTTTTCTGATATGAACACCAAAGTTAGACAACTTTAGTTGTATACAGTGTAAAACTCAGGTTATCCTGCTATATTGTTTTTATTAAAATAAGTTTGGGCCGTCATTCAACGATTTATGCAAAGGAAACCTTCCAACAAAGGGTTGAGTATTCAATTAAATACAAGCTACTGCACAATCTTCTTCATCTCGCTCCGGTATTTGGATGCACTTTTACCGGTAAACTCCTTAAATAGCTTATTAAAATGCGAAAAGTTGTTAAACCCGCATTCATAACAAATGTCGGTAATACTTTTTGAACTTTCTGACAACAGCTTGATGGCATGTACCACACGGTATTCGTTTACCGACTTGGTAAACGTTTTTCCGGTGGCTTTTTTAAAATACCGGCAAAAAGCGGGAACTGTCATACTAACCTCATAAGCAATCTCTTCCAAAGGTATGACCCGTTCGAAATTACTGTTAATATGTTTATAGATTGCATCAATCTTGTGGCTGTCCTGAATGGAAGTTTCGAACGCAAATCCATCCACATTTAACAAGGTATAGTCATTAGATAATGCCAGTTCATGAAGGATTTCTAAAAACAAAATGACTTTTTTAAATCCTTCCATACCCAGAAGTTTCTCAATTTTAGGACCTACCTTTCGTTTGGTTTCAGGTTTATATACCACCCCTTTCTTAGCTCTTTCAAATAAAGTGGTGATTGGTTTCATTTCCGGCATACTTAAAAAAGCATCACCCAAAAAGTCGGGCTTAAACTGCACAATGGTTTCTGATCCTTTGGTCGTGAGCCGGTCGCTAAATCCGTGGTGAGGCAAATTAGCTCCCAACAAAAGCAGCTGACTATTATTAAAATAGGATAGATGATTGCCAATGTGAACTTTTCCCTGGCCTTTGTTTACATAAACCAGTTCAAGTTCAGGATGAAAATGCCAAAAGGCCTGATGCGCTACAATTTGTTCCGAATGTTGCTTGACGAGAATTGAACTCCCAAAACTGGGGTTAATCCGTTCAAGAGCAGGTTTCTTATTTAACATGTAGTATTATTTAGTCTGGTAAAAGTACTGCTAATAATTTTATTGAAATATACCATTTTATCACTTTTCTATACTATATTACCCCATACTATATACAGAGGCAAATTGTATGTTAATTGAGCATACAAACTGGTCAAATTTGATGTTTTCTAAGGACACATTCCGGTATAATTTTGCTCCATCATTAATCACAATTAAAAATTAGAAAACATGAAAAAATTAGTTAGCATAAGTTTAGTACTCGTTGCCATGTTGGCTTCGCAGTTAGGATACTCTAATGAGTATGTATTTGTCACCACTAATCCTTCGGATAAAGTAGCCGAAGTAACCTTCGAAAAGGTTGAAAAAGGGTTCACTCTTACATTAAAGGACAATCGCAGTGAAGTTCTTTATACTGAAACGATGGAACAATCGGGATCATATTCTAAAAGATTTGATTTAACGCTTCTTCCCGATGGTGTATATTATTTTGAGTTAGACTCCAAAGATGCTATCAAAGTAGTACCTGTTCAGGTGAAGGGTACAACTGCAACCTTTATTACAGAAGAGGAGCGCAACATTTTAAAACCCGAAGTACGGGTAAGTGACGGATTGGTGTACCTATCAAAAGAGTCAAAAGATCACAAATCTGTAATAATAGATGTGTATTACGAAGGGCAAGACCTGGCTTACAGCGAGAAAATTAAAAAAGGAAATAACGTGAATCGCGTTTACGATTTTTCGAACAGTAAAAAAGGAGTATACGTTATCGTGATGCGCTCAGAAGGAAGAACGTTTACCAATAGAGTATTGATTTAAGGTTACGACATTGGATTATTGATTGTTTATTGTTAATTTGGCAAGCCGCAGATAAAGCCCGGGTAAATTTCCGGTTTTACTCTGCGGCTTGCTCTTTATTGGAGGTAATTGTCGATATGAATATTTTTCATCGTGTTACAGGCCATTTGTTTCCTTATCAGACCTATATTTGTAACCTGTTGATTATCTAACAAATATTTGTGGTACTTCTCAAAATCACCAATTGAAACTGATCAAATGAAAATTATTAAATCGATAAAACAATTTATTCTTCTTTTTTTATTCTTTTTACTGATGAGTGGTTGTCAAAATGCAACGAGCCCTCACGAGAGTTCAAAAACTAAAAACCTGTTTTTCGTAGGAACGTATACCGATTCCACAAGTTGGGGTATTTATGCTTGTAAACTCACAGGTGATTCACTTGCTCCATTGAAGTTGGCCGCACAAACCATTAATCCTTCGTTTCTGGCTTTAAGCCAAGACAAACAACTTCTACTGGCAGTGAATGAAATCAACCAAAATGGCAGTGGAACCATCGAATCTTATCAAGTGTCGGGCGATAGTCTGTTGTTTGTTTCCCGAAGCACAACAGGAGGAGCTCACCCCTGCTTTGTAACGGTAAACCCTGATGGATATGTGTTGGTAGCCAATTATTCCGGTGGAAATGTAGGATTATTAACCATCGATCAATCCGGAAACCTGTCACCGCTTCTCGATGTACAACAACATATGGGCCATGGAATTACCTCTCGACAAGAAGGGCCACATGCACATTCAGCTTGGTTTGTTCCCGATGTAAATCAGGTTGTTTCTCTAGATTTGGGAACAGATGAGTTACTGTTTTCTTCGATTGATACAGTCGCACAAAAGTTGATGTCTTCCACCCCCAATAAATACACAATGGAACCAGGTGATGGCCCACGTCATTTGGCCTTTCACCCAACCCATGATTGGATTTATGTGATTAACGAATTAAGTTGTACAGTAACGCAACTACAAAAAACAAAGCAAAATACCTATCATAAGATCATGACGGTTTCTACCTTGCCGGATGACTACACCGAGCCCAATACCTGTGCTGACATCCACATTTCTGCTGACGGAAAGTTTTTATATGCCTCCAATCGTGGTCACAACAGCATCGCCATCTATCAAATTAATCAGATTGACGGATCACTGCAGTTGTTGGACATTGAATCCACTCGGGGTGATGGGCCACGAAATTTTACGCTTACTCCTGATGGGAGTCAGTTATTGGTAGCAAATCAACATAC
>JBFHGX010000177.1:0-7548 GCA_041582875.1 Bacteroidales bacterium | reverse complement strand
GGCCATTCAAATGATCATTAACCATGAACTGGGGCTGGCAAAAAATCAAAATCCGCTACAGGGTGCATTCATTATTGAAGAGTTGACCGATTTGGTAGAAGAGGCCATTTTAAGTGAAATGGACAAAATTACAGAACGCGGTGGCGTATTAGGCGCCATGGAAACCATGTATCAACGGGGTAAAATCCAGGAAGAAAGTCTGTATTACGAACACCTGAAGCATTCAGGTAAATTACCCATAATTGGGGTAAATACCTTTCTGGGAAGTGAAGGATCAAAAACTGTTATTCCGGGAGAAATCATCCGGGCCACCGAGGAAGAAAAACAATATCAGATCCATATGCTAGAACAACTCCATACCACCTGGAAAGAAGAAAGCACGGTAGCGTTGAAATTGTTGCAGGAAAAAGCCATCAACAACGAAAATGTGTTCGAAGCTTTGATGGAAGCTACCAAAACATCCTCCATTGGTCAGATTACAAATGCGTTGTTTTCGGTTGGCGGGCAGTACAGAAGGAACATGTAGGAGTTTGAGCGCCAACAAAATTTCTGTAGATCCTCGTTTTATTAAAATGGATTTAGTGGGAAATGCCTATTCAAGCCAATCTAAAAAGTTATTCTGACTGATTACTTCAAAACTTGCTTGAGGATATGTGCTCAACCACTCTTTTTGAATCTTGACTTTTTTCGGACTCCATTTAAATTCAAAACCATAGAGTTTCCCACCTCTGTCTTCCACAAAATCAACTTCCTTTTGGTCGTAGGTTCGCCAAAAATAATTGTTGGAAAACAGGTGTTGATATTCCTGTTTTTTAATTCGTTCCATGACCATGAAATTTTCCCATAGCATGCCTATGTCATTACGTTGATCGATAAAATTGAAATTGTTAATAATGGCATTTCGGATACCATTGTCAAAGAAATAATACCGGTGGGTTTTGGTAACTTCTTTTCGCAGATTGTTTGAGTAACCACTTATCTTCTTGATAATAAACGATTTCTCCAATAGATCGAGATAGCGTCCCACAGTTTGTTTGGCCAAACCAAGTGCATTTCCCAATTCGGAGAGTGAAACTTCCTGTCCAATCTGATAGGCAACTAATTTCAATAAATCAAATAGTTTGTCAGCGTTTTTAATGTTTTCCAATTCCAGTATATCTTTAAACAGATACGCATTTCTCAATTCATGCAGATAGGAAGATTTTTCAAGATTGTTTCCTCGTGATAGTACCTCCGGATACATTCCAAATATCAGGTATTCTTCCAAATTTTGCAGCACATGCATGCCTCCGAATTGAGCTTTTAATTCTGCTATGGCCACCGGGAACAGCTTGCTCGAATTGCTACGTCCGGTTAAGGGTGCCCCAACTTGCGAAGAAAGTTGAAATGAGGACGAACCACTGACTACAATGATTGTTTTGGGTAAGTTGTCCGTGAGAATCTTAAGCCCCCATCCGATGTTGTTAATTCGCTGTGCTTCATCAATGAAAATAACCTCATAGTCTTTCATTACTGACAGAATCTGCGATTGATCGTCCGATCCCAATATTTTCCTGAGTACGATGTCATCGCCACTTCCAACAAATATTTTACCTTTTTTAGTTTGTAACAGCTTGTCAATTAATGATGTTTTTCCTGCTCGTCGCGGACCATAGACTAAGTTAACCTTCCCTGATTGTAAAAAACCGGGATCCGTTTCATATTTTCGTGTAATCCACATGGGGGTATATTTTGCACAAAAATAGATAAAAGCCATATATTTGGCAAGTTGATTTGCCAAATTAAGCTAAATTAGGCAAGTTAATTGTCCGAATTTGGAAAGTGTCAGGGTGTAAAATGAGGTCAATCCATTAAAAAGTCATCAAAATTTTCAGGTGTAATCACTTTGAAATGGGCATTTTTATAGTTTTTCAGAAATAGTTTGGGTGGTTTTACCTTGGGCTTAACATTCCATTTAAACTCAAAGGCAGATATTTGACCGTCCGATTCTTCAATATAATCAATCTCTTTTTGTTCTTTGGTTCTCCAATACCAGTTATTAGACCAAATATGGTTGTAATTTAGTTTTTTGATTCGTTCAGAAATAAGAAAATTCTCCCACAAAGCGCCGATATCCGATCGTTTTTCAATTTGATTAAAGTTGGCAATGACTGCATTACGAATTCCATTGTCGTAAAAATAGATTTTCTTGCTGCTTTTTAGCTCGTTTCTTAAGTTTCTACTGAATGAACCCAAACGAAAAATAATGTAGGTTTGCTCCAGAAGAAGAACATATTTTTCAACTGTTTTCGAGTCCAACCCGCATACCTGTCCCAATTCATGATACGAAACTTGAGAACCTACCTGAAAGGCCAATGCCTGAAGCAACTTGGTTAATTTGTCGGGCTTTTGAATTTGTTCCCACGACAAGATATCTTTGTATAAATAACTGTCGGACAGCAATTTTAAGGTTTCTTTTTCGACTCCCTGATGGGTAACAACATCCGGATAATAGCCATAAATCAATCGATGAGGAATCAACCGTTTCTCTTCCAGAAGGCCGTGGTGTTCTGCCATCTCTCCAAAAGAAAGCGGAAACAATCTGTACTCCCATTTTCTTCCTGTGAGTGGCTCATTTATTTTGTTGGCCATCTCAAAGGCGGAACTTCCCGTGGCAATTATTTGTATATGCGGCAGGGTGTCTGTGATTAGTTTTAAACGCAAACCAATATTTTCGATGCGTTGTGCTTCATCCACAATCATTATTTTTTTTAACCCCATCAAGGCATTCATTCTTGTGGCCGATAAGTTGGAAAACAGGGACTGCACATCCAATTCATCCCCATTTAACCAAAGTACATCTTCTCTGTTTTCAAAGATATACTTTAGTAATGTGGTTTTTCCCACTTGTCTGGGACCTAAAACGATAATGGCTTTTTTTTGAAAAAGTTTGTCCTCAATGGTTTTTTCAAGTAAACGATGTATCATTTTCAAAACTATTTTTTTCAATAATACAACTTTTTCGGAATCAAATCCAAATATTCTGCAACTTTTTCGGAATCAAATCCAAAAAAGTTGAAAAACGACCCTTGTTGGTGCTAGCGTTTCATTGAACTTATCAATTTGGAAGTCCGATTGTCTGAAATGCCAAACGGGGAAACTCAAAAATCAACCCCAAAAACATATGTTCATCACCCTATTCAACCCTTCATGTTTTTTTCCTATTTTTATCCTTCCAAAAAAAGTTGAATATGATTACAAAAAATATCCTGGTTATCTATCCGGAAGTTAAAGTCACCAAGCTGGCTGTGTACCGCAATACGGAACCCATTTTCCTGAAAACCATCAAGCATACCCCTGAAGAACTTGAACGCTTCGACAATGTGATCGATCAAAAAGATTTCCGCTACGAAGCTATCATGAAGGAACTCAACAACAACGACATCAACCTCGAAAATATCGAGCTGGTGATGGGTCGAAGTGGCATGGTAAAGCCTGTTTCACAAGGTGTTTTCGAAATTAACCAAACCATGGTCGATGACCTCGTAACAGGGGTAATGGGAATACATGCAACCAATTTGGGAGGTATTCTGGCATTCAATATTGCCAAACAATTGGGCAAAAAGGCCTACATGGCTAACCCCGTGGTTGTGGATGAGTTAAGCGATGTTGCCCGTGTTACGGGACATCCTAAGTTTGAACGGAAGTCGATTTTTCATGCCCTCAACCACAAACATGTGGCATGCAAATATTCCAAATCTGTGAATAAAAACTATCAGGATCTCAACCTGATTGTTTGTCATATCGGTAGTGGAGGCATCAGTATTGGCGCCCACGAAAAAGGCCATGTGGTAGATGTAAATCAAGCTTTTAACGGCGGCGGCCCCTTTTCAATTACCCGCACGGGTACGCTGCCCATGGGACAACTTATCGACCTTTGCTTTAGCGGAGAAATGACCAAAGAAGAAGTGATGAAGATGATTACCTCTGAAGGAGGTTACAAAGCCTATTTGGGTACCGACAGCATCGCAGAAATCAATACGCGCATCGCCGCTGGTGACGAAAAAGCCAAATTTATCTCTTACGCACTGTCGTATCAGGTGAGCAAAGAAATTGCTTCACATGTGGCCACCCTTTCAGGAAAAGTGGATGCCATTATCCTTACCGGGATGATTTTCGATAGCGAACGTTTTCTTGAAAATGTAAAAAGCCGCATCGGAAGTATTGCGCCCATCGCACTTTATCCGTCGGTAAATGATTTCGAAGCTCTGGCTTTATTCGGGTTACGCGTATTAAAAGATGAAGTGCCCGTGAAAGAATATAAGTAACAATGACTTTAATTGATTTCATTGGTTTCAAATGGCCATTCATTCTTTTTAGTCGTATTTTTCTGGTCATTGTTTTGTCATGTGGACAATTGACTGTTGCAGCTCAATCCTATTTTACTGATTTAGAAGACAGTGTGCATGTTAAACATTGGCTAGGCATTCAATCCTTGGACTCGACACACGCTTTTTCAGGAAAACGGGCTTCACTCACCAAGCAGGGTCAGCCTTACGGAATTGGATATGAAGGTGGATTTCCCCTTGAGCTGGCCGGACAAAATGTTTGGCTAAAAATTGAAGGTCAGGTATTTTCAGAAAACAAGGGCCCTCAGGCACTTTTTGTGGTTACTTTAACCAAAGACGATCAACTAAAACTCTGGCAGGGCATTCATTTCAATTCTCTTTCAGAAAATCCCGGACAATGGGTGTCCTTTTCGGATAGCATTAAAATTCCGGCAAATCTGACCAAAACAGGTCAACTTAAATCCTATTTCTGGAACCAAAAACCAGATCATCTGGTTTGGATGGATGACTTGAGACTTACTTTCTCTCCGGTCGAAACGCCTTCATATATTCCCGTTATTACGATTGGAAATGACATAAACACTTCAGAATTTGAGACACTCTATGCCAATGAATTCTATCAGATTAAATATGAAAGAAAGGCAAAACGCATACAAATTCATGATGCAGACGGACAAAAGTTAGTTGACGAAATAGTCCTTTTCTCGAACCGAAAATCGAAAAAACACCACTACGAAAGTGCTGAGCAACTGGAATTTGTCAAAAAAAAATCTTTGCCCGATGCTACACAACTTATTTTCCGTTTAAAAACACGTTTATCAAAAATGGAAATAATATTGGTTTGCTATAACAAGCAGCCTGAAATGGAAGTTGAAATCGAAGAAACCTACCGAAAAAAACAGCATGTGTTCCGTGAATCCTTTGTTTTCAATAGCCCTCAACCTTTAGCCAAAGTTTTCAGGGCCAACCGTAAAATGGACACCACTGATTTTAAATCAGAATATTGGCTCGATCAACAAGGCATTCAGTATGGAACAAACGCATCCGGATGGTGGATGTATCACCAACCAAAAATTAGTTCCCTTCAATTAAACACGGCTGAAAATCAACTTTGGATAAATCTGGATTACGACGAGGACCATCCTTATTTTCGTTATCCGCTAAATCCGGATAGCAGCGATTGGAAGCTGGATGAATCTGCTTCCGAATACAAAAGGGGAAGTAAACGGTATTATTTATTTACCTGGAATGCATACAAAAAACATCCTGAAATTCCTCGATTCATGAAGAATCCCGGTGGTTTTTTGGCCACCTTTATCTGGACTGAGCATGCCGACTGGACCAATATCCGAAGCAACCGGGCCAGTTATTTTGGTTCCGAAAGTATTGTCAATGCCGAGGATGCCATTGG
Organism: Bacteroidales bacterium; assembly: GCA_041582875.1. Classification (GTDB taxonomy): domain Bacteria; phylum Bacteroidota; class Bacteroidia; order Bacteroidales; family F082; genus UBA6244. Next base: position 1,809 of record JBFHGX010000177.1, on the reverse strand, counting down.
CGGATTTGTTAAATACAATATTCCGGTGACCAAGAGCGTGTTTTATGCCAATCCCGATAGCATACGAAATACCCGGGTTTCCAATGGTAATTTTACCGAACTTGAAAGCAGCATTCAGAGTGATCCCGAATTTTTGGATTTTCTCACCCAAATACATGACCTTGGTTCCGAAATTTGTTTGCATACGCCTGAACAATATACCACCACTCCTAACCAGTTTAAGGAAGCACTTGTTTTTATGCAAAAACACTTTAAATCCGCTTCGTGGATTGATCATGGCAACAATAACGGACTCCAGAACAATCGCGAGGATTTGGTATGTGACGCCACCATAAAAAAATCGCCGTATTATGCACTTGAATTGTGGCCTCAACATGGCATCAGCTACGTGCACAACAGCTATTATGAAGATATGCCCGGAGTCGATTTTTGGCAATTCGACGGAAGTATGGCCAAACCATATTCGGGTTTTGGTGATTTTTGGCCTAAACCCAATTACTGGAAACATCGAACCAAGTCGAACAACATGATTCATTGGCCTACCACAAGTGCTTTGTTTGTCAACTCAGATGGCGTGTGGGACTATTTCTTCAACGAAGAAAAGCTGAACGACTTTGTCAATCAGTGGGAAACAAAAATCAACCACAGTTATCCGGCCTGGGTTGATCCTAAAAAGGGTTTTTGGACCTATGATTCCGATTCAGTAATGGTTTCGCAACCCGGATTCGATCGTACGCTGCAACGTATGGCTCACCTACGTGATGAAGGCAAACTCAATGTTAGCACCATCGAAACCTACCTTGATTACCGAACTGCCTTAGATAACATCGATTATCAAGTATTTGCGGATGGCCATTTGGAGTTAAAAAACAATGGAAATCACGAGATAAAGGATTTGGCTATGGTCACCTCAGGCGATTATGTGCTCGTGAACGGACTCAAACCTGCAAGTAAACTGACTCCGGAAGGTCGAGTATTTTGGTTTGATCTGCCTACAGGCGAAAAGGTCAACATCCGGATTTTATTCGAAAAGTAACTCTTTTAACATGATGAGTGCCTCTCCACCATCGTGGTAATAACCTGGCACTACCTTTACGGATGAGAATTGATTTCGCTTATACAAGTTAATGGCAGCAGTATTGGTAGTTCTAACTTCGAGTTTCAGTCGATTTTTAGATTTCTCCAGTGCCCATTTTTCGGCCAACTGCAGAAACGATTGTCCTACGCCTTTTCCTCTTGCAGCTTCAGAAACCGCAATAGAATAGATCCTGATATGGTGACTATTTTTACGCAACAAAAGGATCATGTAGCCAACAACAGAACCGTCATACTCTCCCACAAAAAAACCTGACGAATCACTTTTCATCAAGTACCTCATCTGCTTTCGGCTAAAACCATCCCATTCAAAACCTTCCTGTTCAATCTTAAGTATAGCGTCCAAATCTGCAAGGGCGGCCTTCCGAAATACCACATTGTTTATTAAGGCATCCATGTTATTGTCGGTGTTTTCGGTCGAGGCGATCCAGAAACTCGCGCAAAATCAATCGATATAGCTCATCCCCCAGAATGGCATCCTCAACGCCATGATCAATGGATGGATTATCATTGACTTCAATAATCACCGATTTATCACCGATGGCCTTTATATCAACGCCATACAATCCTTTTCCAATGGTAGAAGCCGCATCAAGCGCATTGCGCAACACATGTTTTGGCACCTTGCTAACGGGAACAGTTTCGAAGGATCCTGAAAGGCTCTTACCGCTTGAAGTATGGTTATAAATTTGCCAATGACCGCGTGCCATAAAG
>JBFHGX010000176.1:0-7583 GCA_041582875.1 Bacteroidales bacterium | reverse complement strand
TGGGATCGCGGGGAATTGGTTTTTTACAGCGTGAATTGCTCAATCAGCTCCATCACCAAATTAAAGAGAATCTTCCACAATACCTCCTGACTCAATACGGATTAATGGATAGGAAGTCAGCCCTTGTCAATATCCATTACCCTCCGGATAGTGCTCAAATTCCCTTGGCAATTTATCGCCTTAAGTTTGAAGAATTGGTGTTCATTCAACTTGATATGTTGACGCAAAAGAATAAACTCCAACGCAAGATCTCAGGTCAGGTATTCGAACACGTAGGACAGCATTTTATGGAGTTTTACGAAAAACGGTTGCCGTTTGAGTTAACCGGAGCACAAAAACGTGTTATTCGTGAACTTCGTATGGACATGAAAACAGGCCGTCAAATGAACCGGTTGCTGCAAGGAGATGTGGGCAGTGGAAAAACACTGGTCGCTCTGATGATTGCGCTGTTGGCCATCGATAATGGGTTTCAGGCATGCCTGATGGCTCCTACAGAAATCCTGGCTCAACAACATTTTATCAGTATTACTCGCTTTTTGGGCGATATGGATATCGAAGTTGGTTTACTTACGGGTACGACCAAGAAAAAACAACGAACACATCTTCATCAACGCCTTCTCGATGGTTCGCTTAATTTGCTCATTGGTACCCATGCCGTTATTGAGGACACGGTTCAGTTTAATAAGCTGGGTTTTGTTGTTATCGATGAGCAGCATCGGTTTGGCGTGGCACAACGGGCTAAACTCTGGAAAAAAAGCCCTGTTCCGCCGCATGTGTTGGTTATGACGGCTACTCCAATTCCACGAACCTTGGCCATGACTCTATACGGTAATCTTGATGTTTCTGTCATCGATGAATTGCCACCCGGTCGCAAGCCTATTCAAACTGTTCATTATTTCGACTCAAAAAGGTTGCTGGTGATCGGTTTTATGAAAAAACAAATTGAATTGGGTCGGCAAATTTACATCGTTTATCCACTAATCTCTGAGTCGGAAAACCTGGATCTGAAAAACCTGATGGAGGGTTTTGAACTCATACAACGCGATTTTCCCTTGCCCAAGTACCAGGTTAGCGTATTGCACGGACGGATGAAGCCGGATGAAAAGGATTACGAAATGAAACGTTTTGTGGAGGGTAAAACCGATATTATGGTGTCCACTACCGTAATTGAGGTAGGAGTAGATGTACCCAATGCTTCGGTTATGATCATCGAAAATGCAGAAAGGTTTGGACTTTCTCAATTGCATCAGTTGCGTGGCAGGGTAGGACGTGGTGCCGATCAGTCCTATTGTATTCTGATGTCGAGCTACAAACTATCTGTCGAGGGAAAAAAGCGCATGGAAATCATGGTGAAAAGCAATGATGGGTTCGAAATTGCTGAGGCTGATTTAAAGTTGCGCGGACCGGGAGATATGCAAGGAACCCAACAATCGGGTGTGCTGGATTTGCGTATTGCCAATTTGGCACGCGATGGCGAGTTAATTGCCCTCACCCGCAAAGCGGCAGAAGCCATTCTAGATAAAGATGAACAACTCGCGCTTCCCGAAAATTTACCCCTAAGAGCTCAATTGTTAAAAAATAGGGAGCACCAAAAGAATTGGGGCCGAATATCCTGATCTTTTCTTTCCCCCAATCAATCTCTCTGCCAGATTCATTTGAATATGAATGCCTGATTTTCGTACTTTTGCCCCTTCAAGTTCAAAATTATTTATAATGAAGATTTCTTATAATTGGCTCAAACAATATATCAACCTTGATGTTGACCCCGATGTTGTTTCTCGTGTGCTCACCGATACAGGTTTGGAAGTGGAAGGAACAGAAGTTTTCCAGTCGCTGAAAGGTGGTTTGGTTGGCGTAGTTATTGGCGAGGTAATGACCTGCAAAAAGCATGAAAATGCTGATAAACTAAGTGTTACAACTGTTAATGTTGGTAAAGGTGAAAACCTTCCCATTGTTTGTGGTGCGCCCAATGTGGCAGCCGGACAAAAGGTGTTGGTGGCAACAGTGGGTACTCAGCTTTATAGCGGAGAAGAATCTTTTGAGATTAAAAAATCAAAAATCCGTGGTGAAGTTTCCGAAGGTATGATTTGTGCTGAAGATGAACTTGGTTTAGGCGCTTCTCACGATGGTATCATGGTTTTGCCTGCTGAGGTCGTTCCGGGAACGCCAGCCGCTGATTATTTTAAGGTGGAGCAGGATGTTATCTTTGAAATAGGCCTGACGCCCAATCGTTCAGATGCTGTTTCACACATGGGCGTTGCCCGCGATTTGGCTGCAGGCTTGAATCGCGAGTTTAATACGGATAAGTACCGGATGAGCATGCCGGATGTAACCGCATTTAAAGTGGATAACCATCAGTTAAATATCGAAGTGGATGTGGTTGATACTGATGCCTGTCCCCGATATGCCGGAATTTCTTTGTCGGGAATTGAGGTGAAAGAGTCTCCTGATTGGCTGAAAAGCAAACTGAATCGCATTGGCGTGCGCCCCATCAACAATATAGTAGATGTTACCAATTTCGTTTTACACGAAACCGGACAACCTCTACATGCTTTCGATGCGGATAAAATTTCGGGTGGCAAAGTCATTGTTCAAAAACTTGATGAGAATACTCCTTTTGTCACATTGGATGAAGAAGAACGGAAGTTGGGAGCCAACGACTTAATGATTTGTAACGATCAGGGTGGTATGTGTATTGCTGGTGTTTTCGGTGGACTTACCTCAGGCGTCGTTAATGAAACCCAAAATATTTTCCTCGAAAGTGCTTGTTTCGATCCCAAACATGTGCGCAAAACTTCCAAGCTTCACAGTTTACAAACCGATGCTTCGTTTCGTTTTGAACGTGGCGTTGATCCCAATATAGCTGTTTATGCTCTAAAACGGGCTATCCTGCTCATGCAAGAAGTTGCAGGAGGAACAGTGTCGTCTGATATTAAAGATGTTTATCCCTCTCCGGTAGCGCCCAAAGAAGTGCTTATCTCGTATCATCATGTCGATCGGTTAATCGGTAAATCTATCGAAAAAGAAATTGTAAAACGGATTCTTATCGACTTGGAAATTAATATTTTGAGTGAAACCGACAAAGGTTTGTTGCTCTCTATTCCAACCTTCAAGGTAGATGTTACCCGCGAAGTAGATGTGATTGAAGAAATTTTACGCATCTATGGAATTAACAATATTGATTCGGATGGTAAATTGCATTCTTCATTGAATATCCGCCAAAAGCCGGATACGGAAAAGATTCAACAAGTGATTTCTGATTATCTCGTGGCACAAGGGATGACCGAGATGATGAATAATTCACTGACCAAAAGTGAGTATGCTGTCACAAGCCAGGATCTGGTCGAAACCATGAGTGTTGAGTTGCTTAACCCGTTGAGCAAAGATTTGAATGTTCTGCGTCAATCCATGATTTTTGGAGGTCTGGAAGTGATTGCTTACAACATCAACCGAAGGGTAAGTAATTTGAAGCTGTTCGAATTTGGTAAAATCTACCAAAAGAAAGCCAATCATGATCCGGCCAAAGGGGTGAAAAATTATCACGAAGAAAAACGATTGCTGCTCATTACCACTGGAAAAAAAGAGGATGATGGCTGGAAATCTGAAGGTAATAACATGGATTTTTACGACCTGAAAGGTTGGGTTGAATCTATTTTTACCCGCTTGGGACTCGACAGGAACAGGATGACTGTCCAGGAGTCGACGTTAGGTGACCTTAACATGGCATTAAGTTATGAGTTGGGCAATAAACCTCTAGCTACAATAGGGTCTGTGGGTAAAAAACTGCTGCGTCAGATGGAAATTAAACAGGAAGTGTTCGTTGCCGAAATCAACTGGACCTGGGCATTGAGTCAGGTGCCTTCTAAAGCCATTGCTTATCAGGCAGTTTCAAAATTTCCTTCGGTCAAACGCGATTTGGCTTTGCTGTTGGATATCAATATCTCTTTTTCTGATTTGAGAGATGCAGCCTTTAAGGCTGAAAGAAAATTGTTGCAGTCGGTCAATGTGTTCGATGTTTATGTTGGGGATAAAATTCCCAAGGGCAAGAAATCCTATGCCTTGTCGTTTATTTTAGAGGATACTGAAAAAACCCTCACCGATAAAGTGATCGAAAAAACCATGGGCCGAATTCAAAACACATTGGAACGTCAATTTAATGCCGAATTAAGATAAACTCGAAATCAGGTAGTGAATTGATGGGAATTGCTTATTTTTAAAGGTTCAATAGAATATACGGATGGATGTACAATCGATAAAACAAAGATTTGGAATAATTGGAAACTCTCCCTTGCTGAACAGAGCTATTGATATTGCTATGCAAGTAGCACCTACCGATTTAACTGTCTTGATATCAGGCGAAAGTGGAACCGGAAAGGAGTCCTTTCCTAAGGTGATTCATCAAGCTAGCGCACGAAAACATGGTCACTATATCGCAGTTAACTGTGGAGCTATTCCTGAAGGTACCATTGATTCTGAACTGTTTGGTCACGAAAAAGGTTCGTTCACCGGAGCGCATGAGGCACGCAAAGGGTATTTTGAAGTGGCCGATGGAGGTACCATCTTTTTAGACGAGGTAGCTGAGTTGCCCCTCTCAACTCAAGTTCGCCTGTTGCGGGTGCTCGAAACCGGAGAGTTCTTTAAAGTGGGTTCGTCTAAGGTGATAAAAACAAATGTCAGGGTGGTGGCCGCCAGTAATGTGGATATCCCTAAAGCCATCGAGAAAAATAAATTCCGCCAGGATTTGTTCTATCGACTTAACTCTGTTCCTATCTACGTGCCACCTTTGCGCGAAAGAAAAGATGATATCCATCTGCTGTTTAGGAAATTTGCTGCTGACTTTGCCGAGAAATACCGCATGCCTGCCTTGCAACTGACTGAGGATGCTATAAAAGTTTTACGTAATTATTATTGGCCTGGAAATGTAAGGCAGTTGAAAAATCTGACCGAACAAATTTCTATAATCGAGCAGGAAAAGATCGTCGATGCACCCACGTTGAGTCGCTATCTTCCTGTGGCTAACCGGGTAGGTCTGCCTGTTCTGTACCAAAAATCTGAAGAAGAAAGCATTTCTGAGCGTGAGTTGTTGTACAAGGTGTTGTTCGATATGAAGCGCGACATGGGTGAGCTTAAAAAAATTGTGCTGGGTTTAATTGAAAAAGAGGATCATCACGAAAGTACAGAGCAAACCAAGGCATTGTTGGTCAAAGATTTTGGTAAGGATTTGCTCCCCATGGAGCGTCAGATCATCGACCGCATGGAAATTAAACATCCCCATGAAAAGGTTGATGATGACGATGAAGTGGAGGATATGGAAGACTACGACCATCCTGAAGTTATCGAAGAATCACTCTCCCTTACCGATAAAGAAAGGGAAATGATTAAAAAAGCGCTGGAGAAACACAGGGGAAAACGTAAAAATGCTGCCAATGAACTTGGGATTTCTGAGCGCACATTGTACCGCAAGATCAAAGAATATAACATCAAGTAAATGAGTTTGCTACAAAAAAAAATTGGTTTGAGTGGGTCACTGGTTGTTTTGGGCTTGTTGCTAATGAGCCTAAATTCTTGTGGAATTTATTCCTTTACCGGTGCCTCAATTCCACCAGAGGCTAAATCTGTTTCTATTCAGTATTTTCCCAATCAGGCCTCGCTGGTTGAGCCTACTTTAAGCCCAATTTTTACGGATGCTTTGCGCGATAAGTTTACCAGTCAAACCAATCTTGAAATGGTAGAACGAAATGGTGATTTGGCCATGGAGGGTATGATCATTGACTATAAAACAACTCCTGTAGCTATTCAGGGTGACCAAACTTCGGCACTTAACCGATTAACCATTACCATTGAAGTTCGATTTTCAAATAGATATGAGCCTGATAAGGATTTTGATACTAAATTTACCCAGTTTATCGATTATTCCTCTACAGCGGATTATAACGGAGTAAAATCGGAATTGATCGATGAACTCAGTGAAATGCTTGCCGATGATATTTTTAATAAGGCTGTAATTAATTGGTGAGACAATCTTTTTCGATGACATAAAAATCAAATAGATCGAAGTATGAACAAAGAGGAATTTATTGAATATCTACAACATCCCGACAAGCTCGATAAGCAAACCATTGGCGGTTTAGCTACACTTGTTAGTGAATTCCCCTATTGTTCCTCCATTCGCATCCTGCTTTCGGTTAATCAATACAAAGAAAAGGATGTCCGGTATGAAACCGATCTGCGCACCACTGCCATTTACTCTGCCGACCGGGGGATGCTAAAAAAGCATATCGATCGTGTGGGACTGTCCAATGTCCGAATTATTTTGCCTGATGAGGAGTACAAAGCGGATGAAAAAAGGGCCGATGTTGCTAACGTTGCAAATGAAGAACCTCAAGTGGTCACTCCTGAGAAAGCTCCACCTATTCAAGAGGAGGTTAAGCCCGATCCTGTTGTTGTGGCTGATGAATCGATTGAAACCTCTGACGCACCACTGACTGAATTCGACTTGTCGATAAAAGAGCTTAAAGAAATTGTTAACCGCCATATTGCTGAGTTAGAGGAAGAGGGTCATATTACCAAACCGGAAGTTAAACCCCGAAAGCCTAAAAAAAAGAGCAGTACCACGCCAAAAAAATCCAAGGAAGAGTTGCTGAGCGAGTTCATCAAAAACCAACCCAGCATTTCTCGTCCCAAGGCCAGTTTTTATAATCCTGTTGAAGTTGCTAAAGAAAGTATTGTCGATCAGGAAAGTATTGTGAGCGAAACCCTGGCCACCATTTATTATGATCAGGGCCATTTGCAGAAAGCCATAAAAATTTATCAAAAATTAAGTTTGAAATATCCGGAAAAAAGTAGTTACTTTGCAGCCCTGATTGAAAAAGCAGAGAAGGAACTAAATACTTAAAAATTAATTCGATGTATATTTTTGTTTCAATATTGATTTTAGTGGTGAGTGTGTTACTCGGACTAATTGTACTTGTACAGAACCCCAAAGGTGGCGGATTAGCTGCTAATTTTGCCGCTGGTGGCGGACAATTTATGGGTGTTAGACAAACAGCTGACTTCCTTGAAAAAGCTTCTTGGGGATTGGCCATTGCACTCCTCGTTTTGAGCTTGACTGCTACCATGATTATTCCTCGCGATTATGGTGTTGTTGATCCTAACCAATCAGAAATCCTTGAGCAAGCCGCCGGTGAAAGTGTAGCTACTCCTGATTTTCAAATTCCTGCTGAGAATACTGAAAATCCAAACCAAGAATAAACTCATAACTATACCCTAGTTGAAATGTCAGAATGTCATATACATTCTGACATTTTTTTTGTCTTATACTTTGGCACAAAATATGACAAGTCAAGCTTCAATGATCATATAACAGATTTAAGAAATATGGAAAAAATCAACATTAAACCTTTGGGCGATAGAATTGTTATTAAGCCTGCCCAGGTAGAAGCAAAAACAGCTTCAGGAATCATTATCCCTGATACCGCAAAAGAAAAACCTCAACAAGGTGTTGTTGTTGCTGTTCCAGCTGAAAACAAGGAAACCCCCATCACCGTCAAGGTTGACGACAAAGTGCTTTATGGTAAATATGC
>JBFHGX010000175.1:0-7598 GCA_041582875.1 Bacteroidales bacterium | reverse complement strand
GAAGCCCTACGGGCTAGGGGGGATGTGGTTGCCTGAGCAGACTCGAGACGGGGCATAGTGCCGTAGGCACGACCGATTTGGTAGACCTGGAATTTATTCCGGGGGATTCAGGGTAATAAAAAGTGAAGGAGCAAAGTAAAAGAGGGCTTCATTTGTCCGCGAAAGGCACAAAAGGCACGAAGCTTTATGTTTACGAATTGGGCGTCGTCGCTGATTTGTGTCGTTCGTGGATTGTTATTTTAGGGGTTGGGGGAAAGCTGTTGGCTGTTGGCTGTTGGCTGTTGGCTGGTTGAGGTTGCCTGAATAGCGTTGACTTTTTTTAGATTAGATAATGTTGATGTTGACTTTTTCTTTTTTGGTTACTTTTTTCTTTTTGTTAATAACCCATACTTTTGTTAATAACCCTCTATCCTTTAACGCCTTAAACGCCTCCGGTGTATGTCCCCCAAGGGATTGATGGGGGCGTTCATTGTTGTACAAATATACTGCTTTTGTTAACATTTGTCCAAGTTCTTTGTAAGAGCGTGGTTTCCATGGGTGAAGATACTGATTCTTAATCGTTCCATTAATGCGCTCTGCATGTGGGTTTTCGTAGGCACTCTTGCCCATACTGTTTCTTATGCCGTAAGCTTTGGTAAGCAATAAAAATAATTTACTGTAATATTGACCACCTCCATCTGAGTGTAAGATCAATCCGCTTTCCTTTGGAAGCCTCTTTTTTCTTATGGCCATTCGTAATGCAACTAGCGTAGAGCTCTCTGTATCTAGATGTTGTGATAAAGAATAGCCAACTACCTCCCTGTTATACAAGTCCAATATGAACGTTATATATACCACCTGATCGCCTAAATCAAAGTAGGTAATATCACTCACCCAAAGCTGGTTGGTGTCGGTCAACTCGTCCGTTTCCAATTGCAAGTTTGGAAACCTATTAACGCCATTACTGTTGGTGGTTCGATAACTTCGTCTGCGCATATCTACCTTGAATCCATGTTCAAAACAAAAGGCTTCAAAAAGATCTCTACCCATGGTTTTTGGCTTGAGTTTTAAATAGAACATCCTGGAGCTCATACCCGGATGATCCTCACGTAATTGACCTAAGATGGGGAGTAACTGCATCTGCTCTTCTAAACGTTCATAACGCCTATCCATCCATTGGTGAAACGATTGCTTACTTATACCGGATATATCATATAAATCTTTCATTTTTTTGGAATGCTTTTCGCGATTAAGCCAGTACCAGGCAAGGGTTCCTCGCCATACTTTTTTTTTATATCAACCCGGTATTCTTCCTCAGCCAATTCAATTACTTTCTCCTGAAAATCAATAAGTAACTGCTTTTGACCAATGATGCGTTCAAGTTCCTTGACGCGCTCTTGTAGTTTGTTGAATCGAACACTTTCACTATCTGATTCAACAACCTGTCGTTCAGTCTTTTTTCTCATCCGTGAATAGGTATAAATCCATTTATAAACTGCTGTATCGCTTACTTCATAAGCTTTACAAATATCTGCTACTGTGGTGAGTTTGTGATCCAGTTCATCTACCCGCCTTCGTTTAAAGTCTTCACTAAAGTAGCGCTTTCTTCGCTGTGATACCGTTAAAGTCCGGAATTTGTCAAATTTTGCCATGATTTGGTCTCCTTTTTTTGTTAAAAAAGGTCAATATATTCAGGCAAGGACAGGTTGGTTGGTGGTTTGAAAACCGAGATGTCGTTGCGAACGCGTAACATGTGTTTTAGGCATGAAACGCGTTCGAGATTGGTGGTGGTGGAAAAATAGGATTATTTTAAGTCGCGTTTGGTTAGAATGGTGATAATCATGGTGAGATAAAATGTCAGCCAGCCGAGAGCGATAGCCAGTGTTTTTACGGGAATGTTGTCTTGGATTTCCATGAATACATATCTTCCGAAAGGAACGGAGATGAGGTTATTAAGTGATTGAATTGGGAAAAAGGCGACCAATTCGGACCATAGAGTATCTCTGAAGAAAGGCGCATTGGTGAGGATGGCGCCTGCGATGGGTTCAAACAGGAAGGTGTATAATACCATGAGAACAATGACAAATCCTGATTTTTTAATGAGGAGAGAAAGTAAAAATGCCAGGGAGCAATAGACTACGATATCCAGAAAATACGCGCCCAGAAACTCCAGTTCATCGAAAATAAAGCGTGATTCAAATACGTGGGAATAAATGGCGCCAGTGATCATTCCCGTAGCAAACAGGAATAGCGTACTGATCCCTGCAAGGATCATGATGAACATAAATTTGCTCAACAGGTATTTTTTCTTACTGATTCCATCGATGATGTTCTGTCGCAAGGTGTTGTATGTTACATCGTTGTTTACCGAAATAATGACGATAAAAGCCAATAAAATTTTAACGAAACTGGCCAGATAGGTCATGTTTTGCCAGATGTCGGGGAAATCGTAGATGGGAACTATAGTTGGGTCGATTCCGTTGAAATCGGCACCCAGGCTTTTGAGCCATTCCAGAAAAAACACTCCTCCGGCAGCAATTATGGTGAGTGCCAGGAGGTACATTCCCAATAAAATCCAGAAAACCCGGTAGTTTTTAACCTTTAGCCATTCCAATTTAATTGCGTCAATCATTTTCTTTCAGTATTTTAAGGAATTCTTTTTCCAGGGTATTGGTTTGGGTGATAAGGCGGCGCAGGATAACCCCGTTTTCGAAACAATGCTGATTAATTTCGGTAGCTGTAAAACCCGGTTTGAGGGTAATCAAAAAAGATTGTTCTATTTTTTTGATGTCATCCGTACCTTGAAAATCGTACAGTACGTTTTCGAGCTCTTTGTTATCGTAATTGGCGGCTACTTCCACTTTATTAAGTTCTTCGAGGGTATCTTTTACTGATCCCTCATGAATTTTAATCCCTTTGCGTAAAACGCAGAAATGCGTACAAACTTTTTGTACTTCATCCAGTAAATGGCTGGCCATGATGATGGTTTTGCCTTGTTGTGCTACTTTGGTGATGAGTTCCCGAACTTCAGCAATTCCTTCAGGGTCGAGGCCATTGGTGGGTTCGTCGAGGATAAGTACCGGAGGGTCGCTAAGCAAAGCAGATGCAATACTCAGACGTTGTTTCATCCCTAAACTAAAGGTTTTGAATTTATCGTTTCGCCGATCGTAGAGGTTGACTTGTTTTAGCACCTGATCGATACGTTGGGGGCTACAATTTTTAATGTGGGCGGTAATGCGTAGGTTTTGAACCGGGGTAAGGTAAGGATAGAAACAGGGAGATTCAAGAATAGAGCCAATTTTTTTACGTGCTTCCTCATTTGGTGTGTTTTGGAACCAAGCAAAGGTGCCAGATGTGGGGGCGACGACATCCAGAATCATCCCCAGGGTGGTAGTTTTTCCGCTTCCGTTGGGTCCCAGAATACCATAAATTTGTCCTGTTTCGATTTTCAACGAAAGGTTATTGACCGCTGTAATGCGTCCAAACTTTTTGGTAAGCTGATTAATCGTGAGGGTTGTGGCCACGTTTAGTAGATTTTAGTGAAAAGATATCGAGCATTTCGCCTTGTTGCAGTTTTTGAATGAGAGAAGGGATTTTATCCCATCCGATGTTACCGCTCAGGTAGAAAGCGTGCAGGTTGTCTTCCTGGCGGAATATACCAACAAAGTTGCCTTCATTTTCATTTTCGCGCCCATACAACAACAGTTGGTTTTTGCCCCCGTACATGGCGATATACTCTTCGTAGCCCAATTCTTGATATTCCTTCAGCATTTTTCTGTAGGATTTGTCGGCGCTAGCGGTGGAGTCGAGGGTGTAGATTACAATTTTTTCGATGTTGTTTACCACCTCATAGAATTCCGGACTTTTGGAAGGATCTAACATGCGCAATGTGCTAGGATACAAGCAGTAGGTGCGTGTTTTTGTGGAGTCGGTGTAGGAAGTGATGATTTCCTGTTGTGCCCAAAGGGGCTGAAACAGCCCCATCAGGACAAACAGAAATATAAGGTTGTATTTATTCATGATGCATTTTACCCAAGTTTTCGAGTCCTTCTACTTTCATTTGTTGAGCGATTTTTGAGATGTTTTTCAAATCGATTTCTCCATAGAGACTCAAAAGTACAAATTTATTTCCTCCACCAACGACCATGATCAATTCTTCGATGACGCCATCTTTTTCTTTAATGGAAAACAACATGCTTTGGTCGGGGTCAGATACGGTCATGAGTTCGTCGTAACCGGCCTTTTTTACATCAGCGGTTGCTTTTTTGTACAAGGGCATGGCATCGGCAATACTGTCGGTCATCACAATTTTGAGTCCTTTAAGTTTGCTTATGGCTTCCATAAACTCTTGTTCGGCGGGACTTCCAGCTTCCATTTCGGTAAACATCGAAAACATTTTACTGCTTACGGATACTTTGGTAAATTCGTCGTTGTCGGCATATTTGTCAAAGTAAGAAGTAATTACGTTTCCTTGGGCAAAAATGCCTGTAGTTAGGAAAGCGAGTACGATCATTAGGATTCCTTTTTTCATGTTTTTAGTATTATTGATTAGTGTAATTTTTTGAAAGAATATTTTTCGGTTTATTGATTTGATTCAATTGGGTTGTGTAGGTTTTTCCTTCGTTCAGACCGGAAGAAACCATCATTAAGGCCTGACGTGTTACTTCGAGGGCCGCCTGAGGGTCGTTCAGGTTATAGATGCTTTGGGCAGGTTGACGTTGTGAGAGGCCACCTACTACAAGTAATCCAATAACCAGTGAAGCCGCGATGGTGTACCACAGTCCGCGAATGCGTTTTTTGGGATGTTGGAATGGAAAGTCGGACATTTGTTTTTGTTGATCGGCGACTGCTTTAAAGTAATTAATCTCAGTAGATGATTGTGTAGATTCCGACATCCATTTTTTTAGTAATTGTTCTTCTTCCGGCGTAGTTTCGGCTCGCCAGTATTTCTCCTGAAGTTGTTTAATTTGCGAGTCCATATGCATCTATTTTAGTGATGAGTTCTTTTATTTTCGATCGGGTTCTGAACAATGATATTTTAACTTCTGGTAGGGAAAGCGACAAGATTTCGGCTATTTCCTGGTAACTCATTTCTTCCACTTCACGCAAGTGAAACACTTCACGGTGTTTGGCCGGAAGTTGGCTGATGATCCGGTGGAGCCAGGTTTGTCTATCGTTATGGAGCAGGTTTTCATCTGACTCAAAACCGCTTTCCAAATTTGTTGATTCCACTTGCATTAGGTTGAATCTGTTTACTTTAACCCAGTCGTAACATTGGTTGCGTGTGATGCGCATGGCCCATGATTCGGGATTGTCGATGGTATCGATCATGTGGCGTTTTTTCCAGATTTTAATCAAACACTCCTGCACTACATCGTGGGCATTGTCGGGTGATTTTAGAATCGACAAAGCGTATCGGTACATTTTTTCACGTACCGGTATAATGTGGATATCGAAGGAGTCTTTTGCCATATCAATAGGGAGACGACGCGTTTTGGGTAAAGTTACAAACTTTGGTGAATATTTTTTGGGGAAAGGGTGAGAGGTTGAAAGGTTGGGAAGGGTGGAATGGTGGGAAGGGTGAGAAAATGATAAATGAATAATATCGAATTTCGAACACTGAATGTCGAATGACGAAGGTTTGTGGCCTTTGGCCATTCAAGCGTGGACGCTTGAAGCGGGGGGTGTGACTGGGTGACAAAGGAACTGGCAAAGAGTGACTGAGTGACTGAGTGACTGAGGGTAGGGAGAAAGGAATGCGATGTAAATCATAAGTCAGCGTGCATCCATTTGTTGAGGTTGATTGTCATTTTAATTTAGAGCGGTTTGGATGTGCTTTTGTTAATTATCTACATTTGCAGCATTAACAATTCATTAACAGTGGATTGTAAAAGGTTTGCGTTTATTCGCAACGGCTATGCTTTCGCATAAAAGTCAGTGGAGGCGTATTGGCCACAAATTTAATAGCTCCAATGCTATAGGACTGGTTTACCAAGAAAGAAAATAATTATAATTTATCACTACATGAAAATACGACTCATTACGCTTACGTTGCTCTTGACCATGCTGGGATCAGGAGAATTTTTCTCAAGTCTTAAGGCTCAACAGATTCATCCCACCAAGGTGACCAAAGCGGTACATTTTGATGTGTCGAAACCTTTGCGAGATGTGGATCCCATTTTGATGGGTTTGCGCAAACGGGAATGGAAGAACAGGGTTGTTCCCAATAAATTACATCTAACTCATGAACTTGAAAACACCCCTTTGCCCACTGGTCCTGATCCTGTTTTGCAGGACAATATGCGCAATGCTACCGGTGAGCCAAATATTAATGTCAATTTTAGCGGTATTACCAACACCTATGGAGTAGCTCCACCCGATACTGATGGAGACGTAAGTTTGGATCATTATTTTCAGATGGTGAATAGTGGATTTGCCATTTGGGATAAACAAGGTAATCTGCAATATGGTCCCGCTGACAACATTACCTTGTGGGATGGTTTTCCAGGCCCATGGTCGAGCACCAACGATGGCGATCCCATTGTGTTGTACGACGAATATAGTAACCGTTGGATTGCCACTCAGTTTTCGCTGCCCTATCATCCTTCAGGACCGTATTACGAGTTGGTAGCTGTTTCGGTGACTGATGATCCTTTGGGCGAGTGGTATCGTTACGCTTTTGAATTTGATGACATGCCCGATTATCCCAAGTTTGGTGTTTGGCCTGATGGATATTATTTTACCACCAATCTTTTCCGTAATGGAAGTTTTGCGGGTGGGGGAATTAGTATACTAGACAGAAATAAAATGCTTGCAGGCGACCCCGATGCCGAGATGGTATTTTTTGTGATTGGACAAAATTGGTCGGACCACAGTAGTTTTTTGCCTGCCGATTCGGATGGTGAGATGATGCCACCTGAAGGATCACCTTGTTACATGGTGAATATGGGCAGTAATAAATTACGTGTTTGGGAAATTGATGTGGACTGGGAAAATACGGCCAATTCGGCTATACAACAAGTAAGCACACTCGCAACTCAGGGTTTTTCCACCAATGGAATTAACATTCAACAGCCAGGAACGAGTCAAACCTTAGGTACGTTAGCGGGAAGATTAATGTATCGACTTCAATACCGGAATTTTGGTGACTATCAAGTTATGTTAACCAACCATACTGTGAATGCAGGAAACAGCCGGGCCGGTGTAAGGTGGTATGAACTAAGAAACTACGGTACCGGTTGGGAAATTTACCAACAAGGGACTTTTGCTCCCAATGATGGTGAAAACAGGTGGATGGCATCCGTGGCCATGAACCAGGGAGGTGATATTGCTGTAGGTTATTCTGTTTCAAGTTCCAGTACCTTTCCTTCCATTCGTATTGCAGGACAATCTGCAGGAGCACCTGCAGGTTTAGGCATTTTGGATATTGAAGAGGCAGAAATATATACCGGAACAAAGTCACAATCCGGAGTCGACCGTTGGGGTGACTATTCGATGATGTCAGTGGACCCCACTGATGATCAGTCGTTTTGGTTTACCACCGAATACTCCAATGGAGGTTGGGGATGGCGCACCCAAATTGCATCAGCCTCATTTGCGGCACAACCGGTTTGCGATTT
>JBFHGX010000174.1:0-7677 GCA_041582875.1 Bacteroidales bacterium | reverse complement strand
CTCATTATCGGCCGTTACCATAATCAGGTATTCCCGGGTTACAAACGTATTAATATCCTCTGAATCAACATCCATCATGACCTGAAAGTACTTAAGAGCTTTCTCTATCTGATAAGTAGACGCAAAATAGAATATTGCTGTACGGTAGTATATAAGCACCTCTGAAACGAAAAAAACATCCCGTTCCGGATACAGCTTTTTTAAATCAAATGATTGTCCTAAAAGTTCAGGAATCTGGTCAACTTGATTTTCCATGAACAAGTCCATGGCGGCATTCGTTCTGGCATACAGAAAATCAGGATGATCCTGCAACATTTGCTGATTAAGTTTTTTGGCCTTATCGAGTTGCTGAAATTTCACATAGTAGGAATACAATAAATCCTTAACCATTGGATTATCCGGATTTTTCTCCACAAAATCAATGACCACCTTTAGGTCGGACTTTTTAGCCTTTTCAAGTTTATCGGTCAACTCAAACAAACGTCTCCTTACAAATGGATTTACACCATATCGATCATTCAAAAACTGAGGATCATTTGAAATTTGAAATCCCAACTTCTTTAATTCTCTACTTTTCATATCACCATATTTTTATCATCAACATTTTACCTATCATCCAATGAGCACCCTTTGCATTGGTTTACTCATGAATTGAAACTTTTTAAACGCTATGTACCGGAGGTTTACAAAATAATTTGGATCGACTTTATTTATCAAATGAAATCCAGGTTAAAACCAAGTGCGAAAATAAATATCTTTGAGCATTAAAAAAGCCGAAACATGGAAATAATAAAAACCAATATTCCAGACTTACACATTGTAAAACCCACTGTTTTTGAGGATCATCGTGGATATTTCTTTGAATCATACAACAAACAAGTGTTTCTTAAGAGTGGCATCGATCAGAATTTTGTACAAGATAATGAGTCGAAATCGCAAAAAAACGTATTGCGGGGATTGCACTTTCAGAAACCACCCTTTGCACAGGGAAAACTTGTCAGGGTGATACGGGGAGCTGTTTTAGATGTAGCTGTTGACATCCGCAAAGGCTCGCCCACATATGGTCATTGGGCCTCCATTGAGCTTACACAGGACAATAAATGGATGTACTGGGTACCTCCGGGGTTTGCACATGGATTTGTTACCCTTGAAGATAACACCACCTTTTTTTACAAATGCACCAATGTGTACAATAAAGAATCCGAAGGAAGCATTCTTTGGAACGATCCCGATTTAAATATCGACTGGAAAATTGCTACACCAATTTTGTCTGAAAAAGACAAAACGGCCCCTTTATTTAAAGATTTTATCAGTCCTTTCTAAAGTCACGCTGAAATTCTGGTTAATTTTGCATTTTCATTTTCCGTCCGTAAAAAAACCCGGACTGCTCATCAATTCTTGTCAACTAAAATTACTTTCTGACAAATGCAAAAAATTATCACCTATATCCTCCTGTTGGTAATTATAGGCTTATTGGTTTTTGGCTTCGATGCAATAAAGAACCAAAAGGATGTGAAATCACCCGGCCAAAATGAACAATACTACCGCATTGTTTCATTACCAATTCCAGACACGATTACTTTTGCTGGAGAAGAAGTTCCTTTGGATTTATTTTACGTGCGCGAAGCCCTCGACAGAGAGCTTTTAGTTAACACTTATTGGCACTCATCCACCCTGTTACTCATAAAAAAAAGTTACCGCTATTTTCCTCTTTTTGATTCCATATTGGCCAGCCATCACATTCCATCCGACTTTAAATACATCGCCGTAATCGAAAGCGGATTGTCTAATGTAATATCTCCGGCAGGAGCCACCGGCTTTTGGCAATTAATGAAAGGTACTGCCAAGGACTATGGATTGGAAGTAGACAAAGACATTGACGAGCGGTATGATGTAGAAAAATCCACCATTGCGGCATGTGCCTATTTACAAAAGAGCTATGAAAGGTACGGCAATTGGACTCTTTCGGCAGCCTCCTACAATGCAGGACAAAACGGTATCGACAGGCAAATTGACCGACAAAAAGCTTCATCCTTTTACGATTTGTTGCTTAACGACGAAACGGCTCGGTATGTGTACCGCATTTTGGCACTAAAAATGATTATGGAAAATCCACAAGACTTTGGTTTTTACCTTTCGGAGGATGAAATATACCTCCCCATTCCAGTGAAGAAAATTGAAGTCAGCGAAAAGGTAGACGACTGGGCCGATTGGGCAGCTGAACATGACATCAGCTACAAACTCCTCAAATATTTCAATCCATGGTTACGTGATAAATCGCTTAAAAACAGGAAGAAGAAAACCTATTTTATCAATATCCCACTCAAGCCATACGATACCACACACGAAGAACTGATTTTGATTAAAAACGGATTAAACCCACAGGGCTCATGAGCAATATCAACAAACCTCAATTTCATGGAAACCAAAATCTGGAAGTTTTTGGCGCCCGGGTACACAACCTAAAAAACACGGATGTCATCATGCCGCGCAATAAACTCGTCGTTATTACAGGACTGAGCGGAAGCGGTAAATCATCATTGGCCTTCGACACCATTTATGCCGAAGGCCAGCGAAGGTACATGGAAACATTTTCGGCCTATGCCCGCCAGTTTATTGGCAACATGGAGCGCCCTGATGTAGATAAAATAAACGGGTTAAGTCCGGTAATTTCTATCGAACAAAAATCGGTAAACCGCAATCCACGGTCAACCGTTGGCACCATTACCGAAGTTTACGATTTCCTTCGACTCTTGTATGCCAGAGCTGCTGAAGCCTATTCTTACCTGTCTGGAGAGAAAATGGTTCAGTATTCCGAAGACGAGATTACCGCCTTAATTTCCACCCAATTTGCAGGAAAAAAATTGGTGGTATTATCCCCTTTAGTAAAAGGACGGAAAGGGCATTACCGCGAATTATTCGAGCAAATCCGTCAACAAGGTTACCTTAAAGTACGAGTGGATGGTGAAATACAAGAAATTAAATTTGGTATGCAACTCGATCGCTACAAAGTGCACGACATTGAAGTAGTGGTAGATCGCATTGATTTAAACCATCCCGACAAGGACCGCATACGGCGAACGGTAAGTCAATCCATGAAAATCGGTAAAGGCACCATCAGCATTCTCGATCCAGAAACCAACGAAGTGAGGCACTTCAGTCGCAAGTTGATGTGTCCGGTTACAGGTCTTTCATACGACGAACCCGAACCCAATACTTTTTCGTTTAATTCTCCCTACGGAGCCTGTCCCGTTTGCAACGGACTAGGTTTGGTTAACGAAATTGACCTCGACAAGGTGATGCCCGACAAAAACCTAAGCATTAAACGAGGCGGAATTGCCCCTTTCGGGGAACACAAACCCAACTGGCTATTTAATCAACTGGAAGCCATTGGTATAAAATATGGTTTTACACTGACAACCCCCATTAAAGATATTCCTGAAGAAGGAATACAGGTTATTTTAAATGGATCCCAGGAGACTTTTACAGTAAAAAAAGAATACTTAGGCATAACTTCTTCGTACACCTTAAATTTTGAAGGAGTAATTCAGTACATCGAGAATTTCGGGGGCGATTCGGGTGGAGAGCGCTCAAAACAATGGGCTGAGGGATTTACCAATCAACATACCTGCCCCGAATGCTTGGGTGCGCGCCTTAAAAAAGAAGCTCTCCATTTTAAAATCAACAACAAAAATATTGCTGAGTTGTCGTTAATGGATTTGGTGGAATTGCGCAAATGGCTTACCAACGTAGAGGAAACCATGAGCAACAAACAGCAAATCATTGGACATGAGATTTTAAGAGAAATCAATACCCGTTTGGATTTTCTATTGGAAGTTGGCATTGGTTACCTCAATCTTTACCGCCCGGCCCGCAGTCTTTCGGGAGGAGAATCGCAACGTATTCGACTGGCTACCCAAATAGGATCGCAACTCACCGGTGTTTTGTATATTTTGGATGAGCCCAGTATAGGATTGCACCAACGCGACAACCATCAATTGATTAAAGCACTCAAAGAGCTGCGCGACGTAGGCAACTCGGTTATTGTAGTAGAACACGATCGCGACACTATGCTGGCGGCCGATTTCGTAATTGACATTGGTCCTGGAGCCGGAATGCACGGAGGCGAAATTGTTGCTGCGGGAACTCCAGAGCAAATTAAAGCCAGCGACACCATTACCGCCGATTACCTCAACGGAAGAAGAAAAATAGCTATTCCTGCCAACAGACGTCCCGGAAACGGTCAGTTTATTCAACTTTTTAATGCCACCGGAAACAACCTGAGAGGTGTTAATCTAACATTGCCATTAGGCAAGCTTATTTGTGTATCAGGAGTTTCAGGAAGCGGAAAATCGACCCTTATCAACGAAACCCTCTACCCTATTCTTAGTCATCATTTTTACCGATCGTTGAAAAAGCCACTCCCCTACGAACGAATAGAAGGCATTAAAAACATCGACAAAGTCATCGAAATCGACCAATCGCCGATAGGACGAACACCAAGATCGAATCCGGCCACTTACACCAAAGTTTTCGACGAAATAAGAAAACTTTTTGGCAATCTTCCCGAAGCCAAAATAAGGGGATACAAACCGGGAAGGTTTTCGTTTAACGTAAAAGGTGGCCGATGCGAAACCTGCAAGGGCGCAGGCGTTCAGACCATTGAAATGAATTTTTTGCCCGACGTGTACGTGCTATGTGAAGATTGTTATGGACATCGTTATAATCGAGAAACACTGGAAGTGAGGTACAAAGGCAAATCGATAAACGATGTACTGAGCATGACCATCAATTATGCGGTTAACTTCTTTGAAAATATCCCTTTCATCGTAAATAAGCTCAGAACTTTAAAAGATGTGGGATTGGGTTATCTTACACTGGGTCAATCCTCCACCACCATTTCTGGAGGAGAAGCCCAACGCGTTAAACTGGCTGCCGAGTTGGCCAAAAAAGATACCGGCAACACCTTGTACATTCTTGATGAGCCCACCACAGGACTTCATTTTGAAGATGTAAAAGTACTTTTGAGCGTTCTCGACAAACTGGTGAACAAAGGAAACACGGTGGTAATTATTGAACACAACATGGATGTGATAAAAGTTGCCGATTATGTCATTGATCTGGGTCCTGAAGGAGGCGCTGCCGGAGGATACATTATTTGTGAAGGTACACCCGAAGAAGTTGCCTTAAACAAAGAAAGCCGAACAGCCCCTTTTCTGGCAGAAGAGTTATTGGATAATACAGATAAAGAATAATCTTACGGATTCATACGTAGGGAACAAATATCCAATGAATGATTTGCGTATCTTGCAGCAACAATTAGTAGCATAATACAGATTAATCATATGGAAAAAGAACCCTTAAAAGAGAATCAGGTAGTTGAATTAAAAACCTGGGCCGAAACCAAAGCCCACGATAGTTGGTCAGTTTTCAAAATCATGTCGGAGATCGTTGACGGATACGAAACCCTTTCGAAAATAGGACCTTGCGTGGCTGTATTTGGATCTGCCAGAACAAAACCAGGAGACAAATGTTATCATATGGCTGAGGAGTTGGCCTATTTGCTCACTAAAAAAGGATTTGGAATTATCACAGGTGGTGGTCCTGGTGCCATGGAAGCTGCCAACAAAGGTGCCCATATTGCTGGCGGAAAATCGGTAGGACTCAACATCAACCTACCCTTCGAGCAATCAGCCAATGAATATATCGATCCCGATAAGCTCATCCAGTTCGATTACTTCTTCACCCGCAAGCTGATGTTCATGCGCTATTCGCAAGGATATGTGGTGCTTCCCGGAGGTTTTGGCACACTTGATGAATTGTTTGAAGCCATCACCTTGATACAAACACACAAACTGGTGAGTTTTCCGATTGTGCTAATCAGCAAAGATTATTGGGGAGGATTGGTTACCTGGATTAAAGAAAGGCTCTTGGCTGAAGGAAAAATCAATGAAAAAGATTTAGATTTATTTCATTTGGTCGATAATATTGAAGAAGCTGTGGCAGTAATTGACGATTATTACCACACTTATTCGTTAAAACCGAACTTCTAATTTCAATTAAAAAATTGACTTTGGTTTATATTCCGGTAGGTTCATCATAACTGTGATGGCCCTACTGTTTTTTTTTTGATCATTTTAGTATCCGTAGGACAATGACTCCTTTTACTATCTTTGCAGCCTAAATAAATTTACATGGGTCGAATTAAAAAGAAACCACTTCCTCTGCTGGAGAAACTGGAAATAATGAAGGCAGGAGCAGAAGGTAAAGCACTTGCATATTATAACGAAAAGGTTGTTTTTATTCCTTTTACAGCACCTGGAGATATTGTTG
This sequence comes from Bacteroidales bacterium, assembly GCA_041582875.1. Lineage (GTDB taxonomy): Bacteria > Bacteroidota > Bacteroidia > Bacteroidales > F082 > UBA6244. Next base: position 1,344 of record JBFHGX010000174.1, on the reverse strand, counting down.
ACGTTCAGGTTACGCGAAAGAAATCGAAATACCTGGAAGGCAGAGCCACCGAGTTTCATAAACTTTCGGAGATGCGTACCGAACCCGTTTGTTCGCACTTTGGTTTGTGTGGAGGGTGCAAGTGGCAACACATCAGCTATACCCATCAATTGGAATTAAAACAACAACAGGTCATCGACCACCTCAAACGTATAGGAAAAGTAGAAGTAGAAGAATACCTTCCCATATTGGGAAGCCAAAGCCCTTACTATTACCGCAACAAGCTTGAGTTCACTTTCACTGATAGGCGTTGGTTGACCTCGCTTGACACTCCCGCCAATGAAGGCGGGCCATTAAACACACAAGGTATTGGTTTTCACCTGCCCGGCATGTTCAACAAGGTACTCGATATTGACCATTGCTATCTGCAGCCTGATCCATCTAACGCCATACGTTTAGCTATCAAGGAATACTCCTTCGAACACGACCTAACTTTCTACAACCTGCATACCGGCGAAGGCATGGTGCGCAATGTAGTCATCAGAACCACCACCACAGGAGATTTGATGGTAATAATGGTATTTAAATATGACGACACCGAAATCAAAGAATTTCTGCAATGGCTTGGGGAACGCTTCCCTGAAATAACATCCTTAATGTATGTTATTAACGAAAAGGTAAACGACATTATTACCGACCTTGAAGTACAATTGTTTAAAGGAGAAGCTTTTATCATGGAGCAAATGGAAGCTCCGGTAGAAGGCCAGCCAGCTTTAAAATACAAAATTGGACCCATTTCGTTTTACCAAACCAATCCTGTTCAGGCCCAAAGACTTTATAAAAAAGCCTTTGATTTTGCTGATTTTACCGGAGATGAAGTCGTTTATGATTTATACACCGGAACAGGAACCATTGCGGCCTTTATTGCCCGATCGGTAAAGAAAGTTGTAGGTATTGAATATGTTGAACAGGCAGTAAAAGATGCTGACATCAATGCTCAACTCAATGGAATTGACAATACCACCTTTATTTCCGGTGATATGGCGCGTGTTCTTACCAGTGACTTTGTAAAAAAACATGGCAAACCTGATGTAATTATTACTGATCCGCCCCGTGCGGGCATGCACGAACGTGTACTCTATCAAATGCTTGATATGGAGCCAAAAAAAATTGTGTATATCAGTTGCAATCCGGCTACCCAGGCACGCGACATCGCTATTTTAAGCAAAAAATACAAAGCTGTAAAAGCACAGCCTGTGGATATGTTTCCTCAAACCCAGCATGTGGAGAACATCGTATTGTTGGAAAAAAGATAATTCCCATGTATGGTCGCGAAGAAGCTAAACAGTTAAACAAAGCCTTTTG
>JBFHGX010000173.1:0-7724 GCA_041582875.1 Bacteroidales bacterium | reverse complement strand
TCTGTTCGCATACGCCGATTAAACGCATCTTTTTTGATGTGTACTTCATCGAAATCGAAAACATTGGGAACTACACGGGCGTCAAGGTCGTGTCTATGTTTTAATTCGGCTTTTGCCAGATGGTTAATACAAACGTGTTGTATATTGGGGTGGGGTGGGGGGAAATGCTGGTTTAACAGCTCATTAATAAAAGCATGATTGGGATTGGAATACAGAACCCTTTCCCAATAAAAATCGTGGTGGTGACAAATGGTTTTTATGTCAGAAGTGTGGATGGCATTCGAAAAGGCGATTCCTGCAGGAAGACCCCAGCCCAATGACAAGATGTTGTTCGGGACAATGACATCCACTTGTTGTGCTTTTATGATACTTAGAAGCGCTTTTTCAATAGAGTCTGCGAGTGTGAATAGTTGAGATTTGAGCTTCTCCTCCGACCACGTAGGTCGTGTTTTTTCATAGGCTTGGGCTACAATCTCGTTGTTGAGTGGAAGTTGATAGTGCAATCCGGGGATAATTTCAGCATCGCAATTTCCTGCGCTTCCGGCAATATATATGACTTTATGTCCCAGATTTTCAAGTGCTTTCTTCCACTTGTCCATCTCCAGGGAAACCCCATCGGTTTCGCCGACTCTGAAATGACATAAAGCAATCTTCATGGTGTTTTATTTTATCCAAATATTTCAGGAACATATAAACTGAAAATAACAATGGCCACAAAAAAGAGCAGTAAGATAATACCTTCTTTGTTAACAATTTGTTCTCTTGTAATCTTGTAAACTACCTGTGAGGATTTGTTGTTGGGATCTTTCACCGCGAAGCTTACAGCATAGGCAATGATCACGCAAAGTGCAAATCCGGTAAAATTGAGCCAAATCCAGAAAATATCTATCCCGGGGTTGTAACCGATAATTTCCTGCATGGTTTTAGAGAATACCAGGTTGACCAATACCGAAATAATGATTCCAGCTTTCATGCCGTGTTTATTCACTTTTTTAGAGAAGATTGCCAGAAGGAAAGTGGCTAACACCGGGCCGTAAAAAACGGATCCAATGGCATTGATAATTTCGATCACCGAGCTTTGACTTCCTCCAAGGAAAAAAGCGCTGGCAATGCAAACCGTTCCCCAAAAAACAACGGCTCCTTTGGAAAGCATCATGTAAGTTTTGTTGCTCAATTTCCATTTGCCTCTATTAAAAAAGTCCTCTACAGTTACGGCTGACAGTGAGTTTACCGTAGAACTTAGTGAAGACATGGCGGCAGAAAGTATACCCACCATCAGAATGCCAATAACTCCGTGAGGCAGGTAGTTGGTGATAAAAACGGGAACCATTAAGTCGGGTTTGATGCCTGAAGCTGCATATTCAACCGGAAAGTGTTTTTGAGTTACAGCAGTTAATTCAGCGAGGAAATCAGGAGCTACCAAAATAAATCCTCCTAAAACCAAACCCAATGTACAATATATAAGGACGACGGGCATGCGCAGCATTCCGTTGGCGAACAGTAAGGTGCGAATTGTTTTTTCGTCTTTTGCTGATAACATGCGTTGTGCTTGTGTTTGATCAGTACCATAATAGGAGGCGTAGAGAAAAAATCCACCAATGATCATGGGCCAGATGCCGTATTCGCCATCGCCAAAGCCAAAATTACTTTCGATTACCTGAAGTCGGGCCGGATCGATGTTGGCGAATGATCCCCCGTTGTCAACCATCAGCATATATCCATATACCAATGATATCACCAATCCGGTAAGTAAAATAATCATCTGAATGGCATCGCCCCAAACCACGGCCTTCATCCCACCTTGCCACGAATAAATAATGGTGACAACACTGATGATAGGAATGGTGTAGATAAATCCAATGTCGAGAACTGCTTGTAAAATTATGGCGATGGTATAAACCATCACGCCCGTAGCAAGTGCTCGGCTGATTTGGAATACAATGCTCAGAATCAGTCGGGTACTTGCGTCGAAACGACGCTCAACAAATTCGTAAATACTCACCACGCCCGATCGGAACAAGGGCGGAATCAATACCACCATGAGGAAAAACATGGCTAGGGGAACAGAAAATTCGAATGACAACCATTTCATTCCTCCGCCCGCTTTTAGCGCCACAAAGGCTGGTGCTGAAACAAAGCTGATGGCCGAGAGTTGTGTGGCCATGGTTGACAAACTCAACGGCAACCATCCGAGGCTTTTTCCTCCCAGAAAGTAATCGGTTGAGTTTTTGTTTTCTTTGAAGAAGAATCCAATTCCAAGGAATCCTGCAAAGTATATCAATACTATAATGTAGTCAAGCCAGTTCATCAGCGTGGGAATAAGGTTTAAAGTATACAAGCAAAGGCTTTTTGCCCTTGCTTGTATAAAAAAGTAGGTTACTATAAATTAAATGTTGCTCTTATGAAGATTCTTCTTGGAAGAATTGGGCGGCCTACAAAATATACGCCTTCGTTGGATTGTGATAAGTCACGTGGGTTACCTTCGGTAATACCTTTTGAATCGGTGAGGTTGTATACCGAAGCACCAAGACGGAGTGATTGACCACCATCGCCAATGGGCATGGTATAACCAGCATCTAATCTGAAGATATTAAATGGATCTAATTCAACATTGTTGCTATCGTCAGTGAATTTTTTACCCATGTGATTCATTGAAATACCGCCATCAACTTTTTTACCGGCGTATCTTAATCCAAAATAGCTTAAGAAGTCAGGTTGTCTGGCCAATTTGTTACCCACATATTCAGGATTTGTTTTATGCTCAGTGTATTGATGGTTTTGATAGGTTAAGCTTCCATCAAAATAGAAGTTCTTAAGCAATTCGTATGTCCATGTAGCTTCAACGCCAAAGGTGCGTGTACTCGAAATACTAACGTCTTCAATAATGGTTCCTGGGTTGGTTGGATCGTCAATCAAGCGAACATCTCTACGGTCTCTAAGTGTTACATAATAACCAGCAATGGTGGCTTGTAACTTTTTGTTGTTGTATTTGGCACCAACTTCACCTTGATAGATTTTTTCTGTTTTGTATGAGCTAACGGTTCCATCGGATGAAATTTGGATACCTCTTGGCTGTGGAAAAAAGTATCCTTTGGTAACGTTACCATATAGATAAACATGTTCGGTAAGCTCATAGTTGGCAGCAATAACACCAGCCCAATCGGTATCGGTTCCGTTTCCGGTAAGGTACGAATTGTTTCCCCATTTTACGGTTCTCAAGTCTTCGCTCAATTCTTCGTCCTCGCTCATCACGTATGTTGTGCTTCCTTCACGGGTTACATCGGCACTTATGGTTTCAACACGTAATCCAATGTCAAATCTCCAACGATTAAATTTCATCTCGTCAGTAAGGTATAAAGCGGCCTTGTTGGCGGTAATGAAATTGTTGGAATAAGCAGCGCCTGGATTATATACTCCGTTTTGAGTTAAAATTTTATTTTCACCATTGGAGGTGTATGAAATATCAACCAATTCAGGAATGGCATTGAACTCACTCACGTAAACTGACTGTACATTTTCGTCATGTGCCTCGGTACGTGATAAAAATGTACCGATGGTCACATTATGCTCGAGCTCACCTGAGTGCCAGGTTTTGGTTAGGTTCATTTCAGCAGCCATATCCGTCATCGGACGATTTCTGTCGAGGAGGGTATTCATTAACACTTTGTCGTCGTTAGGAACAACATTGTCGGTACCCGTATTTGTTGCATAAATATCGGTGGCTGTTGAGTCGAGTCCTGTTACAAAGTTGGTTAATGATTGAGGGTTTCCTGATCCTGCAAGGAACAAGTTAAACTGATGTTGGTAGCGGGCATAACGTACTTTGGTGTTGAATTTAAGTTCGTTGTCGAAGTTGTATTTGTAGTCAGCCATCATGTATCCCCCCTTGGTCTTAACACCGTCTTTTATAGGGGTGTGGTAAACACCGTTTGGTGTTTCGTAAGAAATGTTGCTGGCATGAAAAGTTTGGATGGTATTTACTTCTTTTCCATCGTTCCCAGTGGCAAACTCTCTGGTATCTCCATCCAAAGGAAGAGGCAAGAAAAACTGAACACGGTCGTCGATATATTGACCAGAAACAACCAAAAAGCCATTGTCAAACATTTGTTTGATGCTACCTCTTAGTTGGATCCCTTCTGATGGTAAACCTGTTTTGATTGGGCCATCATCGTACCGATAAACACCACTTAGTGCATAATAGGTCCGTGAACTTTTTCCGCCAAATTTTCCACCTGAATAAAAATCAGCTTTTAAGCGTCCTTGGTCAGCCCACTCCAATTGGAAGATGTTTTCAGGAGTTTCGGTACCTGTTTTTGAGATGTAATTAATTACACCGGCAACTGAACCTGCACCGTACATAATGGCAGCACCGCCGCGAGCAAAGTCCAAGGTTTTGATGCCAAAGTCGTTCCTTACGTATACATCATGAGCAGAAGAGTTAAGCCCAAAGGTACTGATGGTAGGCATTCCATCGTACTCAAGGGGATTAAATACATACTGACCTCCTGATGGTAAACCACGAACGAAAATATTGGCAGCTACTTCACCACCACCACCTTCGGCAGTAATACCGGGTACCGAGCGAAGAATATCAGCTTGTCCACTGGCAGAAAGCGATTGAATTTCTTCTGATTTCATCGAAGTCATTGACATGGCAGCCTGATCTTCTGAACGGACAGTCATGGTACCTGTTACCAGAACTTCTTGTAAACCAACTCCCTCGTTTAAGATGATTTCCAGAGGTTCGGTGGAAACCACTGTAATTTCTTTTGTTTGGTAACCTACAAAGCTTACCTCAAGTGTAACGGGTAGTTTGTCGACTGTAAGACTGAAATAGCCTACCATATCGGTAACTGTTCCTGTGGTTGTGTTTTTAATTACGATACTGGCCGATGGTATCGTAGCTCCATTGTTGTCGTTAACAACTCCTGTGACGGTTGTTTGAGCAATCGCACTAAGCCCAAATCCAAACAGTAAAAAGTAGAATAGTAAAGAAATTTGTTTCATAGTTAAATGGTTTATGTTTTAATACGACCGCAAATAAAAATAATAAAAATTTAACAAACAATAACACTATTTTTACGTAAACGTTTACGGTTGACAACTTTTGTAATTTTCTTACATTTGTGCTCAAATAATCACGTTTTCAGCAGGAAAAAGATGAAGAGAGCAACACTAAAAGATATTGCTAAATCCTTAAATACAACGATTGCGACGGTCTCAAGAGCGCTTCACGATCATCCTGAAATTAGTGATAAAATGAAAGCTAAAGTCAGGGATGTAGCTGCACTAATTAACTATAAACCTAACACGATTGCATTAAGTTTAAAGTTTCAGAAATCATATCGTATAGGGGTGATTTTTCCTAAACTTGCCCATTATTATGTTACTCAAATATTAAGTGGCATGCTTGAGGAAGCCGGAAAAGCAGGTTATAAATTATTGATAGCGGAAAGTAGTTATAATGAAAAAAAGGAATTGGAGTATATTGAGGAGTTTTATGAACTCAATGTGGATGCCATTTTAATTCTTCCGGGGAGGAAGCTTGGTAAGATTAAAGAAAAACTTGAAAAGCTGATTAAGCCGGATATTCCATTTGTAATTCTTGATCGTTTGATTTTTTTTGATCATAAGAAAACACCCCTGATTTCGTCCAACGATGATGTGGGAACCCGCGAAGGTATCAATCACTTAATTGATCAAGGATATAAAAAAATAGCCCATTTACGCGGATTGCAATCGTCAACATTGGCTAATGATCGGTGTCGTGCTTATGTTGAGACGCTTATGGCGAACAATATGGAATTGGTAAATGACTGGATTGTTACCTGTGAAAAATTTTCGATGAAAGAAGGAGAGCAGCTGGCCATAAAGCTCATGCAGATGGAAAATAAACCTGATGCTATTTTTTGTATTTCAGATATTGTCGCTATTGGAGTATTGTCAGGGTTGAAAAAATGTGGGATCAAGATTCCTGAAGAAGTGGGCGTCTTGGGATTTAGTGATTCAGATCTTGCACTTGTATCTTCACCGCAGCTTTCGTCCATACATCAACCGGGAAAACGGATTGGTAAAAAAAGCATAAAGCTTGTTTTGGAGCATATTGTGCATCATAAGGATATTACCCATGAAAACATTGTGATGAAGACTAGACTGGTGGTTCGTGCATCCACTTCAAGAAATACAATTAGGGATGTGTAGGTATTGTTATGCATATGGTCTTTTTCATGGTGTGAGATTGAATAATTTAGATTGGCCACAAATACATAGTTGGTCCGTGTGTGGACTAAAATTCATGTACTCATGGCTTTTTTTAATCTGAAAACAAAGCGGTTATATTATTGTAAATATTTCTTCTTGAGGTAACCTCGATTTCGGAGTTTTGTCAGGCGTATTGAAATCGGTTTCGGTGCGATAGCCGAAAGAAACTACGGCTACAGCAGTGAATCCTTTTTCGCCCAAGCCAAATTCTTCATCCACTTGATTGAGCGTGTATCTTCCTTCGTTTTCCTTGCCACGACGATTTTGGATTTAGTAACTTAAAAAAGAGATTCTTTTCATTAAAATTGTCTATCTAGGCAAAGTTAGGTGTTATAAAAGTCACAAACCTTTTTGAATACCAACTCAAAATCTTTGGTAATCTGCTCTGCCATTTTACTTCCTTCAGGAAATGGCTTTTCATGGATATACTCCCGACTGAAATCTAACTCATCAATTTTGATTTTAATATCACAATAACTAGGTTTATATTTTTCTTTAAATGGATAAGGTATTTTGTACAGGTGTTATTGCTGCAGTTGTGCTAGATTTTAAGGTATACTTCATATTTTGTTATAAATGCGTGGTTTAGGTCATCAAGCATGAAATCATTCTTACCATATTGGTATTTGATGAAGTTTTCTATTCTTCGGATGGAGACTTTGTAGCGCTTGTAGGTACCTTCTGCCACATCAAAGCCAACTCTTTTGCTCATATCATTGTTATGCAATTGGTATATGAACAATAAGGCGTATTTTTTTTCAGTGTTTCCGTTTAGCTTTGCTCGTAGTGATTCTAATGTAATGGGTTTGTCCAGGCTTTCGAGGATGTTGTATTGCCGTTGAATTTTGCTTTTTAAACCATCGAGGTAATTGTTGAGGATAATGGAGTCGTCGCTGGTCCCTATCGCGCGGTTCGCTTTATCATCCCAATTGTCTGGAGAAACATAGCGATGAGCTGAAAACTCGACTCTTTTATGATCAAGAGTTATTCGCATATTGATGGGCACAAGCCCTTTTGCATTCATTTTGTGTTTTTTTAACTGGAAGGAAATGTACATTGAGTGTTCCATAGTACTTGATTTATGAGACAAAATGGGTCTCGATTCGACAATAAATATACGAAATTTCAAGGTATTTCCAGTTAAAAACAGAGGGTAATTTATATTGAAAACCAATATTTTAAGGCTATCGCGAGACCCATTTGGGTCTTTTTAAAATGGGTCTCGAATTGGTCTCTTTAAGAATGCAATATTTGATTTATTTTGCGGAGGGTAAAAACAAAAAACCGCTAAATATCAACTATTTAGCGGTTTTTATTGCTGGTTACCAGCGTTTTAGTGACTCGTCCGAGGCTCGAACTCGGGACCCTTTGCTTAAAAGGCAAATGCTCTACCAACTGAGCTAACGAATCATCCGTTTTGAGGGTGCAAAAGTAAAGGTTTTTTAAATCCATCCAAGAAAAAC
>JBFHGX010000172.1:0-7738 GCA_041582875.1 Bacteroidales bacterium | reverse complement strand
GTAGAGGTATCCACATTATCAAAAATAAACTGAAAAGGTCGGTATATGCGCCGATTTTTTAGTTTTTCGGTAATGTTGTTGGCGTCAAGTTCCAGCTTGGTGTAGGCTTCATATTGATAGGCATCAAAATGATTGGGATCATTGAGTGGTTTGTTTTTTATGATTTTTTCTAAAAGTACCTCGGCGGGATTTATCCCAGGTCTGATAATCACATCTTCCAATAAAACATTTTGGCTAACCATAACAAAATTAATGGTTTGGAATATCCCCTTTGTGACTTTGGTTGCGTTTTTCTCGTAACCAATGAAGCTTGCAATCAGGGTATCACCCGGACTCTTGGTTTCAATGGAAAAATTGCCTTCAAAATCACTTGTTACACCAACGCTGGTTCCTTTAAATACAATGTTGACAAAAGGTAAGGGTTCACCTGTAGCGCCATCACTTACATTTCCCATAATCTTGGTGAGTTGGGCAAGTCCGGCAGAAGGAATGAATATTCCGAATAGCACTACCAAGAGGAGTATTCTTAAGGAGCCAGCTAGGATTCGGATTCTCATGATGAAATCAGGTAGTGTTATGGAATTAGGCAGCTAAAGTAGTATAATCAGATTAACAGGACAGCAATATGCGGTATATAGGTGGCCAAAAAAAGCCCGCTTTGTACACACTAGCGGGCTTTTTAAACATTTTTAAGAAATCCTAGGTGTCGATGTTGGCATATTTGGCGTTCGCTTCAATGAATTCACGACGTGGGGGAACTTCATCGCCCATGAGCATTGAGAATACGTGATCAGCTTCCACGCTGTTTTCAATGGTTACCTGACGTAGGGTTCTGCGCTCAGGATCCATAGTGGTACTCCACAATTGCTCTGCATTCATTTCTCCCAAACCTTTGTATCGTTGGATGTGGATTCCTTTCTCTGTTCCATCGTTTGATAACTCGCGGACAGTTTGTTCGCGTTGTTGCTCCGTCCAGCAATACCGTTCAGTTTTACCCTTTTTGATTAAATAAAATGGAGGAGTTGCTATATAGATATATCCTTTTTCGATGAGTTCGAGCATATGGCGGAAAAAGAAAGTCATAATCAGGGTGGCAATGTGGCTTCCGTCCACATCAGCATCGGTCATGATAATGATTTTGTGGTAACGCAATTTCTTTAGATTGAGCGCTTTGCTATCTTCTTCTGTGCCAACACTTACGCCGAGTGCAGTGTATATATTCTTAATTTCTTCACTATCAAATATCTTGTGAGGTAGTGCTTTTTCTACATTCAGAATCTTTCCTCTTAAGGGAAGAATGGCCTGAAATTTACGGTCGCGACCCTGTTTGGCCGTACCACCGGCCGAGTCACCCTCCACCAAGTATATTTCTGTCAAAGCTGGATCTTTCTCAGAGCAATCGCTCAATTTCCCGGGCAATCCCGAACCACTGAGTACGTTTTTCCTTTGCACGAGCTCACGCGCCTTACGGGCAGCGTGACGTGCTGTGGCAGCAAGAATAACCTTTTGAACAATGGTTCTGGCGTCTTTTGGATTTTCTTCGAGGTAATGACTCAATGTTTCGCTTACCATTTGGTCAACAGCACCCATTACATCAGAGTTACCCAATTTGGTTTTGGTTTGACCCTCAAATTGTGGTTCAGCTACTTTTACAGAAATTACTGCGGTGAGACCTTCACGGAAATCATCGCCACTGATGTCGAATTTCAGGTTTTTAAGCATTCCTGATTTGTCGGCATAACTCTTCAAAGTTCTGGTTAATCCCCGGCGGAATCCCGAAAGGTGGGTGCCACCTTCTATGGTGTTGATGTTGTTAACGTAAGCATGTACATTTTCGGAAAATGAAGTATTGTACTGCATACTTACCTCCACAGGAACGCCATTTTTTTCGCCCTCGATGGAAATAGGTGCTTCAATCAGGTGTTCACGATTTTCATCCAAGTAACTGATAAAGTCACTCAATCCATTTTCAGAAAAGAATTTCTCATGTAGGAATTCACCGTTTTCATCTTTCTCTCTGCGGTCGGTTAAGCTTAGTTTTATTCCTTTGTTAAGGTAAGCCAATTCGCGTAAGCGGGCGGCGAGAATGCTAAAATCGTATTTAGTGACTAAAAAGATACTGTCGTCAGGTAAAAAATGGATGGTAGTTCCTGATTTCTTTGATTCGCCAATGACTTCCACTGATGCTAAAGGTTTACCTTTGCTATATTCCTGTTGGAAAATTTTACCTTCACGATATATGGTGGCTACCAACTTTATTGATAAGGCATTAACACAACTAACACCCACACCATGAAGTCCACCGGATACTTTGTAAGAGCCTTTGTCGAACTTACCTCCGGCATGTAACACAGTCATTACAACTTCGAGAGCAGATTTATTTTCTTTTTCGTGTAACCCGGTTGGAATTCCGCGACCATTGTCACTTACTTCAATACTATTATCTTCGTTGATGATGACGTCGATGGTATCGCAATAGCCGCCCAAAGCCTCATCAATGGAGTTGTCAACAACTTCGTAAACCAAATGGTGCAGTCCTTTAATATTTACGTCGCCAATGTACATGGCAGGGCGTTTTCTTACTGCTTCCAGGCCTTCAAGTACCTGAATGTTGTCGGCGGTATAGAGAGCCGCATTATTCGTTATTTTTTCTTCTTCTGTCATATTCGATTCTTGACTTTTCCCAGTGTATTTAATAGGTGTGCAAAGTTAACAAAAATTAGTTGTTAGCGTTTTTTTAAGATGAATGAAAAGTTGTTTTTTTTATCATGACAATACTTCATAAAACCAGAGGTTTATGAAGATATTAACCAAAAAAAATAAATCTAATCAGTCAAGTGCTACTTTTAAAATTTATAGGTAATTCCTCCCATTACCTGCCATCCTTGTACAGGATATTGGTAAAACCGTTGGTATTTGTTATTGAGCAGATTGGTTCCGCTTAACCAAATGGCAAATTGATCGTTTAGTTGATAGTTTAAACTCAGATTCAGATCGACATAGGGATCAAGTTCAATGTCGGTACCTGAAAAACCTGAATTGTCTTGTGCATATCGTTTTCCGCTTCCAAATAACTCCGTTTCGATGGTCAGCTTTTCTTTTACCAAGAAGGATAGCCCCAATTCGAATTTGTTCAATGGTTTGTGATAAGGTTGAGCTAGTGTTTCGAGTGAATAAGCATATAAATGTCCCCCCACCCATGCTTTTACATTCTTTTGAATGGTATACGTCACTTCGGCATCAATGCCGGTGCGGCTCCCCTTATCGAACAGGGTGGTGAATTGATTCTGTGGAAATGCTTGCGCAAAAACAGGTGAAGGTCCGGCCTGGTTGACGAAGAAATACAGGTTGTTAAATTTTTTCCATGTGCCCTGAATGCTGTAGTTTACCTGATGGTTGATGTTTCCTCGGACACCGCCAAAAATACGCATGCCTCTGTCCCAACCCAAACCTGCATCAGGGTTGAGCCAAGGGTTTTCAGTAGTTAATTTTTGATATCCGTTGTATTCCACATTGCCATCTATTCCTGCAAAAGCGGTCAACGATTCATCAATTAATTTGGCTGAGGCATGAAGTACGGGATAGAAATAAAAATCGAAATTATTGGTGTTGAGGAAGTTGAATTGCAACCCTGCCGTAAATTTAAACATGCCATAATTGGCTTTAAAATAAGGCATAGCCGTGATAAGTGTTGAATTTGAGGTGATGATATTGTTGGTAGAACCGTAGTAGCTGACATCTCCTGTTAATCCCAAATGCTGGTAGTTGAGTAGTTCAGATAATGCGTACTCTTTAAACGCGTTGAAATGAAGGCTAGCATGGGATTCGCTGGATTTGTGTTTATCGAAATAATAAGAAGCATCCAGGTTAATTTCGTGATGTAATTTCCTGTTATTCTTATAATTACTTGCAAGACCCACTTTGCCTTCAATCAGGTTAAATGCCTGTTTGAGGTCTTGATCTGTCGGACTATAATTAGGATGTTCATCGGGTTTGTACCCATAATAACGGTTGGTGTTTAATCGATATCCAACGGCAGTTGACAAAATATGGTTGTTCAGGAAATGGGTGTAGTCCAGATCAATTCCTGTTTTGCTGTAAGGACTTTTTCCGTAATCCTTGATGTTGTGAAAAGAAGATAAATGTTGAATATGGGCATTAAATCGGTTTTGGTTTCGCTGTCCTTGTGAATGAAAGAACTCAACATAAGGGGTTAACAAACTGCCTATTCCGGCCAAAAGGGTGTTGTTGTAACTTGTTGTACGCTTGTTAGGAGTAATGACGATGGGCGTAATCGGGTCACTGGCAATTTGCGTAGGATAAACAATATCCAGAACCTCGTAAGTATATATCGGTTTGGTGTTGTTGTCGTTTAGTTCTTGTTCAGGTTTTAAATTGATTTTATACGCCTCGTTGATCGAAGGGTCAAAAGTACCTATAATGGTCACTTCTTCGTGGTGCTTTTCGGGTTCGGTATTCTCTTGCGCCATCAACGATAGTGGCATAAGTGCCATTGCCATAACAAGTATCTGAATGAGTTTATTTGATGTCATCGTCATTTTCTTCTGAATTTTCAATTTCGGATTGGTTATTTTGTTCAGCATTGAATGCCTTCAATCGATCAAGTTTTTCAAGAGCTACCTTTTTAAGGTCTTCTCCTTTATAATTTTCAATAACACTTTGTAAGGTTTGTTCTGCCTGGAAATTATCGCCACGCCCCACGTAAATGTCAGCAAGGAGGATAAATGCCTTGGCAATCCAATAATCGTAGCTGGGATATTGCTCCGAGAGATCGTAAACCATGTTTTCAGCCTCTTCAAGCTTGTTTGCGCGATAGGTGAGCAGGGCAGCGTAATATTTGGCTTCGGCTCCTTTTTCACCAGTGGAGAGGTTGGTGGTAATGCCAAATTCTTTCAGGGCTTGCGCCGAATTGTTATCCATCATGGCGATTTTAGCCAACAGATAATGCGCATTAATAATTTGGTTGTTGTCTACGTTTTCGGTCATCAACAGGGCGGAAGCAGCTTTTTTTGCTGATACATAATCGCCATTGAGAAAGGCACTTTGCATGATGCCGTCCAATGATTCACGCATTAGTGCAGATAAATCCTCCATTTCCGACAAGCGGGTATAATATTGTTGCGATTTACCATAATCACCTTTTTCGAACGCCGATCGTGCAGCAACCAGTAAGGCTTCTCCTGTATATTGGTTTTCTGGCAAAGCGATGATCTTTTCATAGATTGCCAAAGCATCTGCTTTATTGCCAGTCTTGTTGTAACATTCCGTCAGGTAATGGTAACTTGGCAGAATGAAACCTCCGTTGGGATAGGCATTCAGGTACTTGGTGAGGGCGGTAATCGCTTGAGGGCAATCCTGATTGATGTAGTAATTTTCGCCGGTGGTAAAAGTGAGTGAGTCTTCCTGACTAGTCGATATTTGAATAAAATCGAGGCTTTTGGCATAGGCAAAATATTGATCTACTTTACCCATGTCCATGTAAATACTTTGCAAGGTGTTGAGCGCTTCTTTGGCTTCCAGCGAGGCAGGATAGCGATCGACTACTTGTTTTAATACCTTGATAGCTTCGTTGTACTGGTTGTTTTTGTAATACACAAACCCCATCTTTACCAAGGCTTTTTTGGCCAAATGACTGTTGGGTTTTTGTTTCACCAAGCGATTGAAATAGTTGATGGCTAGTTTTTGATCATTCATGATCAAGTAGGTGGAGGCTATTTCATACAAAGCGTCTCCATAATATTTCGACGATTTGTAACGCTCGGTAAGTTCGGTTAGGGTGGTTGTTTTTTGATTAAAATTCCCAGATGAACCATAACAGGCCGCCAATTGATAAAGGGCATAGTCGGCATCTTTTCCGGACGAATTCACCACTTTTTTGTACCATTGAATGGCCGTATCGTATTGTTTTAAAATAAAATAGCTGTCGGCCAAACGTAACCATGCATCGGAGATTAAACTCTGTTGGGTGGGGTTAGCCGAAAGAAATTTCTCAAACTGCTGAATGGCCAATGGATAGCTTTTCTGATTAAAAGCGGCATAGGCTAAATTGTAGCGCGCTACCGGAATTAAATCTGTTTGACGGGCATCTTTCAGGTTCATGAAAGATGAAAACTTACGTTGTGCCAGGTTAAACTGTTTAACACGGTAATAAGCATCGCCCTGCCAAAAGGTACTCAGGGCCATTAATCTGCCATCAACAGGATAGGATTGCGATTTTTCAAAATATTCGATGGCATCCTGGTAAGCTCCCCGGTTGAAATATTCAATACCCTGGTTATATGTTATTTGCTGATATACTTTCTGCAGTTGACGGTTAGGATTCGAAGTGCTTTCGATGGATTTGATAGCGGCGTTATAATTTCTGCTACTCAGGTAGAGTTGCGACAACAGGGCATAGGCCTCATTGACAGATGTGCTTCCTTTGTTTTCAGTGATGTAACCCTCAATAATCGCCACAGGATCGTTGTAAGGATCACCACCCACATCAATGGTGGTTTTTATGTAATTGAAAAGGGCATCAGTGGTGATGGTAGGATCGCTTTTTAGCTGATAGGCTTTCAAAAAGGCATTTTGGGCAAATTTTTCCTGATCTGAATTCAAATAGCAAAATCCCAGATGATACCATGCGTTTTGCTCCATGGTTCCACCTTCTTTGGTGGCTTCCTGAAAGTTAGGGATGGCCTCTTTGTATTTTTCATTCATGAATTTACAATAACCAATGCGGTATTGTTCGCCGGGACTTTGTTCGCGTCGTCCACCACTTTCGTAGAATTCGTAGTATTCAAGGGCATGGACGTAATCGTGCAGATTGTAGTAGGAATTACCGAGTAGGCGACCGAGTTCGGCTTTGGTAGTTTTACTTGATGTATTAAAATACAGTTTACCTTCATCGACTACCTTTTCAAATTGGCCCTGTATGTAATAAATATGCATCAGGTAATTGGGAACGTATTTTTTGAATTTGCGATCGTTTTCAATGGCTTTAAATCCTTTTAGCGCTTCGTCGTAGTTTCCTTTCATGTACTGGATGTGTGCATAGTAGTAGTTGGCTGCACGTCCGTGTTCGCTCCTTGAGTCGGTGATTTTTTTAAAGTTTTGGAGGGCGTTGTCGTAATTATTCAACTTCATTTCGCAATAGCCCATCTGGTAGTAGTACTCAATACGTTTGCTCTGGGTGAGCTGTCCGGGAGAAATCTGTCGCAGCATATCCAGGGTTTCATCGTATTTTTTCGATTTGAACAACAGGTTCCCTAATTCGAACTTGATGGAGGGAATCCACGCGCTTTCAGGATAGGTAGCGGCGAATTGCAGCGCCAGATTGTAGGCGTCTTTGTCTTGAAGTTCAACTGCACAGGCAATACTGTAATAGGCTGCATTTTCGTAATAAGCTCCATGCTGGTCCGATTCTTCGCTCATGACTTGCATAAACATCTGTCGAGCAGCGCCAAAATTTTGCGATTCAAATAAGGTTTGTGCTTTTCGGTAGGTTTCTGTGGGAGGTGTATTGTAAACAGTTTCCTGTGCATCAACTCGAAAAGTTACCACGAAAACGAAAAACAATAGAATGGAAATCAGTGATTTTATTTTCATATGAATATGATTCTTAAAAGTCAGTAAATGTAGCCATTGATATAGGGGCGACAGGAGGATGACCAACATTTTATTAACAAATTGCCTGTTGATCAAACGCAGAAAAGGCGGAAATAATATACCTTCG
>JBFHGX010000171.1:0-7962 GCA_041582875.1 Bacteroidales bacterium | reverse complement strand
ATATAGATAATCCTGAACATATTTATGATAAAACTGATACTTGTTATCAGGTAAGTCTCGAAGTTACCAACTTTGATGGGTGTACTGATGTAATTACGGAGGAAGTCTGTTTGTTTGGAACCTTGGAAGTGGATTTTTCCGTTTCCAATAATTATGAGGGGCAGCCGACTATTTTTTATGCCAACTATGGTCCCGAAAATGATTCTGTGGCCAGTTATTCCTGGAATTTTGGTGATGGTATGCCAATTGAAACAACCTATTATGAAACTATTGAACACATTTATTCCAGTACAGGCGGTTACCAGGTGGAATTAAGTGCCATAGATACCAACGGATGTTTAGCTCAAATTACTCATGAAGTAGTGATTTATCCTTTACCCATTGCACCGGCATTTCCTGATAGCAATGCCATTTGGAACACCATCGGTGTAAACAACCTGCTCAATGCCAACTGGCATTTTCGCTATGGTCTGATTGGGGATACCTTGATGTCGACGACCAAGGATTCGTTTGTTTACCACAAGATTTATCAATTGGGTGATAGCATTCTATCCTTAACGAATTCAACCTATTATGGTGCCATCCGGGCCACCGCCGACAAAAAGGTGTTTGTTAAATTACCTGACTTGCCTGAAAGCTTGTTGTATGATTACTCCCTTGAAGTGGGCGATACGGCCTGGTTTACTGTGGGCGGCGGCGTGTGTGAAGATCAGGCGGAATTCTGGGAAGAGTCGCATTACAAGGTTGTTAACCTGATTGATTCGGTGATGTTGTTGAACAATGAAACCCGCTACCGTTGGCATTTTCAGGATGGTGATACCTGGATTGAAGGTTTGGGTAGTGTGGCATGGTTTGGTTTGTTTAATCCGCTTATTACCAGCTATAGCTACTGTGGAGATTCGTATAGTTTCGCCTGTTTTAAAGAAGATGAGAGGGCTTTGTATATCAATCAGCCAGACTGTGAAACTTGTTTTTGCGATATGCTGTTGTCCGTTGACGAACCATCATACCATACTTCCTTCTTGAGTATCTTTCCTAATCCCGTAAAGGATAGGGTACATCTTTCCATCAATAATCAGGAGGTAAACAATGGTCAATACCAAGTCTTCAATGCGCATGGTCAATTGGTGTTTGAATCTGAATACAGAAATAATCAAATCACAACTATTGATACCAAAAATTGGAAAAGCGGTTTGTATATTGTATTGGTTCGATCAACTCAAGGGCTGATTGATAAAGGGACTTTTGTGGTGGAGTAGGGCACATAATTGTCACCATACTCAATTTTAAGGATTTCAACCAGTTATCCTTTTATGTTATAAAATCAACAAAGAATACTCAAAAAAAACAAAAATATTTATCAAAAACTATTGACAGAATAGCAAAAGCATTGTATCTTTGCATCGCTTGTTTTGTTTGTTTTTCATAATTGGGCCCACCCTAACGACCGCCCGGTCTTGGGTGGGTTTTTCGTTTTGATCCGTTTTGGTTTGATTGGGAAAACAGGCAATTCGTTGATTTAACCTTCTATTTTTCTTTTAAACCAGTATAGAATTTTCGGTGTGTTTTAAACGATAACACTGTTTTGTTGCTTCGATATGTTTTGAGTTGTTGAGGTTGGGATATGGAAGTTAGAAATTTAACTTCGCTATGCATGTGTCTACTGCTGGTATGAAAAATGATAGATTCAGAAAAAGTTGATGATTGGTGTTTTGTTATGGGAAGTAGGATTGGCACGCGAAACATTCGCACGCCCGTGGAACCGTCGAATGATACGCCACCTCAAACACTATTCCCCAACCTCGTAGGTAACTCCTTCAATACTTATCTGCGTTGATGGAAAAACAGCTTTGGCTTCATGCAATAAGGTCGTGAGGTCCTTGTGGCGAGCCGAAAAATGCCCCAGGAGAAGTTGTCCTACTTCTGCTTTTTTTGCTAACATAGCGGCTTGTTGAGCAGTGGCATGGTATTTTTCTTGTGCAAGTTGCTGCATCGAGTTATCGAATGTAGCTTCGTGATAAATAAGATCAGACTTGAAAATTTCAGGAATGATCGGTTCGTGGTAGGCCGTATCAGCACAATACGCGTATGCTCGACTTTTGGGTGGAGTGTCAGTAACCTCGAGGTGATTTAAAAGCCTTCCTGACGAAGTTACAAACCCACCTCCGGCCTTAATGGCTTTGATTTCTTTAATGGTAGGTTGGTAGGATTCGATGAACTTTTTATTGACTTTGCGGGCTCTGGGCTTTTCCTTGAAAAGAAATCCCCAGGTAGGAATGCGATGCGATACAGGAAAACATTTGATCGTTAATTGTTCATCTTGATATAAGGGGTGTTCGTCGAAGTCTTCCAATGCATGAAATTCCAAGGGATACCGGAGCTGAGTTTGTGAGACTTCCAAAACCTGAGCAATCAATTTCTCCAATGGCGATGGAGCATATAGGTGGAGAGTTTTTTCTCTGCCAAAGAGGTGAAGCGTAGAGATAAATCCGAAAATACCATAAAAATGATCGCCATGCAGGTGGCTGATGAAAACATGGTCGATATGTGATTGTTTGAGGTGTAGTTTAAAGAGTTGGTGTTGTGTGCCTTCGCCGCAATCAACCAGAAATCTTTTTCGGCCATAAGCTATAAGCTGAGCACTTAAGTTGCTGTGTGCAGTGGGAACAGCAGAAGCGTTTCCTAAAATGGTAACCGAAAAAGGAGGATGTTCATTCATAGTCCAAAAGTAGTTAATTGTATAAAATGGTAAGGCATAAAAAAATCCATCCCGGTAACGGGATGGATTTTAGTATTTTCAGAAAAGAAGTATTACTGTTTATCAGCTTTTTCTTCGTTTTCTAAATCTGATTTCAGGTTAGCTAACACATCCAGGTCACCAAAAGTAGTTTTTTCGAGTTTTTCGTTTACTTTTTTAACAGTGCGTTGTGTTTTTTGAGAGTCCGCTTTAGCAGCTTCCGAAGTTTTTACTTTGGCAGCTCTTTGATCTTCTTCAAATAAACGTGAATGTGAAAGGATAATCTTCTTATTGTCTTTTGAGAATTCAATTACCATAAAGTCGATGGTTTCGTCAGCTTTGACGTTAGAACCGTCTTCTTTTTTCAGATGACGTGAAGGTACAAATCCTTCAACACCATAAGGCAATGAAACTACAGCACCTTTATCGTGAACTGCTGTTACAGTTCCCTGATGTACTGAGTTCATGGTAAATACATCTTCAAATACGTCCCAAGGATTTTCTTCCAATTGTTTGTGGCCTAAGCTCAAACGACGATTTTCTTCATCTACATCTAAAACAACTACCTCGATGTCTTCACCAATTTTGGTAAATTCAGCAGGGTGTTTGATTTTTTTCGACCAGCTAAGGTCGCTGATGTGAATTAAACCATCAACACCTTCTTCAATTTCAACAAAAATACCAAAGTTGGTAAAGTTGCGAACAGAAGCTTTGTGTTTGGAGTTTACAGGATATTTTTCGCGAATGCTGCTCCATGGATCTGGCATTAATTGTTTCATACCCAGAGACATTCTTCTTTCTTCACGATCAAGTGTTAAGATTACAGCTTCTACCTCGTCGCCTACTTTAAGGAAGTCCTGAGCAGTGCGCAAGTGTTGCGACCATGACATTTCACTCACGTGAGTCAGACCTTCAACACCAGCAGCGATTTCGATGAATGCACCGTAATCGGCAAGTACAACTACTTTACCTTTAACTTTGTCGCCAATTTTTAATTCAGCATCCAATGAATCCCATGGATGAGGAGTTAATTGTTTTAAACCAAGAGCGATACGTTTTTTGTTTTCGTCGAAATCGAGGATAACCACTTTGAGTTTTTGATCCAGTTCAACCACTTCTTCAGGATGTTTGATACGACCCCATGAAAGATCTGTGATGTGAACCAAACCATCTACGCCACCCAAGTCGATAAATACACCGTAAGAGGTGATGTTTTTAACGGTACCTTCAAGTACTTGACCTTTTTCGAGTTTGGCAATGATTTCTGAACGTTGTTGCTCAAGTTCGTCTTCGATAAGTGCTTTATGCGAAACAACCACGTTTTTGTAGTCGTGATTAATTTTCACAACTTTGAATTCCATGGTTTTATCCACATAAATATCGTAATCGCGGATAGGTTTAACGTCAATTTGTGATCCAGGTAAGAAAGCTTCAATACCAAATACATCCACAATTAAACCACCTTTTGTACGACATTTAACATAACCATTGATAATTTCGTCGTTATCATGAGCAGCATTGATACGATCCCATGATTTGAGTGTACGGGCTTTTTTATGTGATAAAATCATTTGACCGGCTGCGTCCTCTTGATTTTCAACATAAATATCAACTTTGTCGCCTACTTTGAGGGCAGGATTGTATCTGAATTCGTTGAAAGGAACAACTCCGTCAGATTTATAACCAATGTTGATAACTACTTCGCGAGAGGTGATTCCAACTACAGTACCTTCGATAACTTCATGCTCGGTGATGGAGTTAAGGGTGTTGGTGTAGATGTCTTCCAATTTTGTACGTTCCGAAGAAGTATAAAGGTCTTGTTTTTTTCCAATCGAATCCCAGTCAAAAACTCCGGGAATTTGGACTTGTTTCTCAGCAACTTCCTCTTCAACAATCAACGGCTTTTCTTCGGTAACTTCTTTAACTTCCTCAGTTTCTACTTTGGTTTCTTCGGTTACTTCAGGAGCAGTTGTTTCTTCAACAGGAGTGTTTTTAACTTCCTCGTTAGAGGACTCAGCGAGTTTATTTTCTTCTACTGACATTTAATAATACTTGCGTTTTAATTCCAACCATCCGGTACACGTGGACGTAAAACAGGTTAAACAAATTATTTGTCGTTTTTAAGAGATTGATCATGATGCACATGAGCTTCTCCGGACACCTTAAAAAACAGGGGCGCAAAATTACAATAAATATTTGTAAACTAAAATTTTAACTCCAAATAAATTAGTCCCTGTTTTTTGTTTTATCTTTGCCGGCGCCTTAATTCGATAGAGGTTCGTATAATGCATTGTAAACCAGTATTTAAAATAATATATAGCTATGGCACTTAATTGTGGAATCATTGGATTAACCAATACCGGAAAAACAACCATCTTTAATTGTATTTCAAATACCAAGGCCGAAAGTTCGAGTTATGCTTTTAGTGCAACGAAGAGTAATATTGGTGTTGTGGATGTGGTTGATCCCCGATTGTATGCTTTAAACGATCTAGTGCATTCTGAAAAAATCATCCCGGCCACGGTTGAAATTGTTGATTTGCCTGGTTTAGCTAAAGGATCGAGTACCGGAGAAGGTGTTGGGAATAAATTTTTGGCCGATATCCAGGTAACTGATGCTATTATTCATGTACTCAGGTGTTTTGATGATGATAATCTTCCTCACATTGAAGGATCAGTAGATCCTATTCGCGATATGGAAATTGTCGATTTTGAATTACAGGTTCGTGATCTCGATTTAATCGAGCGGAAGATGACACGCATGGAAAAGTTGATCAAAACCGGGGACAAAGAAGCCAAAAAATCCAAAGAAATTCTTGAAGTTTATAAAAGTCATTTGGAAAACTTTGGAAATGCTCGGAATGCACCTGTGGGTGAAGACGATACTTATGTTATTCAGGATATGTTGCTTTTAACCGCCAAGCCTGTTATTTATGTGTGTAATGTGGATGCTAATTCGGCTGTAACCGGAAATGCTTATGTTGATCAGGTAAAAAAACAACTTGAAGGAAGTGATAGTTTGATGTTGGTGATTGCCGGAGAGCTCGAAGCAGAAATTGCCGAATTGGAAGATGAAGATGACCGCAAAGAATTTTTAAGTGATGCCGGTTTGAATGAGCCCGGAGTTGATAAATTGGTGCGTGCAGCCTACGATATCCTTAACTTACAATCGTTTTTTACTGTCGGACCTAAGGAAATCAGGGCATGGACCATTAAAAAAGGCATGAAAGCGCCCGCAGCCTCTGGCGTGATTCACAGTGATTTGGAACGTGGATTTATCCGTGCAGAGGTCATTAAATATGAGGATTATATTCAGTACAAAAGTGAGCCTGCCGTTAAGTTGGCCGGTAAATTCCATGTGGAAGGCAAAAACTATGTGGTGGATGATGGAGACATCATGCACATCAGGTTTAATGTGTAAATTGTTCTTCTTAAAGATATCTTCACACGCTTGTTGAGAGATTATTTTTTGTTTTTAATACAAGTTTTCTGAATTATTTTATTTGCAATTGATTAATCTGATCGTGATTATCGAATGTTGCATGCTGCTTTAATATCTGTTAATTTTCCAAACACTGCCCCCGGACTTGCTCAAATTGCGCGGAAAGAAATAAAGAACCCCTTATCTTTGCCTGAATTTAAAAAGTAAATTGTTCTGTAAAAGTATATCGGTAATGACCCTGAATCGTGAAATTCTAAGACTAGCCATCCCCAATATTGTGACCAATATAACGGTTCCATTACTGGGTTTGATCGATTTAGCTTTAATGGGTCAACTGGATGGCCCTGAGTATATTGGGGCGATTGCTTTGGGAAGCATTATTTTCAATGTCATTTATGCCAGTTTTAATTTCTTACGGATGGGTAGCAGTGGCTTTGCATCGCAGGCTTGGGGCGCCAAAGCCCATCAAGAAATATCGCTGGTGCTTTTGCGATCGCTACTGGTAGCTTTGGGACTTGCCATTGTATTGATTGTATTTCAATATCCCATTCAATGGCTTTCGTTTTTAATTTTGGATGGGAGTGAATCGGTAACCGTGTTGGCCCGTGAATATTTTTATGTTCGCATCTGGGCAGCCCCGGCCACTTTAGGATTATATGCTTTTTTTGGTTGGTATTTAGGGATTCAAAATGCCAAAATCCCGATGATTATTGCACTTGCGATCAACCTAATTAACATTGCATTGAACTTTGTTTTTGTTTATGGCTTTCACATGACCTCTGCGGGAGTTGCGCTCTCCACTGTCATTGCGCAGTACAGTGGTTTAATTCTAGCCGTGTATTTCTTATTTAAAAAGTATCCTCAGTATATCACGCGATTTCCCATAGTAGTGATTATGCAAACGCAAGCACTGGTCAAGTTTTTCAAAGTGAATTCCGATATTTTTATTCGTACACTGCTGTTGCTGCTATCTCTGGCTTTCTTCACCAATGTTTCCGCTCAACATGGTGATGATATCCTGGCGGTAAATACCCTGTTGTTTCAGTTTTTCTTTATTTTTTCGTATTTTGAAGATGGATTTGCCTTTGCGGGAGAAGCCTTATCCGGAAAAGCTCTGGGTTCAGGAGATCAGCAGTTGTTAAAGAAAACAATTAGAAATCTGTTTAACTGGGGATGGGGAGCTGCCGTGGTTGCAAGTGTTGTATTTGCCATTGGATTTGAGTGGATGATGGAAATATTGACCAATGATCAGCATCTTCGTGATTTATCGATGGAGTACATGATTTGGATACTGATCTTACCGCTCACCAGTAGTGCAGCCTTTATTTGGGATGGTATATTTGTTGGCGTAACTGCCTCCAGAGAAATGCGCAATGCGATGATTGTTTCTTCGTTAATTGTCTTTTTGCCAGCGTATTATCTTACAGCTTCTGTGTGGGGAAATAATGCACTTTGGTTTGCACTTAACCTGTTTATGATTGCCAGAGGGTTCATGATGTGGTTTTTGTGGCTAAAACGAACCAAGACAAGTTAGTTGTTTATAAACAATAGCTTAGCTATTTTAAGTGTTTCTTCCTCAATTCATACATCAGAATAGCGGGAACAAAAAATACGATATCTGCCAAAGTTTTACCAATAAATGTACCCACAACAAAGTTGGTCATGATTGTTGGTATGAGGTACATAAAAAATGGTCGAACGGCGAGCACGTCTAAAAGTTCAGCAGGTCCAAACTCAATAATCAGGTTTCTGAAATCCTTTAAGAAAGATTTAGTCGTGTACTT
>JBFHGX010000170.1:0-8022 GCA_041582875.1 Bacteroidales bacterium | reverse complement strand
TCCTGCCGACCAAATACACGTGCTTGGTAAAGCGGATGAGGTACACAATATTTTTGGTCATTACTGGCATCGGATGTTGTTCGATAAATACCGTAAAAACTACCCCGACAGGCGGTTGTTTAATTTGAATCGTGCTGGATATGCCGGGTCGCAACGATACAGTATTTTTCCGTGGACGGGCGATGTTTCGAGAAGTTGGGGAGGTTTGCAAGCTCAACTTCCTTTGATGATCCATATGAGTATGAGTGGATTGCCATTTATTCATGCTGATGCGGGCGGTTTTGCGCAAGGAACCCGTGACGATGCGCTTTATACCCGATGGTTGCAAATGGCTTGTTTTTCGCCCATTTTACGCCCCCATGGTTCTGGGATTCCGTCCGAACCCGTATATTTTAACGAAGAAACCCAGGAGGTGGTTCGGCGTTTTATGAAGTTGCGTTATAGTCTTCTTCCTTACATTTATACGCTAGCTTTTGAAAGTCACACGCTCGGTTACCCCATCGTACGACCTTTGTTTTATGAGTTCCCCAATGATTCGATGTCATACCAAGTAGCAGATGAGTATCTTTTTGGTCCTGATTTTCTTGTTGCTCCCATTTTGATGCGTGATCAGGAAATGAGAAAAGTGTATTTGCCCGACGGAACTTCATGGTATAATTTCTGGAATAACAAATTGTCGCAAGGTGGTCAATCAGTTGCGTTGCCAGTGAGCATGAAAGTTATACCGATTTTCGTGAAAGCAGGTTCATTTATTACGCGGGCTTTTCCTGTGAATTCCACCGATGAATATTGCACGCAAAATCTCGATGTTAATTACTACCTCAATCCTGTTTCGAAAACTGATTTTGGACAAGTGTACCTGGATGATGGCGCTCTTTTTGGAGCTGTTGAAAAAGGTGCTTATCGTTTGATGAAATTCCAAGGTCAACTTACGGATGATGGAGATGGGTTGGTTGTAACGGTGATTCCGGAAGGTGAAGGTTATCTTTATGAACCAGATTCACATGTGATTACATTAAAGTTGATTGGCGAAAATGAATATACAAATGCAACCATTGAACGACCTGATGGATTGTCGGGTGAAAAAGAGTTTTCTTTTACCGCCGATCATGTGGAGTTGACCAAAGAGGGACTTCAAGTGTCTTTTCCATGTAAGAATGAAAGGGTTGTAGTGAAATTTACCAAATAATGTAAATCAATATTGTTATGAAAAAGTATACAATTTATTTTATTTCCCTGGTATTCATGGTAACAACCATGATGGCTTGTGAAAACACTACTCCAAAAGAAACGGTGCAATCAATTGAAAAAACAATGCCAATGGCACATGCTGACTGGAGTAAGAATGCCAATATCTACGAAGTCAACATTCGTCAATATTCGGAGGATGGAACATTCGAGGCTTTCCAAAAGGAACTTCCCAGACTAAAAGCTATGGGTGTGGATATTTTATGGCTCATGCCGATTTTTCCCATCGGGGAGTTGAATCGCAAGGGGTCATTGGGCAGTTATTATGCGGTTTCCGACTACAAGCAAGTGAATCCTGAGTTTGGCACAATGGCCGATTTACAATCACTTGTCAACGAAGCCCATCAGTTGGGGATGTATGTTATTCTTGATTGGGTTGCAAACCACAGTGCCTGGGATCATACCTGGGCGACAAGTCACCCCGAGTGGTATCAGCATGATTCTACCGGTGCTTTTAAATCTCCTTTCGACTGGACAGATGTGATTGCTTTCGATTATTCTCAGCCCGCTTTGCGCGATAGCATGATTGATGCGATGAAGTTTTGGGTGTCCAAAGCCGATGTAGATGGTTTTAGGTGTGATGTGGCCGGTATGGTGCCTGTTGATTTTTGGAATGAGGCAAGAGCCCAACTTGATCAGATTAAGCCTGTATTTATGTTAGCCGAAGATGAAGGTAATACTGCTTTACTCGATCAGGCTTTCGATATGAACTACAGTTGGAGATTTCATCACATCATGAATGAAATTGCTCAAGAAAAGAAACCCGCATGTGAGGTTTGGAGCTATATACATTGGAATGACACCTCTTACGCTCCCAATGCATACCGGATGCTGTTTATTACCAATCACGACGAAAACTCATGGAATGGAACCATCGACGAACGGTTGGGTGATGCTGGTGATGCGATGGCTGTTCTGAGCTATACTTTTCCGGGAATGCCCCTCATTTATAGTGGTCAAGAGGCCGGTATGGATAAACGTCTTTTGTTTTTTGAAAAAGATCCCATCGACTGGACAGCCATCCGTAAAGAAAAGTTTTATACAACGCTTAATCAACTAAAAAAGGAAAATCCGGCCCTTTGGAATGGTTCTTTTGGCGGTAATATCGTGCCTCTTTCTTCCCCTGAAGATCCATCGGTGGTGGCTTTCTTGCGACAAAAAGATCAAAATAAGGTTGTGGTTTTACTCAATTTGAGTGCTGAAGATCAATCGTTTGTTTTGGATGGTGATCAACTTATGGGTAGCTATCAAGATGTTTTTGGCCAGACAGATGTTGAGTTAGTTTCTGGTCAAATCGTTGATTTAAAACCTTGGCATTATCTGGTTTTGGTGTCAAAAAGGTAATCGGTCTTTGAATAGGGAAATAAGTCTGAACCCATTTTTGTTAAGCTATTGGGAATTGATATTGGAGATCCAGAGTTGCTAAATCTTAGCCGAAGAATTTTCCTCCGATTTTATTAAAAGTCTCCAATGGAGGTTTAATATTTGAATTCAAGGGGAACTAAAATTGTGATTTGATTATCAATGTATTTGTGTGTTGATTAACCAATCATAACGATATAAGGATTTAGTGGATAGGTGTGTCTTGTTATTGAATGCATCCTTCATCGTTGATTTTCCATTTTCATTCATATTCAATCAATGGTAAAAATCAAATACATATCCTTAGGTTTTGTATTTTTGCCTTTCTCAATCTCAAATGAATGGTCAGTAAAGCAGAGTCTTATTCCCGCTTCCGTCAGTTCCAAACTTGTGTAATTATACCCACTTATAACAATGCGGGTACACTGGTACAAGTCATTGAGGATGTTAGGCAATATACCAATCAAATTTTGGTGGTCAATGATGGATCAACTGACACTACGCTGGAAATACTGTCTAAATTCCCTGATATACAATTAATCAGCTATGATAAAAATGTAGGAAAAGGTTGGGCTTTGCGCGAATCGTTCAAACGAGCCTCCAAGTTAGGATACCAAAATGCCATAACCATTGATGCGGATGGTCAACATTTTGCCAATGATTTACTTGCATTTTTGGATGTCTCAGAAAAACATCCAGAAGCCTTAATTATTGGCTCACGGAATATACAATCTGAGGGAATGGCAGCCAAGAGTACTTTTGCCAATAAATTTTCTAATTTTTGGTTTTGGGTTGAGACGGGCAAAACCTTGCCTGATACTCAGTCTGGTTTTCGCCTGTATCCCATCAGTCGCTTGCAAAACATGAGTTTTTTTACTAAAAAATATGAATTCGAAATAGAAGTCATGGTCCGGGCCGAATGGAAAGGAATTGAGATTATTCCCATACCCATTCAGGTGTATTACCCTCCTGAAGAAGAGCGTGTTTCGCATTTTAGGCCCATGCAGGATTTTGCCCGAATCAGCGTATTGAATACGGTTTTGGTATTGCTGACTTTTACCTTGGTATGGCCTTATAAATTGGGTAGGTATTTGCTTAACAACAAGTTTTCTGTGGTTGTAAAAGAACAATTGCAGAAACACAACGAGAGCAACTTTAAAACTTCCATGGCTTTGGGATTCGGTATCTTTATGGGGATTGTTCCCATTTGGGGATTTCAAATGCTGGTGGCCGCTTTTTTGGCCCATCTGTTTAAACTGAACAAAATTTTGGTGCTGGCAGCTTCCAACATCAGTTTGCCACCAATCATTCCGTTCATTGTGTATTTCAGTTTTGAGTTGGGAAAGTTGGTTGTTGATGAGCCAGTAGATTTTACTACTGAAATGATGTATTACCTGAAACAACAAGTGATGGACGGTCATTTCTACAGCACACTGAATGAATTTGGCTACAGTATTTTTCAGTATGTGTTGGGGAGCTTGGTTTTAGGATTGGGATTGGGCACCTTTGTCTTCTTATTCTCCATGATTTTGCTGGGTATCATCAACAAGAACAAAACAAAGCATCTGCTATGAGTTTCATTTTTCAATCCATATATCATCTGATTTCTCGCTACCGGGTACTTTCGCTGATGGCGTTGGTGGTGGTTTTAGGAGGATTGGGCTGGACAGCCTCCAAACTCAAATTAACCGAAGATATCAGTCAGGTGTTGCCCAAAAGTGAAGCCATCGACAACATGAGTTTTGTGCTGTCTAATTCACGATTTCTGGATAAAGTGGTGATTCATTTTTCCATGGCCGATACATTATCCGAAGCACATCCTGAAAAACTGAGTCGATTTGCCGATCAACTCGCAGATTCACTCCATACACATGCCTATCCTCAGTGGCTTACCTCAATAGATAAGGCTCCGGATAATCAATCCATGTTGGAGTTGTACCAGATCTTGAACAACCATCTGCCTTTGTTACTCGACTCAGCCGATTATCGGCATTTGGAAGAATTGATTGGGCGCGAACAAATTCGCAACACGCTAAAAGCCAATTATGCTACCTTGATTTCTCCGGTAGGCATGGCCACCAAAAAGATGATATCGAGTGATCCTTTGCACGTAGGCGTGATGGGTCTGAATAAAATTCAAACCTTCAACATTAACGATGGTTTTGAATTGTACAACCGCTATTTTTTATCGGCTGATCAGCGGCACCTGTTGTTGCTCATTACGCCATTGGCCACCAACAACACCAGCACCAATCAACAACTCTTTGATCAGGTTGATCGTTATATAGCAGGTATTCAGCATTCAGGTTTGGATGATATTCAGGTAAGTTATTTTGGGAATCCGGTGGTGGCCCTTGGAAATGCCCAACGCATTAAAAGCGATATCATGCTAACGGTTAGTCTGGCTTTGCTTTCGCTGATGTTAGTAATAACACTTGTTTTCAGGCGTAAACGGACTTTTTTCATTATCTTTCTGCCTGTTCTTTTTGGTGCATTGTTGTCGCTGGCGGTTATTTCGTTGGTCAAAGGGGAGGTGAGCGCTATTTCCTTGGGGATAGGTTCCGTATTGTTGGGTATCTCTGTCGATTATGCATTGCATATATACAGCCATTTTCGTCAGAATCAATCACGAAAAAATTTGTACAGCGATTTGGCTACACCCATATTACTGAGCAGTTTCACTACCATGTCCGCGTTCTTTACCTTGTTGTTTGTTAATTCAGGAGCACTCAACGATTTGGGTTTGTTTGCCGGGGTGAGCGTAATTGGGGCCGCCTTGTTTTCGTTGATTGTGTTGCCTCATTTATTACCAAATGAAACGGTTGGATCCGTTGCGCATCATGGATTTATTGATCGATTGGCATCTGTTGACCTAAGCAAGAAAAAAGGATTGGGCTGGTTGATTGTGGTGTTGACCATTGTGTTTGCATTTACCATGCAAAAGGTAGGTTTCGATGCGGACATGATGAAGAATAATTACATGAGTGAAAAGCTGAAACAGGCAGAAAATCAATTGAATGAGGTAACTTCTCTTTCCAAAAAGACCATTTATCTCGTTACTCCGGGGGAAGACGAATCTCATGCCCTGGAAGCCAATCAACGGGTGTACGAAAAATTGAGACTTTTGGAAAAACAAGGTGTTGTGGAACATGCAGCTGTGGTCAATGATTTGTTGCCTTCACCTACAGCGCAAAAAATGGCCCAATCTAAATGGACTTCGTTCTGGCAAGTTCACCGCGACTCGGTGCAAACGCGTTTATTGGATGAAGGAGCCAAGCTGGGTTTCAAAGCCAAGGCGTTTAATGGATTTTTAAACTGGGTTGAAAAGCCGTTTAATATGGTCAACTCTGATTCGTTGGGGGACATCAATAAGCTATTTCTCGATAATTACTTCATCCGTAAGGACACGATAACAGCCATCATTAATGTGGTGAAGGTGAACAACGATGAGGCTTCCATTCAAGCCGTTTATGATGCGTTTGATTCCGATCCTTCTGTTTGTGTAATCGATAAGCGTAAGATTACCAGCGATTTTGTGACCATCCTCAAAGATAACTTTAACCGTTTGGTTTGGATTTCCATCTTGTTAGTATTTATTATTTTGCTTGTGGCTTACGGACGGATAGAGTTGACCCTGATAACCATGATTCCGATGGTGGCCAGTTGGATTTGGACAGTTGGATTGATGGGTTTTTTGGGCATTGAATTCAATATTTTTAATGTTATCATCCTAACGTTTATCTTCGGTTTAGGTATCGATTATAGTATTTTCATGATGCGGGGATTGCTACAAGAATACAAGTATGGCCATCATGATTTGTCTGCGTACAAAATATCCATCATCCTTTCGGGAATTACCACACTGTTAGGTATTGGGGTGTTGATTTTTGCGCAACATCCCGCCTTAAAATCCATCGCTTTGATGTCCATCATTGGCATTTTGTCGGTTATTTTTATCACGTTTACCCTGTTGCCAAGGATATTCAGGTGGTTGGTAACTTATTCCGGTGGTTTGCGCAACCGTCCGGTGAATTTTACCGACTATATTTTTAGCTTGTGGGCTTTGTTTGTGTTCGTTACCGGATCATTTTTATTGAGCTTATTGGCATTGCTATTGCCATTGATACCGGTTGCTGATGCGAAAAAGAAACTCTTTCACCACCGCCTGTTCAGGGCTTTGACCTGGTTTATGATTTACATGAATTTTCTCTCCAAAAAAACCATTATCAATCCGGACGGAGAAGATTTTAGCAAACCCTCTGTGGTGATCGCTAACCACCAATCGCATGTGGATTTAATGATGCTGTTGTTGCTAACTCCTCGCCTGGTAGTGCTCACCAATAGCCGGAACTATGTCAATCCCATGTATGGAAAAGCCCTGCAATATGCAGGTTTTATTGAAGTGTCGGGTGATTATGGGAAGGTAATTGAACAAGTGCGAGAGCAAGTGAATATGGGTTATTCGGTAGCCATTTTTCCTGAAGGGCACCGAACCGAAACCGGAGAGGTGATGCGCTTTCACAAAGGTGCGTTTTATTTGGCCAATGAGTTGGGATTGGATATACTGCCCATTCTATTGGCAGGACAACGTGAGTGTTTGAAAAAGAGTGAATTGTTGTTGAAGCGAGGCGCTCAGATTACGAGATTCTTACCTAGGATAGACCTTAAATTAGGTGAATACGGCACTACTCCCCGCGATCAGGCCAAGCAAGTTCGTAACTATGTCCGCGAGGAGTTTAATAAGACTATTGATGAGCTCCAGTCGCCTGCTTATTTGCGCGATTTTATCGTGAAGAATTATATGTACAAAGGGCCAATTTTGGAGTGGTACACCCGTATCAAGCTCAGACTCGAATATAACTATGCATATTTCGATGAGCTTATTCCCAAGCAGGCCAGTATCACCGATTTGGGTTGTGGCTATGGCTACTTGGCCTATATGTTGGCTTTACGTTCAAAAGATCGCACCATCATTGGTGTGGATTACGATGCGGAGAAAATCGCCGTAGCCAACCATTGTGCCATCAAAACCGATAGAGTTAGCTTTTTGGCTTCAGATATTTTGGACTATCAGCCTGAATCGACAGATGTTTATGTATTGAATGATGTGCTTCATTATTTGCCACAGCAAAAACAAGTTGAAGTGGTACAAAAGTGCATTGCTCAAATGCCGGATCATGGACTTATCATTATTCGTGATGCCGATGCAGGACTAAAAAGGCGCCATATGGGAACGCGTATCACCGAGTTTTTCTCCACGCATATAGGTTTTAACAAAACCCAATACAAGCTTGATTTCGTTTCGCGTAAACTGATTGTTGACATAGCCCTTAAGCACAACCTGAAACTAAATATTGTTGATAATACCAAGCGGACTTCAAACTTGGTGTATTTGTTGAGGAAGAGATAGCT
>JBFHGX010000169.1:0-8040 GCA_041582875.1 Bacteroidales bacterium | reverse complement strand
AGAAAAAACAGCATAAAAACTGTTAGGACGGATAATGATATTATGTTTTTCAAAATACTAGGGTTTTAACAAAAAATTAACAAATAGCATACCAAAAGAAATAAACAATTGGTCTTCTATTATTTATCTTTTTTATAAGAGTTGTTCTTGTCCAAAAACGAGATATTTGTTTCTTTTTGATCTAAATTAAGGTCAAAGTTAGCTAAAACAACATGAAACAATAATAACCTGATATTGTTGATGGTTTGTAGATTTTAGATTCTTCACTTCGTTCAGAATGACAAATGCTACCTTTTTGTCATCCTGAGGGAAGCGTAGCGACGAAGGATCTCATAATTCACTCTGATTTATAAGCAGTAACAGTACTAGTTATAAAGACACAATTGAGATTCTTCGCTATGCTCAGAATGATAAAGAAATGAGCTATTTTATTTTTTTAGCATCATATTTTCAAGTTTTTCCAAACGCGCTTTAAGGGCTTCATTCTCTTCCTTAAGTTCCTCTATTTCTGCTGTTTGATCTGTATTTTCTTTTTCCAGTTTTTCATTCAACTCCTGAACTGATTTTACCAAAGGCACCACAAACTGTGAATAACGAATACCATAATAATCATCGCTGTTTTCGGGTGCATCCACGCCGTTGAACTCTACGCCAGTTTTTTGTATCAGCTCTTCCACTTCTTGAGCAACAAATCCACATTCGCGTTGTGAAGAAGTTTTAAAATTGCTTTGGTATTCACTTCCTATAAAACTTTTAAAGGCTTGCTTATTAACATTATAAGATACTGGACGAAGATTTAGTACAAAATCCAGCCCTGCAACATCTTCCTTAATATTTTCTTTAAATCTGCCATCCGATAAAGTTGTCCATGCTACTTGTCCGCCAATGCTTGAAACATCATCATTACCAATACGTACCTGATCGGAAGCTGTGATTACAGCATCATTGCCTATGGCTGTTGAATTAACTCTTATTGTTGAACTTGTCATACGGGCGTTATAACCAACAAATGTGTTATTACTACCAGTCACATTGTCAAATCCGGTTCTATATCCCAGGCTGGTATTGAAGCTGCCGGTAGTATTGTCACGCATACTATAATAACCCAGGGCAGTATTTCGTTCACCAGTGTTTAGTTCCAATGACAAATTTCCAACTGCTGTATTACGTTCATTGCTTGTGTTACTTTTAAGCGCATCCTTGCCAACAGCAACATTGCTATTGGTTCCCGAATTACTTTCACCGGCTCCATTTCCCAAAAACAAATCGCTACCATTGTATGCAGCATCACTCAGGTCGTTTATTTCAGGTGTTTGCCACACTGCCAGCCCATCAGCATCAGAGGTAAGTACTTTTCCGTTTCCGGGAGTGCCACCGGTAATTTTAATGGTTCCGTTAATATCTACCTGATTGGCATCAAAATCGCCACCAATGAGGGGAGTAGAAGAATTGGAATTTTCGATGTAGAGTTTATTGTCTCCGGTCTCATTATATCCTGCCTGGAATCCCAAAAAAATGTTTCCACTTTTATCATGGACAGCAGACCCTCTGCCTGCCTGATAACCTAAGATCGTGTTGTTGTCCCCATTTTGGTTATAATAATTTGAATGATATCCAACGACGGTATTTGAACTACCTGAAATGTTTTCGTTAGCAGCTCGGAGGCCAACTGCAGTATTTTCTTCACCATCATTATTCTTTTCCATGACATAATAGCCCATGGCCGTGTTATTGCTTCCTGTTGTATTTGACAAAATTGCCCTAATTCCAATGGCCGTATTTGCAGACCCTGTAGTATTATGAAGGATAGCTTCTGCTCCAATGGCCGTATTTTTATTTCCTGTAGTATTTGAAAACATTGCATACCCTCCAATGGCCGTATTATTGTAT
This sequence comes from Bacteroidales bacterium, assembly GCA_041582875.1. GTDB lineage: Bacteria > Bacteroidota > Bacteroidia > Bacteroidales > F082 > UBA6244. Next base: position 6,150 of record JBFHGX010000169.1, on the reverse strand, counting down.
CCTGTTGTATTATCTTCCAAAGAATAGTACCCCAAAGCAGTATTACCCGAGCCAGTATTTGAAGTACCTGAATTTGTTCCAATAAAAACACTGTTTCCATCGGTTATTGCATCACTTAAGTCGTTTAGTTCTGTAGCTCCCAAATTTTCCTCCCAGCTTGCCAATCCATTAGCATCCGATGTAAGCACTTTTCCGTTTCCGGGAGTGCCACCGGTGATCTTTATGGTTCCGTTGATGTCTACCTGATTGGTTGAAAAATCACCGCCAATAAGTGGGTATTCTGAATCGGAGTTTTCGATGTAGAGTTTGTTGTCGGAGGTGTTCAAATGTCCGGCATAATTTCCTAAAAACACACATCCGTTATATTGATAAAGAGATGACCCACTACCAGCATAGTATCCTAATACAGTATTATTATTTCCGGTGCGGTTATTCATTAGTGCTCCTTGACCGATGGCGGTATTATTATTACCTGTTGTATTATTACTAAGAACATATATTCCCATTGCTATATTAGATGAGCCAGTTCTATTGTGTCTAAAACTATTTGATCCTACAATTGTATTCTCGTCACCATTTGAAGTAGTTGCACTGTTACTACCTATTACCGTATTCCATTTCCCGGTAGTATTCTCCGTTAAACAGAGGTATCCTAATGCCGTATTGCAATCTCCTGTTGTAACATCTTTCACCGCTTGGTATCCTAAAGAAGTATTCATATTATCAGTTCCATTATTCGAAACGCCTGAATTCGACCCAATAAAAACACTGTTTCCATCGGTTATTGCATCACTTAAGTCGTTTAATTCAGTAGCATAAGTTGATGGTGTTTGCCACGATGATAATCCATCAGCATCAGAAGTGAGCACTTTTCCGTTTCCGGGAGTGCCACCGGTGATTTTTATGGTTCCGTTGATATCTACCTGATTGGTTGAAAAATCACCACCAATGAGGGGATAAGAAGAATTGGAATTTTCTATGTAAAGTTTGTTGTCTGAGTTATTTCGACTACCTGCAGCATAACCTATAAGAACACATCCGCTATATTCGTTAGGTACATATGGATCGTAATCATTGTAGCCAGCATAATTGCCTATGGATGTATTACGATCTCCAATATTATAATACATATTCATGTGTCCAACTCCACAATTATCATCCCCAGAACTATTTGCGCCAGATCTTGCACCAATATAGGTGTTATAGCTACCATCAGATCCCCAATAATTTGACCAATCTCCAATAGCAACATTCATACTTCCACTAATATTATTGCGCAACGCAGCATAACCTACAGCAGTATTATCAACCCCCGTTTCTCTAAACAACATAGAATAATAACCGATAGCGGTATTCCTTGATCCGGTAGTATTCTCCTTTAAACCATTGTATCCCAATGCTGTATTTCCAAATCCTGTTGTGACATCTCTCAACGCTTCATATCCCACAGAAGTATTGCAATTATCAGTTCCACTATTCGAAACGCCTGAATATGGACCAATAAAAACACTGTTTCCATCGGTTTTCGCATCCCCCAAATCATTTAGCATCAATTCTCCGGAAGCAACCTGAACCCATTCTGAATCTGTGGCATTGTAATGCCAAAAACTTTTGGTGTCAGTATCATAAACCAGTAATCCGTTGGCAGGTGAGGCAATAGCTGTACGTTGTGCTGTTGTCATTCGTGGGGCAAGCATTCCCTTTTCGGTTGAGCTTATGTCAAGCATGGCCGATGCAGCAGCTTCTGCTCCTGTGGTGTTAATGGCTACCTGGCTAATGGCAGGAAATGTGAGCATGATGAGTAAGATGACCAATGATGTTAGGTGTTTCATGGTTTTTGTTTTTAAGTGACAAGGTGACAAAGGGACGGATTTGAAAACCGCCTTTGCAATACCTTCCTTTCGGTTGGTATTGCTTCGGCGGTTGAAACCAAATTTCCTACCTTCGGTTTATTTTCATTGTTTTATGTTGATGTTTTTAACAAGTGTTTCCCGGGGGGTAATTAATTGTAACTGGAGTTTGCCATTGGGTAATTCGGCGGCTACTCGTAAAAAATCGGTATTTAGGATTTCGTATGTAAATAATATGATTTCCGGATCGTCGCGGTTAACTACTCTAAGTTGACCTTTTGAAATAATACAACTGGTTTGTATGATTAGTTTTCGGTTTTCGTATAGTACAATGATATTGTTGTTCATCCCTTATGTGTTTCAAATGACGAGGCAAAACTAGGGTGGCATGGCTGGTTTACCAATTATTTTAGGGCGACAACAGGTAGGCAGGCATTATTTTTCAGGTAGATATTAGGTAGGCAAACCGATATTTAAAAAAACGCATGAAACACATTAACAATATATTATAAAATAATTTATTGTGGTATTTGTACTTTGTACGTGTTTTCTGGCTTTACGTATTTGGGTAGATAAGTGTTTTTGCTAATTTTGGGGAAAGTTCTATTCCAATATACTTTTGTAAAAGAGTATATTCAATATCTCCTGTATGAAAAATTTATTGTGTTTTTTAATTTTGATGCTATTGTTACAAATACATGTATTTGGAAATAGCAATCCTGATAGTGTATTGATGTATATAGAAACCCTGACGGAGAAACAACAGGCAGACACGCTAAAAAGAATCATTGTTAACAACATATTCAAGGATCCCAAAACCACTTTTGTTTATGTAAACAAATACAGCACATTGCCTGTGGTACAAAACGACTCTGCTCTTATTTGTTTGTCGTATTACTGGACAGGCATGATTTACGAAATATTTGGAGATTACCAGAAAGCCATTGAATACGATTTTAAATCACTTGAACTGGCTGAAAAAACACAAAATAAACGACTAAAAGCGATAACACTAAATAATATCGGGCTGGTTTATTCAGTCCAAAAAAACTACCACAAAGAATCCTTGAAGTATTTTAAAGAATATTTAAAAATTAGTCAGGAAAATGAAAATGAAACCGAAATAACAGGAGCTTATATGAATATTGGCATGCAATTTCAACGCATGGATATTCCTGATTCGGCCGAATACTACTTTAAACTGGCCTATAACTTAGCCGAAAAACTCAACGACAAACGCAATATCGGTCTTTCGTACGCCAGCTTGGCTGAATTGGAAAAAGTAAAGGACAGTGATAAACTGTACTACGACTATTCAAAAAAAGCAATACAGTTATTTAAAGAAGAAGGCTATTTGATTGATTTGGCAGCTTTGTACTACGACATGTCGGAATATTATCTGGAAAAGAAAGAGCTTGATAGCGCCCTTCATTATTCTTACCTGATGTTGGATATTGGCAATATGTACGATCTAGCTGTTTTTAAACAAAACGCACATTTGTCGTTGTCGGATATTTATCACGCATCTGCTAAATACAACCAGGCTTATCAAAATTTAGATGCATACATTCAATTAAAAGACACAATTTCTTCAAACGAAACAAAAGAAAAATTAGCACAGCTTCAGGTTATTTACGAAACCAAACTCAAGGACAAGGAAATTGAAAATTTAACTATTACTAAAAAACTTCAGGAAAGAAAGGAATACTTTTACTGGCTATTAATACTTGTTACCATTATGGTTTCGGGAATTGTTGTCTTCTTTATCGCCATGAAACGCAGAAAAGACAAGCTGGTAAACAGACAAAAAGCAATCATTCATAAAAAGGAACAAGAATTGGTTACGCTGGCTTTAGAAAAAAGTAAAGCCAATGAAAAGGAGCTTGAAACAAAATTGGATTTCAAAACGCGTCAGTTAACCACCCATGCTGTGAGCATGATGCAAAAAAACAAGCTAATGCAAGAACTGTTGGACAGCATGACAACAGTACGCAAGCACTGCAACGATGACCAAAAGCACGAAATCCAGAAGTTGCAACGACAAATTAAACGGAGCTTAAATGTTGAAAAAGATTGGGACTTATTCAAGATGTATTTTGAGCAGGTTAACCAGGATTTCTTTGCCAAACTATTGGAGAAAGCACCAACATTAAGTTCTAATGACTTAAGGTTAAGTGCGCTCATTCGTCTTAATATGAATATCAAAGAAGCAGCAACTGTTTTTAACGTTGAACCGGCAAGTGTTAAAAGTGCCAGGTATCGCTTGCGTAAAAAGTTAGGTATTCATCAGGAGGACGATCTTTACGATTACATGCGTAAGATTTAATAAAATCAAATTACCTGATTACATGTATTGGAAAGGAATAAACAATTCAACACGGGTGCCTGTTGGATTTCCTGATTTATCTTTCAGGTCGATAAAGGAAAGCATGATTCTGGGATTGTCCTTTGTGGTGAATGATGCCAGTCTGCTACGCGTAAGATCGACACCTTTTGATTGATGGCCGGGCTTTTGTTTTTTAAGTTTTGTAGCTGCTTCTCGTCCAACGCCGTTGTCTTCAACATAGCAAAACAAAAAACCGTTGCCTTGTTTAAAACCAATCTCCAACATTCCTCCACTTTTTTTCGGACGTAATCCATGTTTGATGGCATTTTCAATAAAGGGTTGTAACAACATGGGAGGTATTTGAATTTCATCGGCTTCAATGCTATTGTCAATGATGGTTTTATACTCAAACTGGTTGTTGAGGCGAAGTTTTTCCAATTCCAGATTTAGCTCAATGGCTTGAATTTCATCGTTAAAATCGACCCACCTTTTGGATGAACTATCCAAATAGTATCGCATTAAGCGAGCGAACTTTGACAAAAACAGTTCTGCTTCAAAGGAATTGTTTTCCGAAATAAACGATTGAATGGAGTTGAGCGCATTAAAAATAAAGTGCGGATTCATTTGAAGCTGTAGCAAATCACGCTCAGTGGTGAGATTTTGTTGAATGAGAACGGCCTTTTCCTTTTGCCGGCGGATTTGCTCACGGCTATAGAAAATAATGAGAAGCCCAATGGCCAGAACTGCAACAATGACGATGAATATCTTATTGTTTTTTTCCTGTTTCAGAATCTTTTTTTGTTGTGCGATAAGTTGTGCTTGACCGGCAATTTGATTTTCCTTCATTTTAAGGTTGAGCTTCCCTTCCAGCGCCATCACTTGCTTTTGTTTTTCTTCGTTGAATATACTGTCGTTTAGTGCATTATACAACTGAAGTGTCTCAAGGGCTTGCTCAAATTGATTCACCTGTTGATAGGCTTGCCAAAGACTTTCGGCGACATCTTTTTGCAGAATCACCGATTGCATTTCATTGGCCTTTTGAAGTGCCTTTTTAAAAAACCCAATGGATTTTTCAAAATTATCCTGTTTAAACCAGTACAAACCCAAATTGTAGTTGGCCATATAGTATTCTCTTTCAACATCATGGGTTTCGGCCACGCGAAGTGCATTTTTGAGCCAATGTTCGGCCTGTTTAACATCTCCTTTTTGCAAATAGTTTTTTCCCAAATAGTTGGAAGTCATGGCAAGGAAATCAGGTTTATTAATCTGCTCCGCAATTTCTCTGGCTTGCGAAAATCTGATTTGTGCAGAATCTGACCTGTTCAATTTCTCTTCGGTTAGGGCCATATTGATCAGCCCATTGATTTGGCCTTCCAAATCGTTGGTCTTGTAATAAACCGCCAATGCCGATTTGTAATACAGCGCAGCTTCTGGAAAGTCTTCTAACTGAAAATAGACGTTTCCAATGTTGAGTTTAATCACCCCTTCCAGGTATTCCAACTTGCTGTTTTGTGCTAAGACTATGGCTTCTGTCAACAAGCTAATCGCCTGATCTGTTGAACCCAAACCAATATACAGGTTGGCTAAATTTGTCCTGCTGTTAATTTCAGAACGCACATCGTTATTCATCTTGGAAGCTTCAATTCCCTTTTGATAATAGGTAACGGCTTCGGCCACCTCACCAATTTCGGAATAACTTTTAGCCATACTCGACAGAAGCGTTGGGAATTTCTTTTCAGGAAAAACCAGTTGGGAAATATCCATGGCTTTTCTAAAATATTCCAATGCTTTTTCATCATTTCCTTGTCCCTGGTAAAGGTTGCCAATATTGTTTAATGAACCAATGATTCCATTTGCATCGTTCATTTCCTCACGTATTTCTAGGCTTTTTTGGTAATAACTGATGGCTGTATCATAAATGCCTTGTTCGCTGTAAATAATGGCAATGTTGTTGATGACGTTGGCTTCTTCCTT
>JBFHGX010000168.1:0-8043 GCA_041582875.1 Bacteroidales bacterium | reverse complement strand
TGAGGGTCTTTTTGATGAAAATTTTGATAATCGTTGATGTGCCACCAATAACTCGCACGTGTACGGGAACTTAAATTACGAAGGTCGGCTTCCTGATCGTAGTTTTTTTTAAATTTGTCATAATATAACTGTTTAATTTATTATCCTGTAAAGGTGCAACTTCTCTACAATTCGGCGGTCAAGTAAAACCACCGAACGTAGAGAGGTTTAGTTCAACAAAAAATATAATGCATACCGCAGTTTAGTCATTCAAAGAAAATGAATTGTAAATTTAACGATATAGAAATTAAAGAAAAATTATAGAAAATAATGCGGCACGCATCATATTCAAACCGTTAACGCCTATGCACAAAGAAAGAATAGTCTGTATGAAAAATAGCGATTTCTAGACATATCAGTTTTTAAATGTATAGAATCTATCAATTTCTATACAAAACACACTATCTTTGTATAGATTATCTAAAATACTTTACACATGACTAATTGGGGACTAAAAGAACTTCCGTTAAATATTGACGTAGAAACCAAAAAGATTTTAAAAGCTTTGCCATCTGCACATGCAGCATTAGCAGAGTTAAAAGGGATTGCTTCGACTATTCCCAATCAGAATATATTGATAAATACATTAGGTCTTCAAGAAGCAAAGGACAGTTCTGCTATTGAAAATATTATCACCACCCATGACGACTTGTATAAGTCAGGATTGAATTTGGATGCATTTAAATCACTTGATGCAAAAGAGGTTCAAAATTATATATCAGCCTTAAAAAAAGGCTTCGAACTAATTACTAAAAATGGAATACTGACAAATAAAACTATTCTGCAAATTCAAGAAGTACTAGAAGACAACAACGCTGGCTTTAGAAAATTACCTGGAACGGCTTTAAAAAATGCTGCAACTGGAGAAACAATATACACTCCGCCTCAGGATTATGAAGAAATAATGAGATTAATGGCAAACCTTGAAAGGTACATAAATGACTCTTCTTTGCAGGATTGTGACCCATTAATAAAAATGGCGATAATTCATTTTCAATTTGAAAGCATTCACCCATTTTATGACGGAAATGGACGAACAGGCAGAATTATAAATATTCTTTACTTAATCATCGAGAAACTACAAAATCTACCGATTTTATATTTGAGTAATTATATCATCAAGCACAAGTCTGAATATTATAAGTTTCTTCAAAAAGTGAGAGATGAAAACTTATGGGAGGATTGGATTCTGTTCATGATAAAGGGAGCTGAAGAAACAGCTAAAGAAACTATTGAACTCATCAAAAAAATAAAAAACTTAATGCTTGATTATAAACATCAACTAAGAGATAATTACAAGTTCTATAGTCAGGATTTATTGAATAATTTATTTAAACACCCGTACACAAAGATTGAATTTGTTGTCAATGATTTAGGCGTATCAAGACTAACTGCTGCTAATTATCTAAATAAAATGTCAGATGATGGAATGTTAAGAAAAGACAAATTAGGAACAGGAAACTTTTACATTAATGAAAGATTATTCGAATTACTGACTAAAAGATAAATATGCACAGGCGGTAACAATGCATCATACTTTATGGCTAATTTCGGTTTGAAATTCACGTTTACAGTTTCGAATCACAATTGTCGTGGTCAGAAAGATCTGTCTTCGAAAAGCGCCACAAAAGTATATGCTACACGTTGTAGCCAATTTAAGGAAAAGGAAATCTATTTTGAAAATCGAAACATTGTACTTATATTTGTACTTTATTTTGTACTAATATATAAAGTTATGTTAACAACATCAATTTCAGACTTCAGAAAAGATATAAAAAAATATCTTGACAACGTTACTCAAAACTTTGAAACCTTGATAATTAATCGAGGCAAAGACTCTGGAGTTGTAGTAATTTCATTAGAAGAATATAATTCTCTGAATGCCACACAACATGAATTGTCTACCAAGACAAATGAAAACAGACTAGACTCGGCAATTGAGAAATTAAAAAGTGGGTCTTCATTTCAACAAGAACTTATTGTAGAATGAAGTACATTTTTGTAGACGAATCATGGGAGGACTATTTGTATTGGCAAAAAACCGACAAAAAGACCCTGAAAAGAATAAATGAATTATTGAAAGATATTTCAAGAAACCCATTTTGCGGAATTGGGAAACCAGAACCATTAAAACATAAATACAAAGGTTTCTGGTCGAGACGCATTGACAGCGAACACCGACTTATATACGCCATAAAGGAAAATGAAATTCTTATTGCGAAATGCAGATTCCATTACGACTAGAAGAAAAACTGGGGCTAATCGAGTAGACGGCTCCGCCATCATTAGATGACGGAGTGCGCCTCTCACACCACTGTACGTACGGTTCTCGTATACAGCGGTTCGTTAAGTTGTGGGGAAATTAATTTATAGATTTCCAGCGTAGACACATATCCCCTTTTCTTCAACCTATCAAGCGTAATGGTAGTACCTAGAATAGGGCTTTGTGCGATCGCCCATCCACCCATACGTGACCTGCTCCATGCATATGCTTGACCTGTCTTAATTCCTAATCGGATTAGGTTTTTCCTTTTCCTTTCAGGTTTCTTCCAGTCATGCCATATGCAGTATCTAAGACGGTTACGTACCCAACCATCCAGTTCTTTGAGTTTGTTGTGAATACTTGCCATACGGTAGTTATTCACCCATCCTCGTTGTACTGAACTGAGTTTTTGTATACGTTCATCAAAGCTCATTGGAGTAGTTTTTCGGGTGATGACTTTGAGCTTCTGCTTTAAGTTATCCCAGCTTTTCTTGGATACTATCAGTTGATATTGGCCTTTTTCGCCCTTTACGTAGGTCGGCACGAAACCAAATCCCAGTACTGTAAAGTTTGCTGGCCTGCATAAGCTACTTTTATCACGGTTGATGGGTAGGTGTAATTTATCTCTAAGGAATTTAAAGATGGCATTCCCTGCCCTGCGTGCGCTTGCTTTTGTTTTAGTGTAAATACTAAAGTCATCTGCATAGCGAATAAATAGCAGCCCCTGCTTTCCCAGCTCCCTGTCCAATTCATCCAGCAAAATATTGGATAACAATGGACTCAGTGGGCTCCCTTGCGGTATTCCTTTCCTGCGTTTGACTAGTTTACCATTGATTTGAATGGGGGCACGTAGCCATTTGCGGATCAGGCGCATGGTTTGTTGGCATTTTATCTTACGATAGATTAGTTGAAGTAAGTGGACATGGTTTACTTCGTCAAAAAAGGATTTCAGATCGATATTAACAATGTGTTGATTTCCACTGTTGATATACCCCTGTGCTTTTAAAACGGCTTTTTGAACACTTCTCTTGGGTCTGAACCCGTAGCTGTGCTGCGAAAACTCAAACTCAAAGTACGCATTGATCTTTTGCAATACGGCTTGTTGAAGTAATCGGTCTGTAACCGTGGGTATTCCTAAAAGTCGTGTTTTGCCGTTTCCTTTTGAAATCGACACCCCTAAAATGGATTGCGGTAAGTACGCTCCTGTCCTAACCTTTTCGGCTAACTCATCCCTGTCTACTGACATAAGATTCGTTAATTCGCCTACTGGCATCAGGTCTATCCCTGTCGATCCGTGGTTCTTCTGAACACGGTGCATGGCTCGTAGCAGGTTACTGCGTCTTAAAATCTGTTCAATCATTTTAGCATTATAAATATTCCATTCCCTGTTCCGCTTAAAACAAGGCTAGAACCGCAATACGGAAGCTTCCTTGTTACATTTGGAACAACTTATCGTTCAGTCCTTCATCACCTTGTGAGACCTCCGTATTCACTCGTTTTATAGAGATACAGCTCGTTACTGGTAACTAATATGACCTCTGCTGACTTCTTGATTATATCACCCGTGATTATCAAGATCTCCCCAGGTAAGAGCTTATTCCTTCTTCCAATGCCTGCGACATCTACATAATTAAGCTTTTGGTATTCATTGGGCGTTGCAAAGATGTGCTTGCTTACCCGCTTAATTATGCCTCATATGTCGTTTCTGTTCGTCAGTACCAGAATTTGCAGTCTTGCTTCCTTCAGTGCCAGAATCACTCCTGACCACTACTTTTTTCATTCGAAAAAAGTGCAACTTGCTAATGCTTCCCACTGTCAAATGGGCGCATAAGAGTCTTTCACTCTCTGGAATATTTCGAACTCACCCAAAATAAATCTTCTCAATTCCGAAAAATTATTTGTATTTTCGGAATTTATTCAAAGCTTTCAGATGGGTGTGATCAGCTCATGCTGGGCACACACATTGCATCATACTTTATGGCGGGTTACGTTATGAAAATGAGTATTTTAGTTCCAAATATAAATCAGTGTGGGCAGAAAGATTTGTCTTTAAAAGTCCGCCACAAAGCATATGCTTCCCGTTACCGCCAATACAGGCAAAGTGCGATACATTGCACTACTGGCATGAATTTGCAAACAACCTTACTTTAATTTCAATTAAAAGTGCAATTAATTGCTCTATTCTTGTTTAAAATCGGAATATTTTATATTTTTACAAATAAAAGAGCGATATTATGCACCTTGAGAACTTAATTAATACAATAAAAGAACGCAGAGAAAACCTGAAGGTTAACCAAGAAAATTTGGCAAAACTTTCAGGAGTTGGATTAAGAACACTTAAACAATTTGAAAGTGGTAAAGGTAACCCTACTATACAGACTATTCAGAAAATAGCAGATGTATTAGGATTGGAAGTTTGTTTAAAGGTTAAAACTAAAATAACAAATGAGAAAGGCTAAAATACTTTATAAGAACCAAGAAGCAGGCATGTTAATTCAGCATGATAATGGTTCTTTTACCTTTAAATATGATAATTCATGGATAAATGATATAAGCCAACCTGCGATTAGTTTAACATTGCCAAAATCTCAACAAGAATATCATTCAGATTTTTTATTTCCTTTTTTCTATAATATGCTACCAGAGGGGTCAAATAAACAGATCGTTTGTAAGCTTAATAGGTTAGACTTAAACGATTATTTTGGTTTACTTCTTACAACGGCAAAGAATGATAATATCGGAGCAATAAAAGTTATTAAAATAGAATAATTGTATGATCTTAAATGAAATTAAATATTGTCCAGGTACTTTAGCTGAAGGTCATACAACTTATAGCAGGGCATGTCTATCTAAAGTATTTAAAGGGAGAAAAGTGAATCACATATTGCCTTATGATTCGCCGGCGTCAAATTCAGAAACAGATGAGCTATTTAATAACAATCGAAAACGAATGTCAATTTCTGGGGTGCAAGAGAAATTTTCAGTGTTACTTGATAAAAACAAATTACGGCTAATTAATGAAGGAGAGCAAGGAGAATATATTCTTAAACCAATTCCGAGTGCAGGAAAAAGACTAGAGTGTATGCCAGCGAATGAACATTTAACAATGCAAATTGCGAAGCAAGCTTTTGGAATAGAAGTAGCTGAAAATGCATTAATATTTTTCAAGAATGGTTCTCCTGCATATATTACAAAAAGATTTGATTTAAAAGAAGATGGTTCGAAATTAGCACAAGAGGATTTTGCCTCACTTTCAGGAAGAACACCGCAAACACATGGTGAGCACTATAAGTATTCTGGAAATTATCTTGAATTATTTGAAATAATGAAAAAGTTTGTTCCTGCTTACCTCCTAGAAGCCCCAAAGCTATTGAAGGTATTAATTTTCAATTATTTATTTTCAAATGGAGATGCTCATTTTAAGAATTTTTCTTTAATAGAAACCTCAATGGGAGATTTTAAATTAAGCCCGGCTTATGATTTGTTAAATAGCAGGATACATATTGAGGACAAGGATTTCGCATTAGAAGATGGACTTTTACCAAAAAACTTGACACAAGGTAAAGTCATTTCACAATTTAGAATTTTATCAGAAAACGCCGGGATTAATGAAAAAGTTTATGATGAAATAATAAATACAATGCTTAATCAGACTGGTTTAGTTGAAAAATTAACTTTTTCTTCTTTTTTGGATGAAAAAACACAAAGAAATTATTTTCAATCTTATCAAACACGACTCAAGAAATTAAATAAAGAATGAAGTACTGGCGGTAACACGCGGTCATAAAACATAGCGGCTTCAGTGATATTTGCAAGCTCAGTTCCCGCTGGCAAGGTCAGTAACGGGGGATAGGTTAGCAGCCAAGCAATCCGCTACGCTTCATACCGCCAAACGTTGGCGTTCATTAGGAGTAGATGAGTATCCAAAAATTAATGCCAATCTAATATAAGTTCATTGATTTCAGAGATTCTTTGATTCAAATTTATAGCTTCACTGTCTGAAATCTCAGATTTTATTCTTTCAGAAGAGTTATTAATATTTTCGACAGCTTTTGTTACTATGTTAATTCCGTTGTCTGTGATTCGAATCTTTACTTTTCTTCTGTTTTTCTGATCAACCTTTCTCTCAACCAAGTTTTTATCCTTTAGCTTATCAACCAACCTACTTGTGTTTGTTGTTGATAAAACCATTCTTTCCTGAATCTCCACAAGGGATAATGATGATTCACAAGAATCATAATGAAGTGTTATTAATATATTCAACTGCTCATGCGAAATACTAAATTCTTGCAAAATATTTTCTTGATACTGGCTTATATTCTTAGCTAGCTGAAGCACACTATGGAAAAGCTGCAATTGTGGTGTTCTGAATGTTCCCATTTAATAGATATTATGATTGATGAATTGTCATCAATGAAATTTTAAAGTTTTGTAGTTTTGTTTAGAGTACTAATGACTACTCAATAGTTGATGTGCAATTTTAATAATAATTTTAATAATAATTTTAATAAAATTAAGCAATTATAATTCTATGTATTACTTCTTAATTTAGTTTACAATTAACCTTATTTAAAAAATATACTCATTTTAATCTATAATTTTCGAACTATGAAAAAAATCAAATTAGCATCAATAGTATTATTTGTGTTGTTATTTGCAGGTTGTAACACATCTTCCAATAACAAGAACTCCGTTAAAACAGATGAAAACGGGTTTGCTATTCTGACAGATAGCCAAGTAGACAACATAGTAAAGAGAGCATATCAGTATGTTGCTTTATACAATGTAAATAACAAATTTGCTATTACTCAAGGCGGATGGAATACCTTGCAAGCAGACACAAAGCTAAAGGATCACACTATGAGGGATATCGCCCGACCTAATAATGATTCTTTCTATACCGGTATCATGCTGGATTTAAGAAAGGATGCTTTTGTGGTAAACCTTCCTAAATTCGACTCAAAATATGTATCCTTAATGGTAACAGCCTATGACCATTATGTTCATGTACCAAAATCAACTAGACAAGGTGATTTTCAGAAAGACGAAAAAATTGTGTTCTATAGTAAACGAACAGAAAATTATAGTGGTGATTCTATTGATGGTATCGATGACGTTTTTAAAGCTAATGGCGATTTTGTTTCAGTTATTTTCAGGGTAATGCCACATGCCAACGAGCCCGAAAGATTTAATAAAGTGGTTGAACAAATTGGTCAGATTAGCATGCAGTCGCTTTCAGAATATCTAGGTAAAGATCCTATTCCAAGTAATCAGATTTCTTTCCCTGAAGTTGGAAAAACCGATCTCGATATTTTTGAGAATAATTTTCTTGAAGTAATGCAATTCATTTTTAACCATAGCACTTTTGACGAGAATGATGAGATGGATAGAGAACTGCTAGCTTGTTTTGCTCCCCTTGGAATAGCTCCTGGAGAAACATATGACCCCAAAACAAACCTAAAAATTGATGGCAAAAAATTTAGACAAATAGCAGAGAAAATCCATAAAGAAAACCTTAACATGCTCTCAGATCCTAGTATGTCGGCTAGCTTAGGGCCACGAATTTTTAAACAAAAAGGACAAACTGACTTGGAAGCTATATTAGCGGTTTCGGTTATTGGCCCTATAGGATTACCTCTTGAAGAAGCATTTTACCCGGCAGTAAATACAGCTGATGGTTCACAGATGAATGCCATGAACGATTATGTTATAAAAATGAACAAAGACGAATTACCGCCAGC
>JBFHGX010000167.1:0-8110 GCA_041582875.1 Bacteroidales bacterium | reverse complement strand
TGGATATTTGCGATAGCTGGCATATTGGCATTAGGAGTTGCATTATTAACTGTGAGTTTCCTGAGTTGGAAAGCAGCTTCGAGGAATCCTGCAGAAGGGTTGCGATATGAATAATTAAATCAGTGAGACTATGATTTCAGGAATCCCGAGAATTCAGAAAACTATCCCAGTGGTTTAATGTAAAAATAATCTTGGCTTTGAATAATTAATGTGACAGACCCGAAGACATCAATGCTACATAAATTTAGCGGTTTCAATTATCGTAAATAACTTATATTAAATCAAATACATTTTTAGTGAATGGAAAAGTGCCATATGGTACACTACCGAAGGGCACTCCAGACAAAAAAAGGCTTCACATTTCTGTAAAGCCTTGATTTTTAGCGTGGAGAATAGCGGAATCGAACCGCTGACCTTTTGACTGCCAGTCAAACGCTCTAGCCAACTGAGCTAATCCCCCATCATTTCAACAAACTGTTTTCAGTTTTGAGGGTGCAAATGTAGCAGTTTTTCTAAATATCTTCTACATTTGCTGCAATTTTTTATGAAAAGATTATTCGTTGCTATAAAAGTTAGTCCTGATCAAGCGTTTTTAGACCAATATTGGGCCTTTCAGCGTCAATTGTCAGGAAGTAGGATCACCTGGGTGGAACCTACGGTTATGCATATGACCCTCAAATTTTTAGGCAAGACCGAAGACCATCAAATACCTGTTATTAGAAATGTGCTCGATCATGTGGCTAAACAACAAGTCTCATTTCCATTTTCATTAGATCATCTGGGTATTTTTGGAAGCTCGTATCAGCCTCGTGTGGTGTGGTTGGGCTCCTCTGATCCCTTGCAGATGGCTTCTATGGGTGAAGGTATACTCAATGGCCTGCATCATGCTGGATTTTTGCGCGATCGGCAAAATTTTGTGCCACACTTATCCCTTGGAAGAATTAAACAGGTCGACAATAAAAAATATTTTCAAGAGGTAATGGATCTTTTTCGGTTTAAAATGAGACTGTCTTTTGTTGTGGACGGGTTTATCTTGTACCAAAGTATTTTGCAGTCTTCAGGACCTAAATATCATCAAATTAATAGGTTTAAACTTAAAACTATAATATAATGACAAAGTGTTCTGCAACCGTTTTTGCAAAAAGCGTGTCAATAGGACAACAATTATTGGCAATTGGGAGTTATTACGATGAAAATATATACTTTAGCACTTCATTAATTAGTGACTTGAAAAGACTTACTACCTATATATCTATTCTTTTGTTTTTGCTTGTGGGCGTAGGCCTTCAGGCACAACAAGCACCACAATTTACCCATTATCGTAATGCTCAAGCATCATTCAATCCTGCCTTTGCCGGAATGAGTGAGGGAATATGTGTTAATGGAATCTTCCGACAGCAGTGGGCCGGAATGCAAGATAGCAAGACTGGCGAAAATGCAGCACCGGAGGATTATTTGGTAACCATTGATGCTCCCATCCGATTTCTCCATGGTGGACTGGGAGGTGCCATTATCCAAGATAAGGCCACCTACAATTGGAGTGATATCAGCTTGATTTTGGCTTATTCTTATCATGCTGAGTTAGCTTTTGGTACGTTGGGTATCGGTTTAGGAATTGATTTGAAAAACCGAACAATTGATGGCTCTATGTACCGGCCTGTTGACGAAGGTGATCCTTTAATCGCTAAAAGTTCGGTTGGGGATATGCGATTGGATGCCAATGCCGGGATTTATTTTAAGTCGGCCGATAATTATTATCTTGGCTTGTCTGTTACCGATTTGTTAAAATCTACTTTCATAAAAATTGCTGGCGAAGGTGCCGATGGGCAAATTTCAACTGACAGAACATTTTATGTTATAGGTGGATATAATTTTTTACTCCCCAATGATCAGAGGTTTGAAATTCAACCCTCTTTCCTTATCCAAAGTGATTTAATCTCAACACAATATAATCTAAGTGCCGTCGTTAATTACAATGCCAAGTTCTGGGGAGGCCTCAATTATCGCCTTCAAGAATCAGTAGGAATACTGATCGGAATGCGTTTCAAAGATTTTGGTATTGGATACTCCTATGACGTGAATACTATGAGTTACGGCGTCCCTGGAAGTCATGAGATTAACTTAAGTTATTGTTTTAAAATAAAAGGTGACAAATCGCGTACGAGTTATAAAAATACGAGGTATCTCTAATTTTTGCAGTAAAAATCGACTGCATGGTGTAAATTGGAGAAGTTATTTTTCTACTTTTGGCCACCTGAAAAGTGAAAGTTAAAAGGAATAATCGCAATAAATCAAAATTCAAATAATGAAACGACTGATTTTATACCTGTTGACCATTGTATTTCTGGGTAGTTGCAGCAACTCAGGAAATGGTGAACTTGTTGGAACCCGAAAAAATTCCAAACCATTTTATCAACCCGATCCATATGGAATGGTTTTTGTCCCGCAGGGAAGCTATACCATGGGCGCCGGTGATGAAGATCTTACCCATAGTAATTTGATACAGCCAAAAACAATTTCTGTTTCGGCTTTCTACATGGATGAAACCGAAATCACCAACGATAAGTACCGCATGTTTGTTAACTGGGTACGCGATTCCATTGCCCGTACCATGCTTGGTGACGTGCGTCCGGAAGATTATCTTATCGAGGAAAACGAAAAAACCGGTGAGGTGTACGATCCTCCATACTTAAACTGGAGAACCGACATCGAGTGGAATAGTGAAGATCAGGATGTTCGTGATGTGCTGGAGGAAATGTATCTTCCCGAACATGAGCGTTTCTTCCGCCGCAAAGAAATTGATACCCGTAAACTTATGTATGAGTATTATTGGGTTGATTTGCATGCCGCCGCAAAAAAGGATTTTTCAGAAGATGCCGATTTCCGAAATGCTGGTCTAGCTAACCGTCCTCAGGGTTTGCGCGACCGTTCGGTATATGTCCGTAAAGAAACCATAGCGGTGTATCCCGATACATTGGCATGGATTCATGACTATACTTATTCTTTTAATGATCCCATGACCGAAAAGTATTTTTGGCATCCCGCATATGATAACTATCCTGTTGTAGGGGTTAACTGGAAACAGGCACGCGCATTTTGTGTGTGGAGAACAGAATACCTGAATTCACATTTGCGCTCTAAAAAAGGTGAAGTAGCCTTGGCCGAGTTCCGCCTTCCTACCGAAGCCGAATGGGAATGGGCTGCTCGTGGTGGTTATGCACTTAACCCCTTTCCTTGGGGAGGGCCTTATACTCGCAACGAAAAGGGGTGTTTCTTGGCTAACTTTAAGCCTGAAAGAGGAAATTATATTGGCGATGGTGGATTACGTACTGTAATTGCGGCTCACTTTCCACCTAACGATTGGGGCTTGTATGATATGGCCGGTAACGTGGCCGAATGGACCAACAGTGCCTACGATCCTTCTTCGTATAATTTTACATGGGACATGAACCCCAATTATACCTATAATGCCAAAGAAGACGACCCTGCAGTAATGAAACGTAAGGTCATCAGAGGTGGTTCATGGAAAGATATTGCCTATTATTTGCAAGTAACTACCAGAGCTTTTGAATACCAGGATACCTCAAAATCGTATGTGGGATTCCGTACCATTCAACCTTATCTGGGACGTAACAAGGGAGACAATCCAAATAAAGCATCGAGAGTATATAATTAATAGTTCAAACCAATAATCCAACATTTAAAAGAAAAAGTCATGGGCTTATTTAGTTTTGTAAAATCAAGGAAGTATAAAAAGGTAATGAGTTTCGTTTACGGATGGGGCGCCACAATCGTTTTGATTGGTGCTTTGTTTAAAATTAACCATTATCCTTATGCAGATGAAATGCTGATCGTAGGTCTGGGTACAGAAGGTCTTATTTTCTTCCTTTCCGCATTTGAACCACCTTTTATTGAGCCCGACTGGAGTCTCGTTTATCCTGAATTGGCTGGTATGTACGGAAGTGTAAAAGACAAAGAGCTTAAAAAATCTCCTTCTGAAAGATTGAATGATATGTTCGAAAAAGCTCAAATCGATCAAAAGTCCATTGAGAAACTCGGGGCAGGTATGGAAAAACTTTCTGATAACGCTAGCAAACTGAATACTTTTACTGATGCAGCTGTTGTTTCTGAAGAATTCTACAAAAACATGAAATCTGCTTCTGGTTCAGCTCAACAATTGGGTGTGGTTATTGACAAAGATGTTGAAGCTGCTGGTGATTATGCCAACAATGTTAAAAAAGTTAGCGACGGCGCTTCTGTTTTAGCCAGTGCATATGAAGAAGTTGCTGATACCATGAAACGTGATGCTGTTACTACTGAAGTATTTGCCGGAACAGTTAAAGCTGCTACCGAATCAGCTCAAAGTCTTGCCGATAGCTATGAAAAATCAGCTGACCTGCTGGCTAAATCAGTTTCTGCACTTGACTTTACAGCTTTAGAAGGTGGTGCGTATAACGAACAGCTTCGTAAAATTGCAGAGAATCTTTCTGCCCTCAATGCTATCTATGAAATTCAATTGCAAGGAAGTAACCAAGCTGTTGAATCATCACAGAAACTGCAAGGTACTATGACTGATTTCCTCGCTAAACTTGAACAATCTGCTTCATCAACTGCCGAATTCTCTGGTCAGATGGAAACCCTGACACAACGTATGAGTTCACTGAATAAGGTTTATGGCAATATGCTTTCTGCCATGAACATGAACGGTTAACCTTATTTACTTGTGTATTAACGGATTTTTCCATTAAAAAAAATTATTAAAAATGGCTGGATATAAAGAAACCCCACGGCAGAAAATGATCTCCATGATGTACTTGGTACTCACGGCATTGCTGGCGCTAAACGTTTCTAAGGAGATTCTGGATGCGTTCCTTATTGTGAACAAGTCTATGGAGACTACCAACGAAAGTGTAGCGGCAAAAATTGATGATTCCTATGCCAAATTTGAGGGTCAGTATAATTTAAATAAAGAAAAAGTTGGTCCCTTTTGGCAAGATGCCCAAACAGTTCAGGGTGAAGCTGAAAAACTGTTGGTCTATTTGGAACAACTTAAATTTGACTTGGTTCGTGTTGCCGAAAAGAAAGATTCTGTAGAAATTATGAATCTTTACTACAGCGATACCATTATCAATGGACATCCCCGTAAAGCCCTTAACTTGAAAGCGGTGGGAACCAAGGATAAATACAACGAAACCACCAACTACATGGTTCGCCCAAATCAGAAGGGTGAAGCCTATGAGTTGGCCAAACGAATGAACGATTTCCGTAAGGTGGTAATAGGTATTATGCCAAGTGATTCTGCCCGTATTGGTTTAAAAACCTACGAAACCTATCGCGATGCCGATGGAAATCGTCAAGACTGGGAAATGCATAATTTTTACCATACCATTCTGGCTGCTGACATCACAATTATCAATAAAATTATTGCTGAGGTGCGCTCCGCACAATTTAATTCCTTGAATTACTTGTATGCTCAGGTTAGTGAAAAGGACTTTAAATTTGATAATGTTGCAGCCAAAGTGATTCCGAAGAGCACATACATCTTTAAAGGTCAGAAATATGAGGCTGAGGTGCTTGTTGCTGCATATGATTCAAAAACACCTTTAGAAAGCCGTGTGTTGCAGGGTGTGGATGAAGTTACTGAGGCTAATATGTCGAGAGCTAGCCTGGTAAAAGGTGAGAACGGTACCATTAATCTGGAATTTGCAACAAATACTGAGGGCCTTCAAAGATATGCTGGTGAAATTATTATGCGCGAGCCTGGTACAGGAATTGTTAAAACCTACGATTATAGTGGCGAGTATATTGTTGCTCCTCCTGCACTTACTGTAGCTCCTTTGAAAATGAATGTGTTCTACATTGGTGTGGATAATCCAGTGTCTATTTCATCACCTGGTTTGCCTCAGGATAAAATTCGTCCTGTAATTAGTACTGGTGTTTTGAAAAAAGATCCCAAAACCAATGATTGGATCGTCCGTATCGATAAAAAACCTACCAGAAAAAGCATAGCAACGGTTAGCGCTACTGCCGAATTAGATGGTAAAGTACTTCAGTTAGGTTCTTCAGAGTTTCGTGTGAAACGTGTACCTGATCCAATTGCTCAAATTGCCGGTCAAACAGGTGGTTCTATTGATAAAAACGTATTATTGGCAGCAGGAGCGATTATTCCTAATATGGAAGACTTTAATTTTGACCTTTATTTCACGGTTAGCTCTTATACCTTTGCTACCATTATCAATGGTGACTTTATTCCAAAAAATATCAGGGGTAACCAATTTACTCCTGAGGTTGTTAACCTGATTAAAAACGGAAAGTCGAAACAAAAATTCTTCTTTGAAAATATTCAATCACAAGGACCCGATGGCACCATTAGAGCCTTGAATCCTGTGAACTTAGAACTTAGATAATTAAAATTTTATATCGGATGAAAAAGTTGTTAGTTGCCATATTCGCATTCTCCATGTTGCTGTCGTTGCAGTCAGTGGCACAGATTATTGATGAAGCGCCCATTGATGGGCTATTCCCCGAGGAATCGTGGAGTGTGGATGTAAAACCAATTCCCTTTCCAACCATACGCAAGGCCGATGTTATGTGGTCGAAACGTATCTGGAGAGAGATTGATTTTAGGCAAAAGTTTAACCAAAAATTCTATTACCCACTCGATGTTCAGCAAAACTGGAAATCATTTATTATGGTGATCCTGGACGCGCTAAAAGAAGGTGGTCATTTTACGGCTTACGACCTGACCAATACAGATGAGTTGTTGGTGCCCATTACGTTTAACGAAGTGGTAGGTCGTCAAACTGATACCCTGCCTCAAATGGGTCGTCGGCCTTATCCTCCTTACGAAGAGTATGATACGGTAATTATTACCAGTTTCGATCCTACCAAAGTTATGCGCCTCAGGGTAAAAGAAGATTGGTATTTCGATAAGCAACGTAGCCAAATGATGGTGCGTATTATTGCACTTTGTCCGGTGATGATTAAGGAACGCGATGGTCAGGAAGTGACTGAGCCTATGTTTTGGATCAGCTATGCCCAAGCACGTGAAGTATTGGCTCAGGCTTTGGTTTTCAATGAGTTTAACTCTGCCATGCGCCTTACCTATGATGAGCTGTTTTGGAAAAGACTGTTCGATAGTTATATCTACAAAGAGCAAAATGTGTACGATCGTCGTATCAATTCCTATGCTACTGGTGTAGATGCCCTATTGGAATCTGAAAGAATCAAACGGGAAATGTTCCGCTTTGAGGAAGATCTCTGGCAGTACTAAGTCGCAATCACATTTAAAAAAAAACTCCTCCCACCCGAGGAGTTTTTTTTTATCCTACTTTTTTTCCGTCCCTCCGTCCCTCTGTCCCCCTGTCCCTTTTTGCCTTTCCTCCCTTCCCCCCCCCTCCGTCCCTCAATCCTTCTTACCTAATAATTTGCTTCATCCAAGATTATCCCTAATTTTGCTGAGTAAGCTGAAACATTTCCATGGCAGATATTTTCGACACCCCCATTATGTATCTTAAAGGCGTTGGTCCCAAAAGGGCTGAACTACTCCAAAAGGATTTGGGTATACATACCTACGATGATCTGTTGAATTATTATCCCTTCCGCTATGTCGATAAAAGTCAAGTCGTCAATATCCGTGACGTGATCAACGACAGCGCTTACGTACAAATCCGTGCTAAAGTGGTGGGTATTGAAACTTCTGGTGTAAAACGTGGAAGCTATGTGGTGGTTACGGTTGCTGATAAGACGGGAAACATAGATCTTGTTTTTTTTAAAGGACTACGCTGGGTTGTGGGGCATTTTCTGGTGGGCAAGTCGTTTTATATATTTGGGAAACCTTCTATTTTTCGTAATAAGTTCAATTTTGTTCATCCGGAAGTAGAAGATGATACCGGAGAGGTTCGCGCCTTGACAGGCCCTCGCCTGGAAGGAATCTATAGCACGACAGAAAAACTGAAAAATTCCGGCCTGGGATCGCGGGGAATTGGTTTTTTACAGCGTGAATTGCTCAATCAGCTCCATCACCAAATTAAAGAGAATCTTCCACAATACCTCCTGACTCAATACGGATTAATGGATAGGAAGTCAGCCCTTGTCAATATCCATTACC
>JBFHGX010000166.1:0-8253 GCA_041582875.1 Bacteroidales bacterium | reverse complement strand
TTGATGTGAACATCCGTTTGTGGAAACGGAATTTGCACGTGATTTTGTACGAATTGCCGGTTGATTTCGAAACGGATATCACTTTTGATACCCTCAATTATAAAAGCTTTGGTTACCCAGAAATAGACCTGAAAATCCAGGGATGAATTACCGAAATCGATAAATCGTACGAATGGAGCCGGGTGTTTGCTAATATCAGGATGA
The DNA here is from genome assembly GCA_041582875.1 of Bacteroidales bacterium. Classification (GTDB taxonomy): domain Bacteria; phylum Bacteroidota; class Bacteroidia; order Bacteroidales; family F082; genus UBA6244. The sequence goes on along the minus strand of JBFHGX010000166.1, from coordinate 8,049 downwards.
TTGGCTGCGCTTTTGAGCAAGAGCTGTTTGACCAAATCCACATCCGAACCATAGGCTACACCCACCTGTACATAAAAACGCGTGGATTTTTCGATGTGGCTCCAGTTAACAATGATATCATTAACCAACTTGGAATTGGGAATAATGGCGATGATATCGTCACGTGTTTTAATTTTGGAGGTACGGATACCGATGCTTAACACCTTTCCCACATTACCATTGTCGAGTTGTATGATATCATCCACCTTGATGCTTTGCTCAATCAGCAAAACAATGCCTGAGGAAATATCGTTGAAAAGCTGTTGCAATCCCAATCCTACACCCACCAGCAAAGCGGCCACCGATGCCAAGAGAATGGACACTTTAAATCCTAGTGTGTCGAGGGAAATGATGATCACCACCACCCACACCACATACCTGACAATTAAATAGATGCTATTGCTTGAACCGGAGTCGAGTTTATCACGTTTTACCAAGCTATTAAACACCTTTTTGATGGTCTTTAAAATCATTACTGTCACCAGAATAATCAACAATAAAATCAAAATTGAGTAGACGGTGAGGGTATAATTATCCGTAATAATGAGCTTATAATTCAGTATTTCAGCGGGATTCATCAGTAATATATCTCTTGGTTAAATAACAGAAGTTTGATCAAAGATAAGTATTCTGTTATTGCACGCAAAAAAATTAACGCCAGTGCTTTGTTACTGAGTGCGCTCTTAAAAAGCGTTTTTTTTGCCACAAAGGCTCAAAGACACCAAGAATGCACCAAGGAAATACTTTTTTGCCTCATAGGTCCGAAGATACCGAGGATTCACTAAGTTGACGGTAACTAAAAGTGGGCTTTTGCATCTTTGCAAAAAGTAATTCAAAACACAGTTTCAAAAATACACATTTATCCCATTTTGAGTAAATTTGAATAAAATATTACAATATATTTACCTAATAAACAACCGTTTAATAATTTGGCACAGAATTTGAAACAAGATCAAAAACTAAAATAACTAACATGAAATCATTAAAACTAATTGCCTTGATCAGCTTCGTCATTGTTGTGGCAGCAAGTTGTAAAAAGGATAATACCGTGGTAGAACCCACTACACCTACCATGAACGACTTGGTAGTTCCTGCAGATTTTGACTGGAAAACTACTCAGACTTTAACGGTAAACATTACCCTACCTACTGAAGGTGAAATACAGCCCCTTATCATCACCAACAGAGATGGTTCAGTCAGGTATTTCCGTGGTTATCCGGAAAACGGGTCAAGAACCATTAATACGTTAATTACGGTTCCTTCGTACCTGAATGAATTGCGGTTGTCGTACAATGGAACTACAGGACCAAACATGGTCTTCATCAGCAACCAAACCTTGTCATTCAATTTCAACAACAGCTTAAAATCAACGACAGTAGTGGGTTGCGATCTGACGGGAATGGCCAGCTATTCTCAAGGAGGCTGGTTTCAAAAAGCCGCCGGAAATAATGTTGGATCCATTCGGGATGCCTATTTTGACGAGATATACCCCGGTGATTTGGTCGTTGGAAATCCTGATGGTTATACCATCACCTTCAATAGTTCAGAAGATGTAAAAAACTTTAAACAAGGCGGAGGCGCTGCTGTACTTAGTCAAAGTTATACCAATCCCACTTTCAAACTGGGCAACATGGCCAGTCAAATTATTGCTGCACGCCTTAACCGCGATTATAGCGCAGCCGGAAGAATTGGCACCAGCAATGAATATAACCTCGGAGAATTGGTTTTTGCTGATGGAGAATTCCAGAACATGACAGTCAACGATTTTTTAACCATGGCTGAAATAGCCCTTGGTGGTGGAGATTTGAACGGACACACAGCCGGGGATTTTGCCAATGCGGCGGAAGTCATTAACCTGAGCTTTCACGAAGGCACAGTAAATTCGGGTGCATTAACTTGTCCTCCAGACCCAACTGTGGAAGATCCGTTTATTGAAGTCTCTTCTATATGTGTTGATCCTGACGTTGTTTTCACCATCAGCAACACAGGTGATGGCGCCATGGTTGCTTCTAAAATTTATACATTATACAAAAACGATGTTGAAATAGACAATGGAAGTTATCAGTTGAACATCAACCAAAGCTTAACTGTTACGGCTTCGGGTAACGATACTGACGAATTTAAACTGGTTGTTGAAACCCCACGTAGCGTTACACTTGAGGAAATTATCACCGGATGTGGCGAAAGCGGCGGCGGTGGCGGCGGAACCGACGAGCAATTGGCGGGTACAGTGGCCTATGAAGATTTGTGGCCCGGAAAGGGAGACTACGACTTTAATGACCTGATTATCGACTACGACTTTAATATCAACAAAGACGATAACGAGTTTATTCAAAACATTACCGCTACTTTTACCATCAGAGCCTTTGGTGCTTCATATCACAACGGATTTGGATTTACTCTACCTACGGTTGCTCCAAGCGATATTGTATCTGTTAGCGGATATGACGTAATAAACACTACTGTATTTAATATAGCAGGAAACGGTCTTGAAGTCGGTCAAAGTAAAGCCACCATTATTGTATTTGACGATGCACGCAGGGTTATGCCACAAACCACTGGCGGTATTGGTGTAAACACCCAACTGGAATATGATTACATTGATCCGGTAACGGTTGTTGTGAATATTGCATTTGCAAGTAATGCCATCACATACAGTGAATTGAACATCGGAAGTTTCAACCCATTTATCATTGTAAATACCACAGTAAATGGTGTACCAGGTGAACGCGGGCTTGAGGTACATTTGCCCAACTACGCTCCATCGGATCTCTTCGACACTGACTATTTCGGACAATTTGACGATGACTCATCTATTGCTGAAGGTCGCTATTTTGTTACCTCCAACAACTTGCCATGGGCCATTAATATTGCTGAGGGTTTTGATTGGGTAATTGAATTTCAAGATATTACCGGTGCCTATAACTGGTTTGCTGACTGGGCTGAAAGTGGCGGAACAGCCAACAATGATTGGTACAAAGATTTTTCAGGCTATCGCAATGACAACTTAATTTATCCTACTCAGGTATTAAAATAAACTGCTTATTATTAGCCGGTATGCGAATACAAACCGCCGCTTATTTTGACATAAGCGGCGGTTTTTTTTATGTAAACGAGTTCTGCAATGGGCTTAGGCCTTATTCCTTTGCACCCCCTTATCGAGGCAGAATGGCCATTGCCCTATTTTGTGATTATTCCGCGGTAACTTATTTTGCCACAAAGGCTCAAAGACACCAAGAATGCACCAAGACAATGGTATAGATATAATTTTGTGCACCTTTGAGCTTTGATGTTTTTGTGGCTATGGCTTTTACCCCATTTTTAAAGCAGGACTTTGATAAAGAATTAAAAATCATCACCAAGGTGATGCTAACATATTCTCTTCAGTCGGGCGCGAATCAACTCACCGCCATCAATTGGTTTTTCAGTACATTTGAGAAAAAAACCAAGATGAACAAATTTCTACTTGTTGTAATCGGACTGTTTTTGTGGGGATGTACATCAACTCCAACAACTCCTGAACCCACCTGGGCATTGGCCATCCACGGAGGGGCAGGCACCATCACCAAAGCCAACCTGACGCCAGAGCTGGAAAAGCAATACCAAGAAAAACTTACCGAAGCCCTCCAGGCAGGCTCCGACATCCTTAAGAATGGGGGAACAAGTCTGGATGCTGTTTGTGCTGCCATTCAGGTCATGGAAAATTCCCCCTTGTTCAATGCCGGAAAAGGAGCTGTGTTTACGGCCGAAGGTACCAATGAAATGGATGCGTCCCTCATGAATGGCTATAATTTGGAAGCCGGAGCTGTTGCCGGAGTTAAACACATCAAAAACCCCATATTGGCTGCCCGGGCCGTTATGGAAAACAGTCCGCACGTGATGCTTATGGGTGAGGGCGCAGAGAACTTTGCCTTTGATCATGGTATACAGTTGGTCGACAGCAGTTATTTTTTTACAGAAAGTCGCTGGAATGCCTATTTGAAAGTCAAACAAAAGGCTACTAATGAAAAGTTTGGTACTTGTGGGGCAGTAGCCCTGGATACAGAAGGCAATCTCGCTGCTGGAACTTCAACCGGGGGAATGACCTACAAAATGAAAGGTCGCGTAGGCGATTCTCCCGTAATTGGCGCCGGCACCTACGCCGACAATACTAGTTGTGCTGTCTCAGCCACCGGACATGGTGAATATTTCATCCGCAATGTGGTCGCCTTTCAGGTGGGCGCATTGATGAAATACAAAAACCTGTCGCTCGACCAGGCGGCTCATTATATGATTGATGAAGTTTTAAAAACCGGTGCCGGTGATGGAGGGATCATCGCGTTGGATCGGCATGGAAATATTTCTATGCCTTTTAATACATCCGGCATGTACCGTGGATTTGTAACCTCTGATAAGAAACCAGAGGTTGCTATTTACGGTGAACCCAATAAAAAATAGCGGCTCCATTGCTGAAACCGCCATCCATCATTCTAATTATTTCTATTTTAATGTTTTATCATCACTTTACGTGTGATTAGTTCTCCATCGAGTTCAATTTTTATCAAATAGAGGCCATCGTCCAAAGAAGTTGTATTAAAGGGTACCGAAAAGACATCCTGATTTGCTTGTCCGGCAAACAACTCCTGCAATTTTGTTCCTTCTTTGGTAAACAAGGTCACCACGATGTTTTTGTCCATGGCATTATTGATTTTAATGGTTCCCGTATTAACCACAGGGTTTGGATAAACAGTGACCATCATTTGCCGGTTGTTGTCGAGCAAGGTTTCAGCATCTGCTTTTGCAGGATCGAACATCAGGAAAGCCATGGGGGTATCCCATTTTTTCATGGGGTTCATTTTTCTACCCTGACCTTTGGATTTACGTCCTTGGGGACGCTCACCCATCATCTCTTCTATTTTGTTTTCCCATGCAGGCTCGTTGGTTTTAATGGCATCCAAAGCCTCACGAATTTCAGCCTGATGAGCTAGAGCGATGTCTCGAACAGCTTGCATACTGGCCTGCATGTCAGCACGCATATTATCAAAATTGGGATCATTGCGTCGTTCACCGGGAACAAAATCTTCGCTATCGTGCCAGGCTTTGAACATGACTCTTCGAACTTCCCTTTTTTCACGGGCCAACTGGATGGTTTCTTTTTCCTCGTTGGATAAATTTACATCGAAAGCTGTTCGCTGTTCGGCAATTACAGGAAGCACCTCTTGTTGAACAAATGACTTTATTTCAGCACGTTGTTCTATCGTCATGTTTCCGCCGGAACGTGAACCTCTTGGACCCATTCCCTGACCTTGTCCGGCCTTGCCATTAACACAACCCTGATTATTTCCAGCGCCCATTCCTTTACTTTTGCCCATGCAATCTCCTTGACGATTACCGTTGCCTCTGTTGTTTCCTTTACGGCTGCCCGATTTCATTCCCCGTTGGAAAGGTTGATCAGGATTCAGCAATAACAAGGCTTCGGGATTTTCCAAGCGATCGATCCAATATCCAGGGCCAGAATCACCTGTTGAATTGCGCATGGGAGTCACTTGATTTTTATCGTGAATGGCCTGTATTTCAGTTTCCCAAGAAGCTTTATGTTCTTCAATGAACAACTGATAGGCTTCATTTTCCTCCGGATGATTGTTTACTATTTCGGTGACTGAAGTCCAGCAAGTGTTTTGATTCACACCGCTGTTCCTGCCTTGTCCCTTACCTTTTCTCTGGCCATTGTTATTCATTGTGGATTTTGCTTCAGCCAGGAGATCCTTTTCATCTTCGGATAAGGCATTGATATATATTGTTTGTTGTTCCACCAATAAAGGCGCTATTTGTTCGTCAAAATATTGTTTAACCTGTTCGCGAACTTCGGTACGTTGTGCATTTTGGGCCACCATGGAAGAGACCATAAAAACAGCCACTGCAACTGTCCATAATAATTTTCCTTTGATATTCATTTCTCGTTTATTTAATGATTTTCTTCTTAGACACCGGTGTGTTATGATTTATTCCAGTCAGAACCAATTTCTTTTTACCTTTATAGAACGTTTCCGAAAAATCTCATTTTGAATATGTTAAAATTTAGTTAATTAAAAAGTTGTTGCAACACAAATCCACATCTGCGTTAATTTTGTTTTTATTAAAACCTATTCTAAATTATGAATCGAAAGAAATTGCCGTTTTGGGTGTTCATTTTAGGACTTATCCTACTGGCCCAAGCCGGGTGCAAACACGATCCAGATCCTATCATAGACGATAAGGTGATCACGAGTAACATTTGTCATGAAGACACCGTTTACTTTCAAAATGATATTCTACCCATGTTGTTGGGAACATGTGGAACATCGGGTTGCCACGATATTTCCTCCTATAAACACGGGGTGGTTTTGGTAGACTACCTATCGGTGATGCGCACCGGAGGAATCAACTTGGGGAATCCGGCATCGAGCGACATTTATCATGTGCTGGGAGATGGTGATGACCGCATGCCCCCCTCACCCAATCCACAATGGACAGCATCGCAAAAAGCGGCATTACTAACCTGGATATCGCAAGGAGCCATCAATAACGAGTGTCTCAATCAGTCCATTTGTGATACCACAGATGTTACTTTCACTAAAAGTGTACTCCCAATTTTTGACAAATACTGTCTTTCTTGTCATAGCGGAGCCAATCCTCAATACAATTTGGATTTAACCAATTTTGATCATTTGGCAGCCATCATTGACAATGGTGCTTTGCTGGGATCGGTTAACCATGAGCCCGGTTATTATGCCATGCCTAAGGACATGAACAAACTCACTCCCTGTGAAATCAGGACCATTGAAATTTGGGCCAACGATACGGTCTTTCCGGGAGGGGGTGGCACAGGTCATCCATGTGATCCGGATACCGTATATTTTGAAAATGACATTCTCCCTTTGTTGATTTCCAATTGTTCCACCAGTGGTTGTCACGATCAGGCTTCTGCCCAGGATGGGGTAATTTTGGTAGATTACGCCTCCATTATCAACACTGGAGATGTTGTACCAGGCAATCCGGGAAACAGTAAGCTTTACGAGGTGTTGGTAGAAACAGATCCTGAAAAACGCATGCCACTTTCTCCGGCAGATCCCCTTACTTCTGAACAAATTCAAAAAGTAAGTACCTGGATTGCACAAGGAGCCAAGAACAACCGTTGCGATGGCGCCTGCGACACCACCAACGTTACCTATGCCACCCATGTATGGCCGTTGATACAGACCAACTGCACGGGCTGTCATAGTGGAGCCAATCCGGGTGCAGGAACTTTTCTCACCGACCACCAAACCATTGCTGCGGCTGCAGCAACCGGGAAACTCTATGGCTCGGTAGCCCATCTTTCGGGTTATGCACCCATGCCTAAAAATGCTACTCAGCTGGACGAATGCGACCTGGCTGCTATTAGAATATGGATTGAAAACGGAACTCCAAATGATTAAGATGAAGAAAACTATAGTCCTTTTTGCCGCCTTTGTTGCCTTGGCTATGCTCAACAGTTGCTATTACGACAGCGAAGAAGATTTGTATCCACAAAACAGCTCATGTGACACGACCAATATCACCTATTCTACGGTGGTATTTCCTGTGATTTCGAGCAGATGTACCTCATGCCATACCGGAATTGGTGCCGGTGGAAATGTGCAACTCGACGGTTATGACAACATTGTAGCTGCAGTGAATAACGGAAGCCTGATGGGAAGTATCCGACATGAATCGGGTTGGTCGACCATGCCTAAAAATGCAGGTAAACTGGATGACTGCACCATCAAAAAACTTGAAATCTGGATTGCCGACGGAGCTCCAAACAACTAATACAACTATGAAACGTTTCAAACAACTTTTAATTCTGACCCTGATATTGGGCGCATTGGCCAGTGCTTATGTGTGGTTTTTTGTATACAACAAGCCCCATCGGGACATGGAAAGTGCAACGCCTGAATATGTTGAAACGGCACTATCGCTTTATGCGCATTACCATGGCGGTCTTAACTCAGAACAAAAAAACCTGGATGG
>JBFHGX010000165.1:0-8355 GCA_041582875.1 Bacteroidales bacterium | reverse complement strand
TCGTTTATTTTTCCAATTAATGAATCAATTTTAAAGATTATTTCTGTCAGATAAATTCTCCTGATAATCAATCATAAAGGTTAATAATGCTTCAATTGTATTGTTTATTTAATTTATTAATGTAACGTAATGAAATAATTTTTATATTTGCATCGGATACGATATAAAAGTGTTGGATACGATTTTTTAGCAGAAGTTAAAATATTGTCAATTAATTTATCTCATTAAACATCGACTAAAATCTATTAAGGTGTTGGATGAGAATTTGAAGCATAATGATATGCCATTTTATTATTTAGGATCATGAGACAACCTAAAAATAAAATGAATTAGTAGAGAAAGAAGATTAAAAAAAACAGCCTGATGTTAAGGGCAAAAAATATATTAATAATTAATACCATGGAAACATTAAATCATCAGCGACAAAGAATTTGGCATCAAATGCCAAATGTAATGCATGAACATAGAAGACAATATTTAGTATCTGGCTCTTCTGTAAAACACTCAACCCAAGATGTTGAAAACAAGAACAGTTTTATTGTAGATTGGCAACTTAATCAACCACATTGGTAGTTGATGAACTAAGGTCTCTCTTTAAATGATCTGATTCTTTATCAAGAGAAACATATCAAAAATGAATGATTAATTTGATTAAAACAGACAGCTATGATCCAATATGCCAAAATAATTTTACCCAAAGTATATTTATGGGAAAAGTTGTATAAAAAGGAATTGCAGAAATGTGTTAGTTGGTCAGATCCTGAGGAATTGGACGAATTATACAATTGGTGCCATGAAAATTTTAATGACTTATATTCTCATATTCATAATGAGGTTTTTTTGGGAATAGCCTTAAAAAGTAAAAATCGTGCGTAGTTTTTTTACTAATTCCCGTAGGCTACCCAAAAATTAATGAAGAGGATAGGTTTTTACCTTTCCACTCTTTCATTTTGGTTTAAATTATAAATGTGAAATACTAATAAAAGCAGACTATTCTTAGTTCTTGTTTTTATTACGATTTACACAATTGAAAAACGATGCTAATTAAGAAGTGTAATAATCTGATTTTAAAAATGCGAAAGAGTTTAATGGGTTGGTATATATAGAGTTATGATCTATGTGGACGCCTCTGGAGATTATAATAGAAATGGATTCACAACGTCAGTATCCACTGAAATCGGTGAAGTATTTATATCATTCATTTCTTTAGATTCTTAGATATTGATATGGAAAAATTAAAGGTAAAAAGTAAAAAATATGGAACCCAGAAAACAAGAAGAAAGAATAATATCGAGCTTAGATTTCGAGAGAATTATGCAACAAATAAAAGTTGCAGAAGAAGAGTACTCAAATGTTATTGAAAATATTCAAGACCTTAAAAGAAAGGTATTAACTGCACAAAAAGTAAATCCGCAAGAGATGTTAGCAAACATTGTTACAATGGGGGCTTTGGTTGAGATAAAGACAGACTATGACGATTTTACATTCAAACTAACATTGGTTTATCCTGAATTTGAAAATGTTAGAGAAAACAAAGTATCAGTTTTTTCAAACTTGGGTTCTGCTATTTTTTTGCAAAAAACCAATGATATCATTAGTTACTATACTTGGGAAAAGGAACATACGATTAAAATATTAGACATTCATAACCAGTCAGAAGCAGATGGAGATTTCATTACATAGGCATTAAATTATAATCTCCTTTAATTAATTTCCAAATTTCATTAATAATTCTAATAAAAAATGTAATGGTAAAAAAAAGAATTGGCTTAAAGGAGCCTAAAAAAAGCATTAAAGAAAAAAGACTCGAAAAAAAAATAAAAAGACAAGAAGAAAAGATCGGTAAGAGAAAAAATAAGAGATGATGATAATTCCTATTGACGATTTTGTAAAAATTACACAACTTACTATCAATAAAAGTAAATTTTCTGCATCTCCCGGAAATATCAGAATACTTAAAAGAAAGATTTCTTCAGCTCAGAAAGTAACATCTGCAAAAATTCCATCAGATATCATTATTATGAATTCAATTATTGATTTTAAATGTGAAAACAGCGATTTAAACTTTTCTATAAAATTAGTTTGTCCTGAAGATGAGAATATAAAAGAAAAAAGAATTTCAATTTTCTCATCATTAGGTACTGCAATCTATCTGCATAGAGTTGGCGATATTATTAAGTATTTAACGTGGAAAAAAGAAAATATAATTAGGATTCTGAAAGTATCATTTAATTCAGAATCAAGTAATAGTTTCTTGCAGGAAAATAAGCAGTGATTCCATTAGTTATGCAATATTAATTTAGTCACATGAATAAAAATATGATCTGGTCTTATAAAGTAACTGTTCATATCCACTTTTTGATGATTTACATTACATATTCTGATATGATAAAACCTCTGTGTTAATCGATGGTAATTTACAAAACCAACATTTATATATATCCGAAAGAGGAACTGGATATGTGTTTGACTATTTCGTTTCCGCTGGGTGGCGAAATAACAAAATCGATTCCCGAATACGGAAACCAATAGTGTGTAACGGTCGATACTGACGGAAAAATAAATGATCAATATAATTTTCTTTTTTACGAGAGCCGCCAACCCGACATTTTTCAATACGAGAAGGGATGGTGTGTTGAACAGTCGGAGTTAACAACCTATTTTTAAACTAATCTGGCAGCCAGGAGTTTTTCGTCGAATGAAATAGCAGATTTCCTGGAATACTGGATACCCTTATTAAACGAAAACAATTATTACCTGGTTTATCCGCAAACAAACGAAATTATTGACCAGGCAATAGCATTTGATTTCTCGGTATCTCCAGATAAGATAAATCGCTTGTTTTATGGCTTTGAAGAAACAGATGAGTTTATCGGGCTGGAAGAACCGGCACTGGTTTCTTTTGAGCGAAATGGTTTTACAGTAATAGAGTGGGGCAGATTCTGGAGATAAGTACATACAGGGAAAAGCACCAATAAGGAAATTATTTATCATGGTAATTTTTTACCTGTGCATGTTTTTGTTTTCTGGATAATGGATTAAACCTCCGAATTGTAATCATAGCAAATCATGCAATTTCATTGCAATAAGCTTCGTTTCTGAAAATCCGGGATATATATTGAGGATTGCAGAAGTGTTTAATTAATGATGAATATATGTTTTTACCTATCTTGAAGAATAAGTTGCAAAGAGCAAAGCTGGGATAGTTATGCATCCCAGCTTTGTTTAAGATTACTTTTTAATTGACCAACCTGTTTTTAATCCAAAAACAAACCAGCCCAGGTACAAAGCTCCAATCGCGAAAATAGTATCTCCAATGGCACGTAGCCATCTTATTGTTTCCAATGTTGGACTTTCTAAAAACTCTGCGGATCGAGCATACCAAAGTCCGTGTTTTACACTTGCTACAGTTTGTGCCAATCCAACTGGAAGCACACTAATTAAAACCATTAATAAGAGGCCAATATTCATCATCCAAAATGCATAACGTATGGTTTTTTCTTTCCAAACAGCGTTTAAATCCATGTCTCGTAAAACAAAAAGCATAAGTCCAATTCCAAGCATTCCGTAAACCCCAAATAATGCGGTATGACCATGAACTGGAGTAGTATTAAGCCCTTGCATGTAGTACAAAGCAATTGGAGGATTGATTAAGAATCCAAATATTCCAGCACCCAGGAAATTCCAAAAAGCTACCGATACAAAGAAGTAGATTGGCCATCTATAGGCTAGTACCCATTCTTTAGCCCGGCTCATTCTTATGTTATGATAGGCTTCAAAACCCATTAAAACAAGAGGAACTACTTCCAGTGCACTAAATGTTGCTCCAAGAGCGAGAACTGCAGTTGGTGTTCCTGTAAAGTATAGATGGTGAAAAGTTCCGATAATACCACCTGATAAAAATATAATGGTTGAAAAGAGTACACTTGATGTCGCAATCTTTGTCTGAATCAGCTGCATCCGAACAAAAAGAAATGCAATAGCGACTGTAGCAAAAACTTCAAAGAAACCTTCCACCCAAAGGTGAACAACCCACCAGCGCCAGTATTCGGCTATAGCAAGATGGGTTTGGCGCCCCCACATTAAACCGGCAGCATAAAAAGTAGCAATGGCAATTGATGCTATAAGGAACATGGTAAGTAAATGTCGGTTTTCATTTTTTGCTTTCAATGCCGGCCAAATGGCACGGCCCATTAAAAGTAACCATAACACTAATCCAATAAGAAGAAAGATCTGCCAAAATCTACCTAGGTCAACATATTCGTAGCCCTGATGGCCAAACCAGAAATTTTCTACAAGACCTAGTTTTTGCATGACACCCATCCATTGACCGGCAAGCGAACCAACGACTATAATCAATAGTGCTATAAACAAAAAGTTTACCCCAAAACGTTGAAACTTTGGTTCTTTACCTGATATTGCGGGTGCAATAAATAGTCCGGTAGCCAGCCACGAAGTTGCTATCCAGAAAATAGCCAGTTGTATATGCCATGTTCTGGAAATGGAATAGGGTAGAAAATCGGCCAGAGGCAAACCATAAAAGCCAAGTCCTTCAACACCATAATGCGCCGTTACAACTCCCATGAAAATCTGTACCAAAATAAGTGCTGTTACCACCCAGAAATACTTAAGTGTCGCCTTCATCGACGGAGTGAGTTTGGTCCCTGATAAAGGATTTACCTTTGGAATATCTGGATTGGCCTCCTCTTCCCGGTTAGTGGCGTAATACCAGCCCAATAGTCCAATTCCAAATAACAAAATTATTACACTAAATCCTGTCCACAAAAGTAACGACCCGGTTGGTTCATTACCAACCAGCTTTTCAGGAGGCCAGTTATTTGTATAGGTAATATCTTTGCCGGGGCGTTCTGTAACCGTAGCCCAACTGGCCCAAAAGAAAAAGGCATTCATTTTATCCATTCGGCCTTCGTCTTTTATCGAGTTAGCAGGGATGGCATATGCTTCGCGTAACTCAGCCAAGTCGGGATCATTCATAAATAATCCGGAATAATGTGCACTGTTGCTCTTAATCGCTTCAGCCCGAACTTTTGATACAATTAAACTTTTTGATGATTTGTCGTAGGTGTTTTTCCGCAATTCGTTTTGTAAACGTTTTTGCAATAGTGCTTGTTTCTCATCTTCTAAATCATCATAAGAAAGTGAGAATTCGGCCAACGACCATGTATCCAAAATAAAAAGCGCTTCTTTATGCAACCAGTCTGCAGTCCAGTCGGGAGCCTTGTAAGCACCGTGACCCCATATAGTGCCTACTTCCTGACCGCCTATTGATTGCCAAACATTTTGACCATCTTTAATATCAGCAGAAGTAAATACAACTGAACCATCGGGCAAAATTACTTTTTCGGGGATAGGAGGTTTTTCACGATAGATTTCCCGGCCAAAATAACCAAGAATTCCAAACGAAATTACCATAACAAGGATAAAACCAATCCAAAGTTTTTTAGAATTCATAAATAATGATTTAAAAGTTTGTTTGTGCAAATGTATAATAAAATTATAAAAAGACCCTGTTGTCCTTTGATAAAATGTTTTTATCTTTGTCAAAAAAATAATAGCTATGGAAATAAATAGAAATGTAACTGTGGGAGAGATTGTAAAAGTGAATTATAAAACAGCACAAATATTCGATCGTAACAATATCGATTTTTGTTGCGGTGGTGGTATCAGTTTGGAAAAGGCCTGTGAAAAAGCAAATGTGGATATCTCTGCTTTGCTCCCTGAATTGGAAGGTGCTGTGCAGGCCAGTGATCCTGATTCAAAATATATCGATTCGATGGAACTAAATGAATTGTGTGATTATATTGAAAAAAGACATCACTCGTATGTCACTGATAATATCCCTTTTTTAAGTGAAAAGCTTAATAAACTTTGTAGTGTACATGGAGATAATCACCCTGAACTTTTTAAGGTTCGTGAATTGTTTGAAGCGTCAGCAGGTAACCTGACTGCACATATGAAGAAAGAAGAGCTGGTGTTGTTTCCGTACATACGTAAGCTGGTGAACTACAAAAATAACGGTAATCCGGATTCTACCAATTTGGGTGGAATAGATGCACCTATTCAGGTAATGTTGGAAGAGCACCAGGCAGAAGGGGAACGTTTTTTTGAAATTGCAGCATTAACATCAGATTATACTTGTCCGCCTGATGGATGCAATACATATCGTATTACTTATCAAACTTTAGGAGATTTTGAACAGGACCTACATCGACATATTCATCTGGAAAACAATATTTTGTTTTTGAAAGCATTAGCTTTGGAGAAAGAAATTATTTCATAAACAAAGACTATGTTAGCTAAAAGTACTGAATATGCAATACGAGCGCTGGTGTTTATTCAACTCCGAAATTGGGAGGAGAAACGACCGGGCGTGATAGAAATTGCAGAAGAAATTGAAGCACCTACGGCATTCTCAGCAAAAATTTTGCAAACTCTAACCCGTCATAAATTAGTTGACTCTGCCAAAGGGCGAGGAGGAGGCTTCTTTTTCAATAGTGAGCAATCGGGATTAACACTTTACCAAGTGATTCATATTATGGAAGGTGATGCTTGTTTTCATAAATGTGGATTTGGTCTTAAGTCATGTAACAATGCAAATCCATGTCCGTTGCATGAAAAATACAAGGTGGTGAGAGATGGGTTTTACGAGATTGTACGCACCGAAACGATTCATTCGTTAGCTGATAAGATTAGACAAGGAAAGGCAACACTTAACAGAGTGATTCACTGATTTTTGAGGCATCTAGTAAAAGTGTCGGATTGACTAAAAGAATAGAATAATTAGCCGATAAATCCAGACTTGATTGGTAATCAGTTGTATATTTATTAGAAGAGTATATTGTCAGAAGTGGATTTTAGCTCTTGTGTAAATTGCTTAGAAGTATTCCTAGTGAATATTTTATACGCGCTTTATGCAGAATGAATCTTATCGTGGTTGAGATGTCTTTTCCTTATAACAGAAGAAACTAGCTAAGAGATTAAAAACGATTGTACTCAAGAATAATGAGTTAGAAATACAATTTAATGAATCGGTAAAATTTATTGATAAAGAAAGAGAAAACAAGGAAAATCATGAAATATTTCAGACATGTTATACCGCTTTTGTTAGCCTTTTGGGCAGGATTGGTTAGCGCAATCAGCTTTTTTGAAGCATGGCTAAAGTTCAGAGCAGAGGGGGTGACATTGGAAATAGGCTTGAGTATTGGTAAGCTGGTGTTTACATCATTAAACCGCGTGGAGATTGTTTTATTGCTACTTGTTTGGATCATACTGTTAATTCAAGAAAAGCAAGATTTGTTGCGAATTACATCTTTGCATGTAATGTGGTGGATTGTAACGTGTATTCTGTCATTACAAACGGTATGGTTATTACCTGCAATGGTAGACAGGGCAGAGCTACTAATTACCGGCACACAATTACAAGGCTCAAATCTTCATTTTTGGTTTGGATCCTTTGAAGTAATAAAAGTTTCCTTGTTAATCGCAATATCATTACGATATAAAAAAATAGGATGAAACGTTTTACATCAATTAGAAGGTTGTTCATTTTAAATTAAAATAAGCTTTATGAAAACAATAGGAATACTTGGCGGACTGGGACCAGAAGCTACTGCAGATTATTATAAAAAATTAATTAATGGTTTCAAAAAATTAAATGAAAATGGGAGTTTGACTTACCCCGAAATTATTATTTATAGTGTTACGATGTCCAGATTCATAAATTTACTGGAAGAGGGGAAAAATGAAGTGGCTGCAAATTATTTAGTTGATTGCATTAAAAAAATAGAGCATGCTGGGGCCGATTTTGCTGCTATTAGTGCAAATACTCCGCATTTGTTGTTTAACGAAATACAATCAAAAACAAAATTACCATTAGTAAGTATTGTGGAGTCGTGTGCAATTGCAGCCAAAAAATTGGAGATAAAAAGATGTGTACTCATTGGAAGTAAGTTCACGATGCAAAACGGCTTTTTTGAAGATGTGTTTTCAAAACAAAGTATTGAAATAATTGTGCCTGATGAACCTGAAATTGAGTTGATTAATAAAAGATTGTTTGAAGAGTTGGAATTAGGGATTTTTAAAGAAGATACGAAAAATGAAATACTATCAGTTCTTGATGATATCAAGAAAGATAAAAGTATAGATGCTGTTATTCTTGGGTGTACCGAATTTCCATTGATGTTTACAGAAGAAAGATATCTTGATATTCCTTTTCTGAATACAACACAGATACATGTAGATACGATTATAAAAGAATGTATAAAAACTTAAGATATGGAAACATTGGCTAAGTATTTGCCTGTTAGCCCAGACTTTTATGACGTGATGGAACTC
>JBFHGX010000164.1:0-8381 GCA_041582875.1 Bacteroidales bacterium | reverse complement strand
TAGTAAGCGACATGGGGATTAAAAAAGCTGCTATCAGGACTACGCTCAGGTATTTATAAAGAGTTTTCATGTTCATTATACTTTAATTCTTCTCGTTTCTATCAGATTATTTAACAACTAGAAAGTATTCAAGTCAGGTATCCTGGTAATACAGAACCACTTAATAACTCTCTCTCCATCTGCTGATTTAATGTGAACATAATATACACCACCAGCAATAGGTACCGAAACAAAGTTCGCAATATCCCACTCAATGGTCGTTTCCGGTGAGTCTTTAGTAAATTGTTTCACTTTTAATCCACTCACCGTGTATATAGTTACAGTACATGTTTCAGGTAAATTGGTTATTTTTACCCGGTTGTCAAGAGCATTCTTCTCGTATTCTGAATATGCATAGTAAGGATTAGGTACAACAGAAATCAAATCCAAATCGCTTTCAAGTTTCTCAGCCACATTAAAGTCCGTGGTTAGGCCCTTTGTAGAAAAACCATACATGGGATAAAAGTTGTTAATATCCATATCTTGATAAATGGTATCTACAGGCAAATTGCTGTATCCGCGTTGGTAAGGCTTACTAACCCTGATTTTAATGGTCGCGTCATTGGCTAGCCAGTCTTCACCCTGAACACCCATTGGAATTCCTGTGTACATAGACAAACCATAGAACATATCTACATAATAATCATAAGGCAAATCAAAAATGGAATCCAGCACACCAACCGAATACGCACCCGCATCGTATGCAGGCATATCAATCCTGAAAGTAAGTCCTAAGATATCAAACTGTACCTTATTGTGATCCATCACATAAACATAATGTTTTCCTCCAAATACGGCCTCACCATTGGTACCACGGAAGATGTTCTCATCAGCATATTGCATTTGTCCGGTAAGTGTGGTATTACGTTTTGTCGGATTAAAAATCATATCACGTCCGTTTTGAGCAACCAAATAGGAGTCCTCTCCAAATATCATGTTCAGACGTTCACCTGTTTCAAGGTTAATGGCATAACCTGGGAACCATCCCATACCATGATCACTAATGTAGTTGGCATCGTTTGGACTATCACTTGGCCCTGAACCTATAACAGCCGGATTACCTGCTTTATCTACTGATGGGGAAGCTCTTAAAGCAAAACGGTATGCTTCGCCTTCAGCAAGTGCTCTGTAATAACTCATTTCTATTACAGGACAACGAGTCCACTTGGTTTCATCTGGTGTCAATACGATATCAACACTGGCAAGGTTACTCATTTTATTGTACTCCCGTTTCGATTTGTCGCTATAAGCGGGTCCAACGGTACTTTGTATACTGTTGTTTTTGTTGTTACCATAGGCTGTTAAACCATAGGGAGCCCAAGTTCCATTAAGTACCTTTTCAAATGCGGAGTTCGGATCCCATGGGTTAGCAGGATTGGCGCCCATGTTCCAG
Organism: Bacteroidales bacterium; assembly: GCA_041582875.1. Classification (GTDB taxonomy): domain Bacteria; phylum Bacteroidota; class Bacteroidia; order Bacteroidales; family F082; genus UBA6244. The sequence continues at coordinate 6,949 of JBFHGX010000164.1, read as the reverse complement.
TCATCAGCAATGGGGTTTTCTGTACCACCGGTATAGGTTCCCGCCCTGATCCAGTCAATGGGGAAACCTGGCAAATCAAAATCTTCTACCCCACTCAACCATTGGTGTGAACTATCCGCATATACAATGCTCGATTCAAGTAATCCAGTATTAGGTGCAAGCACATCGCTAATAGGAACAAGATTGTTGTCAACATCAACTTTACCTACAGGAATTGGCCCTGGGGCAAATGGCTGCTCAACATTGATCGAAAATCCTTGCTCAACAAACAATTGCTCATATTCAACCATAATGGTAGTATCACTTTCCCATATTTGTCCGGTATTCCTCTCTAAAAGCTTCCACTTACTTACAAGTTTATGCGTAGTATCACCTAAAATTTCGGCTTTTCCGGTAACATTAGTAATCCTTTCGGAAACCAACGTGTCCATCCACCATAGGTATTCAGAATCGATTACACTTAATGGATCAACAATGTTAACATTCAATGGACCAGCATTAATTTTATATACTGGATTGTAGGCAATAGGATAATCAGGTGAACCAAATAAGTTATCAGGACCTGCAGGAGACTTGGAAAGTATTTCTTCTACAGTTTCATCAGTTAACTCAATGCTCATGCCACCATTACCATTACCAGCAATGCGGGTAATCTGCGGACTATCACCAAAGGTACTGTTAATCACGGTTCCATTGATGGTTTTATGTGGCATAGCAGGGTAGGTTTGTATGTTTTTTCTACCTGACAAATAAGGCTGCGTTTGACCAAGATATGTAATTGGTCCTGGCGCATAGGTTAAATAATCGTTGTAAGCATATGCCAACGCCATGAAATAATATTGCTTATTGTTTACTAAGGTAACATCACTGGTAGCAAAAGCATCTTGGGTAAGTATAAATGAATGCTGAATACCATTATCACCACCTTCAACCTCAACCACTGGAACACTGGCTCCAATCGCATCATCTTGATAGTAATTAACAAGCTTAGTAACTCCGTTTTTCACGTCAAATTGTGCAACCAAACGAGCCCTGTCTGCATCATGTAACTCATCTACACTAACAGTAGCATCAGCCAATTGGAAAATTTGATATCCTTCAAAACGATAAATAGAGTCACTTCGTACAGGATCTTTATCCTCCGCTTGTGGCAAAGGTTGAATAATGTTGGGATCCCATTCAGCATATCGCTCACGGTAATTATTCGAAGAAGGAGAATTGGTGATGTAAACAATCAAGCTTTCGTCAAGTTCTACGAAAGTCAAATCTGGCGCAGAAGGGCCATCAATAACTTTAAAACAGTTATCAAATAAGGCCTGACATTTATCATCTACAACACGCAATAATTCTACAGATGCAAAAGCACCTCCTGATGTAGCACGTGCCCATGGAATACCTACAGTAATGTAGTTAACAGCACCTGATTCCAATGTAAAAGGTCCGGCAGACTGCATAAAACGTCTGTCCTCAGGTGGATTAGGACCACCATTATCACCGGTTTCTTCTGTCCAGTAAAAACCATCTTTATTATATCCACCATTAGGAGGTGTACCACCGGTACCCCAGTTACAAGGGTCACTATCACCAGGGAACATAAAATCACACTCAGGACCAACAGTTCCCGCTAGACCATTTAATGCAGTACCACCATAAAACATCTTTTCGTTATTCTTCCAAATACCTTTAAGATAGTTATAATATTGTCCGGCCGTTTCAGGGTCACTTTGATCAGGATTACCACCATTGTTATGGTAAACAAAACGACGCATACCATAACGCTCATCATCTACGATACCATTACCAAAATTCACACCATTGATAGCCGCAGCACGCACGATGGTAGGCTCGGTAACTGGCAAACCATCACGTTTAAACGACATATTGATTAAACTTCCATCTTGGGTCACAATATCACAATTACCTCCAAAAGAAGGTCCAACAGCACTGTCACCATTATAAGATGGGTTGTCATAATTATCAGGATCCATGTATGGTCCTTGGAAAAAGTCCACACCAATGGCGGGAGGCTGGTTTCCATATGATTCTGGCTCACCGTTTCCATCAACGGCTGTACCATTATAGCAATAACCCAAACCACGAGCAACATCACATCCGACAAAGTCATCCCGGGCATAACCTAAATCGGTATCTACCCAAGGTGAGAAATAAGTGTTGGTAAGTACAAATGTTGAACGGTTAATAACTTCATAACTGTAAAAGGTCATGTTATTGATAACATCATTGGTGGCAAAAGCAAAAGCTTGTGCCCTGACTTCGATACCAATGGCTGAACCTGAAGTTTCTGTATGGATGTTTCCTTTATCATTGAAAACCCACCATAAAGTCTGGTCACCTTTAATAACCTGGTCGGCAAGAATACTTCCCTTTACTGATCCTTCCAATTCCTCTTCCAAGGTTTTGACGTCAGTATGACATAAGGTGTTGTTGATATCATAATAAGGGTAGTCACCTGAATATGGATCGTAATCCCCATCACCTAAAACATCATAAAAAGGAGCCAAATAATAACTCTGACCAGCATCAGTATCACCGTGTGCAGGCCAATTGAGGATGGATTGTGGAATTTGATAATCGTCACTTGGGATAAAAGCTCCGGTTGTGGGATCACAATGTCCAATAAACTCATCTACTTCTGCACGCGTTATTTTATAAAACTGATCGTACTCAGCACATACAGCATTGTCAACTGCAGCAGTTCCATCAATGGTTAATGGTCCTGTCCAATAGTCGATACCAACCTGACGATACCTTTGAGCAGCCAATTTAAGCTGATTGTTAATGTCAAGACCACCAATCCACAACGAACCACTAAACATTGAGGTGGCCGTTCCGGCTTTAGGAATAAAATACTTTGACCCCACGCCGCCAGGGAGATCCCACCACATGTCACCACCGGTGTTAATACGAGCCCTTACATTGTTGATGTCAAGCCAATCGTAAGCTGCAGCAGGAGAACAACCGGCAGTAGTTTGCTTAATGTTGCTGGTTTGCTTGGTTCCTCCATGATATTCTTCAGCTATTAACTGACTCGAAAAAATGGCCGAAATGAAAACGAACACTAATACTCGAGATATATTCTTCATGATATTAATTATTTTACTTTCTAATTTCAATTTCTGATTAGTAACTTAACTTTTAAAAGTTGAAGGTAAGTCCAATTCTAATTTGACGTGGCGAGCTATAATTGCCTGGGTTGTCAACAAATATACCGTATAACTCTCTAAACGAAGTTGGATCTATCTGAGTATTGATCTGACGTTGCCACTCAGGAGCTGACAAATAACCATCATCATTAGCATTTCCAGTGTAAGGATATACATTGATAATGTTTTTGGTGTCGAGCAAATTCAATACCTGTAAGTACACATTCATAAATACCTTTTTACCATTGTCTCCGTCAGTTTTATTCAGGTTAAAGTAAAAATCCTTATCAACCCTTAAATCTAACCTAAACTGCCATGGCAATCTTGATCCACCGTAAGTACCGTTCAATAGATTATTTCCACCTGTTAAAGGAGAAGTTACATTATAAGAGGCAGTATAAGGTGTACCTGAACCTCCATTAACGGTTAAGCTAAATCCGGTGTTCTGTAATATGTCAACAGGAGCTTTACCTGATTTTTCACGACCGATACGTGGTCCATTATAGGCCTTACCTGATGCCCAACGGTAATCAATAACAATGTTAAATGCATGTCTTCTGTCCCATGGCATCGGAAAGGTTGAACGCAAATTAGGTAAACCAGCAGCTAACAATGAGGCAGCCGTTGTAGTTGATGATCCGGTAGCGTCAGCAAACTGCAAGGTATAAGATGCTCTTAAACGAACATTGTTGGTGCGGCGTAAATCATATTCTGCAGTTAAACCTTTTACAGTACCAAAGTCAAGGTTATTATAAGAGGTGTAATCTTTTGGATATGCTCCGGTAAAACGATACAACTGAATCATATTACGCATTTCGCGATAAAAAGTGGTCAGTGTAAGTGAAGATGAGTTAGATATCTTTTGTGTAAAACCCAATTCGTAATCGATAGATTTTGTTGGATCCAAAGAAGGATTACTAATCCGTTGGTTAGGACTTAAAATTCCGCCAAGGTTGGCAAAATAATAGTAGTTAGCAGGGTTTGAAAAAATATTACTGGTAGGTCGTTGTGTTAGCACGTCATAGTGAGCAAAGAAAAGCGCATCATCCGAAATCGGGAATGAGAACGAAATACGTGGCATCACATTGATCTGAGGATCATAGTCCTGGAAGGATTCAATGTCTACCTGGCTTTGCTCTTGATCAAGCAAAGCAGGAGAAATACCACTTCCAACATCAAGGACAGTAGGATCTTGAATCTCAATACCTTCTGCATTGTACCAGGTATATCCGTCACGATATCCTACAATGCGAGTAGGATCTTTTACCTTATCTACATACACCACAAAACCTGAACCCATGTTGCTGGGGTGGGTTACATTGCCAAAACCATCCACTTCATTGATATCGCCAACAGTATGCGCAGGATATAATAAAAATGGATCGCTTAATACTTTTTGGTTGGCATCGAAACGGTCAACACGCACACCTACATTAAAAATCAAATCTTTAAAAGCAAACTGATCCTGAATATAACCAGCCATATAGATAGGTCGGAAAGCACCAATACTGCGGTTTTCACTGTCGTTGAAGAAATCTTCAAAGGCAGGTTGTGAGGTAAGCACATTCCCTTTATAATCAAAACCGGAATAGTTAACAGTCGACAATCCTTCGTTCCACAATTCATCAGGTGAAAACAAACCAATATTCAATTCATTTTGGTCCAAATGAGCAGTGTGAATCTGTCCATTTTTATCATAATACTCGATAGATCCATCATCGTAGTCATACGAGTCCATCACAATGTAATCAAGTCCGTCAACGGGCAAGCCCAACGCTTCTCTTAAGTTTTTATCAAAATCGCGCTGAGAAGCGGCGTCATATTTACGGTAATAAATAATGGTATCAACATGACCATCCCATGAAATAACTTCTGGATTATCAAGATCTAACTGCTCAATATGGAAGTTGGTTAATCCACTTCCGTCACGAATTTGTGTCCATAAACCAGTAGGACTGTATTGTATGTAACGATTAACGCGCTGCTCATACTGGAATCCGATTTTTATAGCATGATTTCCTATATCCAACGAAGCATCCACGCGCATGTTGTACTGATCATTGTTCCACTTTCCATAACCACTTTGAATGGTTCCCGGCATCTGGTACAAACCATAAATAGAATTTGGTGAATCACCATTCAATAGTCCACCACCACCTTGAATCTGACTCAGACTTTGGTAGTTACCATCAGGAATCCCATCATAAATACCATAATAATTGGTGGTATACTGGGCAATCAACGGATTGATATCACGTGCACTCCACTCTACCAATGTATCACTATCCCATGCAGTCAACACATAAACATCTTCATAGTAATGACCATTAACAGTATCACTTCCCAGAGTATAGGATGGAGTCATATAAGTGGAATATTTTCCTAAATATCCGTATTTCATCAAATCATCCCAGTGATCGGGATCTCCGTACTCACCTTTATCTTTACTGTAGTCAAACTGTAAGGAATAATAAAAATTACGGAATTTAGAAGTGCTCTCAGGATCTATAGGAAACCGTTGGGTAAATTTAACATAACCTCTGTAAGTGGTTTGTTGACGTTTGGTGTTTTTATCCCAGTTAGCCAAAGATGACCGATAACTATAATCATTTCCATTATAGTAAAAATAACTTCCGCCTAAAGTCAGGTTAATGGTCTCAGTGGTTCTAATATTAATGTTACCAATAAAATTATACTCCTGACGAGCCGTGTTGGTTGAAGTTTTAGAATAATCTAAATCACTCATTCGCAAAAACTCACCATTGCGATAAGTACCGGAACCTGAACCCGATGGACGCAGAGGACTTTCCTGTAAATACGTCATCGTTTCATCATTCAAATTGTAAAAACCGGTAGCCGATGGGCGTCCGTCTTTATTTATATTGACATCTCCTGCAAGGAAAAATCCAATGAGTGAAGATTGAGATTCTTTTTTACCGCGAATTAAAGGTCCCATTACATTGAATCCAACCCGGTTATGACCGAAAGCATCTAAAAATTCAGATGATTCCAACTCAATCCCTGCACCAAACTGACGCGCAGGACCCTTGGTAGTAACGTTAATAACTCCGGAAGTAGCATCACCATACCGCGCAGGCACACCACCCAAAATAACATCCACCTGCTCGATGGCTGATTGAGGTACACTGGAATTACCAATAACACGAATACCGTCAATGTACATAGCGGTTTGGTCATCACGTGCACCACGAACACTACCCCGCTCTCCATCTTCCGAGAATACTCCCCCTACTGTGGTGGCAACAGCATCGGCACTACGATTAGGCATTTTTGAAATTTCCTCTGCAGTAATTGATGCACCGGAGGCGGTTTCATCCTTGCTAATCAAAGGAACTTTGTAATCAACAATTTCTACAGTTTCCAACGTTTCTGAAGTAGAGGCCAACTCAACATCATAAAAACGAATCTTATCGGCTCCAATGGTAATCCCTTGAACCAACTGAGTTTGATAACCTACAAATGTGGCTTTCAAATCGTATTTCCCTGGAGGGATTGGCTTAATCTGGTAATTACCGTCAAAATCCGAGGTGGCACCACCCACTTGCGATCCCTTATTTTCCAATATAATATTGGCAAAGGGTATCGGTTCTTTGGTGTCTTTGTCGATTACTTTTCCCTGTAAAGCACCTTGCTGAGCGAAGAGTAGTACGCTCGAGGTCAGAATTAAACCAACTGTAAGGAGTAAATTTCTTAACATACCTTCAATTTTATATTCAACTATTATCCTTATTTTATTTCCTTATTTCTTAAAAATCGGTAAATTT
>JBFHGX010000163.1:0-8405 GCA_041582875.1 Bacteroidales bacterium | reverse complement strand
GGCTGACAAAAAGTTTATCACTACTTCATTGAAGGTGGATGGTTTAACTAAGATGGGAATTGTTACAGATGTGAAACAGGAACTGCGTAAAGCAGGTGCGCTCAAGATAAACTATTCAACCCGTAAGGGAAAAGCGACGAAGTAACAGGAAGTTAAGTTATTAAAAAGGGGACAATCGATGTAGATTGTCCCCTTTTTTTTGTGACCAATTCAGAAATGTGAACGTTGCAAAGGCATTCATTTGTAACGGGGGTACCAAAATATCCCTTATACCAAATAAAACAAATATCGAACATTAAACATTAATTTTAGCAGGGAAATCAAGCGAGGGTACTTGAACGTAGGCGTTTAGCCGTCAGGCCATGAAATGGGGGTAGACCATAGAGCTACTGAAGGTCCATCACAGGGCATTTTTTTGCATAATATTGAAAACAGTTGCGGCCTCCGAAGAGGCCGCACCAAAAACCAACAATTATGAAATAAAGCAGAATTAATCGTTAATAAGTGGACTTTCCGAATGACACTCCTATCTCTGATAATTCACTACAAAAGTAGACCCATACATTCGACAGAGGTGTTAACCAAGATTAACAAGTGTTAAAGAATGTTAAATACTGAATATCAATTGATTGAACAGGTATTTTTGCTGTATGAACAAATGGACCACCATGCTTTTTATCGCCTTGGTTACGGCGGCCACCATTGGATTGATGGCGATTCAGGTATATTGGATTCGGGATGCTGTAAAACTGAAGCAGGCCGTATTTATACGTGATGTAAAACAATCGATTAGCCAGGTGGTTTTCGAAATCGACAAGATTCGTCTTGAAGAACGGGTTAAGGAGCAGCGCAGGTACTACGAAGAAAATCAGGGAAGTTTTCAGGCTTACGATTCGATCAACCGGTTGTTGTATCAGAACTTCAAGAATCTGCGCTCCATCAATGATATTGATCGGTTCATGAAGAACAGCGATTTAGCTTCCAAAGCACTTAATCAGCTAACCTTTACTTATAATGCACAGGAGCCTGGGAACTTCTATTACAACAATAAAGCCCTAATTGATTCGCTTATTAGCCGCGCGCTAAAGAAAAAGGAAATTCAAACCAAATTTGAATTTGGCATTCTTAGTCCTTCCACTCATTCAATGATTCTTCAAAAAACAGGACAATATCCGGATGAATTACTCAATGAAAGTTTTGTATCCGATTTATCGCCCAATGGCTCATTATTTTCCTATCCCAACCAATTGTTGGTCTATTTCCCTAATGAAAAGACCTATATTATCAGTCAGTTGTGGGTCATGCTTATAGTTTCGGTCATCCTTTTTTTGGTGATTATAGCCGCTTTTTCGTTTAGCACGTACACCATATTCAGGCAAAAGCGGCTTTCAGAGATGAAGAACGATTTCATTAACAACATGACCCACGAATTTAAAACGCCCATTTCGACAATTTCATTGGCCTGTGAGGCGTTACGAGATGTAGACATCCCCAAAACAGAATCCATTTACGACGCCTATGTGGGGATGATTCACGAAGAAAACACCAGACTTGCGAGTATGGCTGAGCAAATATTGCAAACCGCAGTTATTGACAAAGGTCAGTTGCGCATGCGCGAAGAATTACTCAACATGCATGACATTATTAAATCAGCCATGGGAAGTAAATCGATGGCTCTGACAAGTAAGGGAGGAACCATTGACTATCAAAATCATGCCACCCACACCGAGTTGATGGGCGACAAGGTTCATTTGACAAATCTGGTAATTAACTTATTAGACAATGCCATTAAGTATTGTATTGTTGAGCCTCAAATTGTGATCAACACCATCAACAGGGGCGATGATCTATTAATTCGGGTACAGGATAATGGTATTGGCATCAGTAAATCGAACAGAAAAAAAATATTTGAAAAATTATATCGGGTACCAACCGGAAATATTCATAATTTTAAGGGCTTCGGACTTGGTTTGAGTTATGTAAAAGCCATTGTAGAATTACATGATGGTGAAGTATTTGTAGATTCGGAACTAGATAAAGGAAGTACCTTTACCATTCAGTTGCCGTTAAATAAACAATAAAAGATATGGAAAAGACAGTTAAAATTCTCTTGGCAGAGGACGACAAAAATTTAGGTAATATTCTTAAGACTTATTTAGAAGCCAAAGGATATCCCACTGTTTTGGGAGAAGACGGTAAGGTCGCACTCGAGCACTTTAAACGTGATCAGTTTGATTTTTGTGTACTGGATATCATGATGCCTGTGATGGATGGTTTTACGCTAGCTGCCAAAATCAGAAAACTAGATAAAGAAGTCCCGATTTTGTTTTTATCAGCGAAGGCCATGCAAGAAGACAAGCTACACGGTTTTGAAGTGGGCGCCGACGACTATATGACCAAACCTTTCAGCATGGAAGAATTGTTGGTCAGGATAAAAGCCATTCTGCGCAGGAGTGCAGCTGCAGCCACTTCCACAGATAAATCAGTCTTTCGTTTCGGGAGTTTTACTTTTGATTACAACCGACAACTTTTAACCTCCGAGGGGTCACAACAGAAACTAACCTCCAAGGAAGCTGAGTTACTCAAGTTGTTGTGCGAAAACATGAACAATGTACTCGACAGAACCGTTGCACTCAATAAAATCTGGTTTGACGACAGTTATTTCAATGCACGATCGATGGATGTGTATATCACCAAATTACGTAAATACTTAAAGGGTGATACAACTGTAGAGTTGATCAACGTACATGGAGTAGGATTTAAACTGGTGGTAAGTTAAAAGGATTGCAACATTTGGGCAATAATTACGCCCAGGTAATTTCCAACTGCATAGCCAATTATCCCTACGGTAAGTCCGGAAACAACAATTTCTTTGTTTTTTAATGCTCCGGCTACGGCAGGAACAAAAGGGGGGCTACAGATCAGTGCTGTGGAGGTAACCATCACTGTATCGCGGTCGATTTTGAATAAGGCAGAAATGACCACGTGCAATATCAAAGAACCAAAAATCACCCAGGAGACATAATAGAGCAAAGCGGGTGCTGCATGGAGCACCTGCGAGATGCTCACCATAGAAGCTACATCGAGACTAAAGATCAAAACGAGGTACATGCCCAATTCAAATGTTTTGGGTAAGGTGTTTATTTTGGGAACCATGGATAGCAATATTCCCAACGTGGTGATGATCAAAATTACTGCAATCATTTGGCTATTTTCGGGAACGATAAAAGTACTGACCCCTGCGAGGGCAAAAATCACTACTGACAATCCCAAAGCCATGAGCATTGGTTTAATATTTTCCCGATGGAAGAGTCCCCACATGGGATCAAGGCCTACTTCATCATCCATATCAGCTGCACTGCTTTTGTTGATCGGAATAAATTGGGGCAAAAAAGAGCCGAATACCTTTTTACCGATACTGATCAGAAAGAAGAAATACACTGCAGAAAGTAGCATATCGTAAGAATGCGTCACCAGATAGGTATTGCTATCTACATCGAGCATCATTTTTAAGGCAGCCAGATTGGGCGTACCTCCGGTATAAACCCCTACCAATAGGCCTCCCACTTTCCAGAGCTCCTTACTATCTTGATCAGCAAAAAGGAGATATCCACTAACCACCATAACCACAATGCTGATTACAGCAATGAACATCGACAGAAAGGTACTCCCTGCCAGCCGCGACCATGTACGTATATTGGCAGAAAAAAGCATTAAGGGAATGGCCAGTGGAATTGTCAGGTTGGCAATGATTTCTTGCACCTTTGCTGCTTCCGGAGGAAGCAAACCCAGTCCTCCTAGTATCAGTCCGAATGCGTAGGCAATGACAATACTTCCCAACTTACTCAGAAATGGGAATTGGTTACACAAATAAAGTATAAAAAGGGGTGTTAAAAGGTAAAAGGCTATCAAGCCAATGGTGATCCACATACAACGAACTAAGAGGGTAAATGTATTTTGGCAAAAATAGCAACATTGTTGAAAGGTTCAAAGGATCTGTTTTAAGTTCAAAGTAAAAAGTTGAACGTCAGGATGGGGTTACAACAATAAGCATAGACCTATGAACGAAGAGGCATTGGTAAGGCATATTCAGTAGCTTAAAAAGGCTAACGGACAAACAACTTTTGAGTAGTTACTTCCTTGCCTTGGGATACAGAACCCAAAATGAACCCACGATAACGATGGGAAATGGGCAGCGTAAAACGTTGGTTATATGTGGTGAATTGATCGATAATTTGGCCATTGAGACGTCTAAAAGTAATCGTACTTGCTTCGGGCAACCAAGTTTCAACAACAATTTGCCGGTTTATTTCCGAAAAATATATCTTCGGAGTTGTTGTCACCTCACGATCCCCTATATCGGTAATCACCAACCAACAACTTTCAAACTCAGGGTTTTGGTAGATCGTATTGTCCAAGTCACCCGAGCAAAGTAATACATATAGACCACATAGTCCTCCAAAAATATCCACGCTGCTATTTATTACACCTGCCATGCTACCAACACCCCGGATCCAGGTTTCAGTTTGATCGGGGTACTCCACACAGCTCAATTGCCAGCGCTCAACATAACCCGATAGAGCAGGAACAGAATCTACTTGATTAAGAACCAGGTGAATGGGTTCCAATGCCCGGGTGTTATTCACAAATACAGTATCGCCGATTTGCAGACTGAAGTCATAAATAAGCCCCTCCTCCTGATATAGTTCGCGATAAAACACCCGACCATTTTCTTCCCGGATAAATGCTCCGAAAAAATCCCAATTTTCATGAAATTCATCGGTTGAAATCATTACTTTTTGATAAGCTGTATCCTGCACAACCGTGTCGCCTTCAAATTTATAGAAGAAAGTAGAATAGGCATTTCCCCATGGCTGACAGTGGATGTTGGCAATGGACCAAAGCTTATTGACATCCACAATTTCTTGTGAAATCATCCATGAGGGAATAAAAAAAAGGAGTGAAATCAGGAGTGATTTGGCAGTATTCATGTTAAGTAGTATAAAGTAGTACAACAAAAGTATATACAACAGACCAAAGATAGGCTTAAAGGGTTTGTGGATTGGGTGTGATATTTTGCAGTATTGGGGAAAAGCTATTGGATGTTGGCGTTGACTGCTGGCTGGCGCGTGAGGGGTTGGAACACGAATGACACGGGTGAAAGAGATGGGCACAGATTGTTTTGATTGCGGATTATTTTAGACGCAGATAAATATGATTTATTATGATGGGACTGGCGCGTGAGGGGAAGGAACACGGATGACACGGGTGAAAGAGATGGGCGCGGATTGTTTTGGTTGCGGATTATTTTAGACGCAGATAAATATGATTTATTATGATGGGACTGGCGCGTGAGGGGATGGAACACGGATGATACGTATCCGCCCGACCAACCGCATATTTTGCCTGACAGATTTCCACTTTACTTTTGTCTGAAAAAATCAGATGAAGAATCAGGATAGTAACATGTACCCCAAAGTAGAAGCCTGGAAGCAAAGTGGTATGACGATGGCTGATTATGCACAAAGCATCGGCATGAACCGGACAGCCTTTGAGTATTGGGTTAGAAAATTCCGTAATGCGCAAAACAAGAAAGATGCCGGATTTGTTGAGATCTTTCCCTCAGCTGCAAAGGCAAATCAGCAGAGGCCATTGGCGCCAAGAGCTATTGAGCAGTCGCATAGTGAGATCGTTTTCAGCTTTGCCAATGGCATGAGCATTAAGGTGAGCTTTTAGCATGTTAGGTTTAAGCAACAAACTGCGCTATTTTCTGTGCGTCCAACCTACAGATATGCGCAATGGCTTTGACGGACTAGCCGGTATTGTGCGTAATTATTTAATTCAAGACCCCATTTCAGGCGATGTTTTCGTGTTTTTGAACAAGACACGCACCCACATCAAGCTGCTATACTGGGATGGCGATGGGTTCGCTTTGTATTACAAGCGATTGGAGAAGGGTAGATATAAGGCTCAGAGATCTGTTAACGGGCAATCATTGGAGCTCAAAAGAGATGAGCTTATGATGCTTTTGGAAGGTCTATCGATTGGCGATATGAGAAAAAGCAAGCGGTTTAAAATTGGATAAAAAAGACGGAATAATTCTCTGAACCCCCTGTCAATTCAGTGTTTTTGTGTATATTTGACACATGAACACACCTCAAGAAGTAGCCCATACTGATCCTAAAACACTCGCCCAAAGAGTGGCTTTGCTCGAGGCTACACTTGCCCAGAAAGAGCTTCTGTTGGAAGAGAAAGATATTCTACTTGAGGAGAAAGAAACATCCATTTCCAACCTGAACGCATCCCTTGAAGCAGAGAAGTTTAAATATGCCCAGTTGCAGCGGTTAATCTTTGGTTCTAAACGCGAACGCTTTGTGTCGTCTTTTAGCGCCGAACAGCTGCGTTTGGAGTTTGAGCCCAAGACCATCGAGATTGAGCAGGCAGTAGAAGCAGAACGCGAAACGATCAGAGTTGCCTATGAGCGCCAGAAGACAAAAAAGCCACATCCCGGACGCATGCCATTGCCTTCGCACCTGCCCGTTGTTGAGATCATCCTTGAACCAGAAGAAGACACAACCGGAATGGTATGTATTGGAAAAGAAGTGACCGAAGAACTGGATTTAACACCGGCCAAATTGCAAGTAAACCGCTATATCCGCTTCAAATACATCACCTCGGAAGACGACAAGGCCAATCAGCGCCAGGTCATAGCCCCGCTTAACAGACCCATCAACAAATGCATTGCTAGTGCTGCATTGCTGGCAGCCATTTTCGTTGATAAATTTGTTTATCACCTCCCGTATTATCGGTTTCTTCAGCGCTTAAGCCAGGAAAAGGTGCACATACCCAAGAGCACCTTTGAATCGTGGGTCAAGCTGGGGGCCGACTTAATCAGGCCGCTCTACCAGGTGCATCGCCTGTATGTATTCAGTCAGATCTACCAGCAGATTGACGAATCTCCCATCAAGGTTCAGGAAACCGAAAAACCAGGCTCCTTGCATCAGGGATATATGTGGGTAAGGTATGGTCCATTGACTAAAACCGTATTGTTTGAATATCACTATGGCCGATCAAAAGAAAGTCCGCTGCGCGATTTATCTTCCTTCAAGGGCTATATCCAAACCGATGGGTATAGTGCTTACACACACCTTGCGCAAACAATGGGGATTACACACCTTTCATGCTGGGTGCATGCCCGTCGCTATTTTGACCAGGCATTGTCCAATGATCGGCAGCGCGCCTCAAAAATACTCAAGCTCATACAGGTACTGTATGCCGTGGAGGCGCTTGCCAGAGAGCAAAACATGACTGCGGGTCAACGTCATGAGCTACGACTGGAAAAATCATTACCTGTTATCAACGAAATTGGCGAGTATATTTATCAGCAAAGAGACAAAGTCTTGCCCAAGAGTCCCATCGGAACAGCTTTTAATTATTGCGCCAACAGGTGGGTCAGCCTGCAAAATTACTTGAATGACGGTATGCTGGAAATCGACAACAACCTGATTGAAAACTCTATCCGACCGCTGGCTTTAGGCCGCAAAAACTACCTCTTTGCCGGAAGTCATCAGGCAGCTCAGGACATCGCTATGTTTTACAGTTTCTTCGGAACCTGCAAACAGCATGGTATCGACCCACAGAAATGGCTCACCTATGTGATCAACAATATCAACGATACTAAACCTTCGCAATATCACACCCTGCTGCCTCATCTGATCGACAAAAATTTTCTTTGACAGACTGGGGTTGGTGGGGCGGATACAGTTCAATGATGAAGAAGTCTCCATCATATTGTACTGGTAATAATCAATGTTTGTTTTGTAGACCTTTTCAAGATTGGCATCGTACTCACAAGTTGTTTTATAGTAAGTGTCAATATTTTCATAACCACCTTTTTCATATTCTAGTTCAAACTGAACCTGGTTTCCAACATCGTCCTGAAAATACATCTTGGTATTGCTCTTATACGGAACACTGTTTATTGAATTATCCAAAAGATTGAATGTTCCAAAGTCCTCTTCACTACATATTTCAGTTGAATCTTCTTTCTTGCAGGAAATTATTGTCAATACCAAGAAGGTCATAATTAGTAAACAAGTTGAGAATTTAAAATTTGATTCTTTAATGTTTTTCATGCTAATTTATTTTGTGGTTTTTAAAATGTCTTACAGGTTTAATGATTATCTTTCAGTGAGCAATGGCTCTATTTTCGGTAATAGTGGCTAACGGGCAGCATATACTTTTGTGGCGCTTTTCGAAGACAGATCTTTCTGCTTACAGCAATTATGATTTGGAGGCAAAAACTTGAATGTCAAACCTAAATTAGCCATAAAGTATGATGCAATGTTGGCAGTATGTGCATTTATTTCCATTTCCAGTTTTCTGGAGGAATTAGTTCGCACCAG
>JBFHGX010000162.1:0-8411 GCA_041582875.1 Bacteroidales bacterium | reverse complement strand
GGTAAGCGATTTTGCTCAAATGAACGGACTTAGTCTGCGTGAAGCCGCCTATGTAATTTCGGTCGACCGGGTAGCCCGGGCCTGTCACGACAGAGGTTGGGTGTAATAAGTCAGAAGTTGGAGGTCAGAAGTTGGAAGATGGTAGATGACAGGATTTTTAGTTTAGGGAAGATACCTCATCCGCGAAAAGCCAATATACCAATGACAACGATCCGTTAGAGTTAAAAAATCCGGCAGAAGAGAACCTCCCACCGGACTACAATTGGTGACTGATGATGTTTTATTCGTATTTTAATGACTCAATCGGATTTGAAGCCGCTGCTTTAACCACATGAAAACTAATGGTGAGCAAGCCGACCAATAACGAGGATGCCCCGGCAATGGCAATGGAGTACCAGTGGATGGGAGTATAATAAACAAAACTCGACTCCATCCATTGGGTTAATTGCCAAATGGCTATGGGGACAGCCAAAGCAAAGGATATGACAATCAGCCAGAAAAATTCCTTATATAGCAACGTCAGGATATCGAGGGTAGAAGCGCCATTGACCTTTCTGATTCCAATTTCTCGGGTTCGGTTTTCGGCTGTGTAACTCGACAATCCGAGCAATCCAAGTAAAGCAATAAAGAATGTAACGATTGAAATAATCAGAAAAATGGTACTGGTGCGTTCCTCTGCGCCATAGTTCTCTTCCTGCATATCAGATAACAACTTAAAATCAAAGGGCCGTTTGCTTCCAAAATCAGTCCAGGTTTGTTCCACATAATTAAGCGCAGTTTGCTTTTCCTCCTCTTTGAATTTAATGCTGACCATAAAGCGTGGCACTCTGGAGATAAACATGATAATAGGTTCTATTTTATTATGCAGTGTATTAAAATGGAAATCCTCAACTACACCTATCACCTTCATCATTCGACCTCCCGAGCGATCCATCTCCATTCCGTAATGAATTTTCTTGCCAAGGGCTTCTTTACCCCAGCCAAATTGTTCCGCTGCGGTTTGGTTGATAATGACGGCAGCCGAGTCATCCGTTCCCATTTTTTTATCAAAATCTCGCCCATCAACCAAACGGAAACCCATGGTTTTTAGGTAGTCGTAATCGCATTGCGTAAGGATTACCGCCATTTCTTTCATCTCATTTTCCTGCTCTACCAACATGACCTGAATCCATGAGATTCGCGATGGAACTCCAGTGGAATTGGTCACCGAGACGATGGATGGATTTTGTAACAACCTTTGTTTAAAAGGCTCAATCTTACTGCGAAAGGCAGAATCCTGAAGTTCCAAAACGATGGTATTCTCTTTATCAAACCCCAGATCTTTGTTTTTCAAAAAGTTAAGCTGTTCACTCACCACTATGGTGGCTATAATCATAACAATGGCAATAAAAAACTGAATCACCACCAACACCCTGCGCAGCCAATGATTGGCTTTTCCGCTTTTTCCAGAGGAACCTTTTAACACATACAGGGGAGAAAATGAGGAAAGATAAAAAGCCGGATAACTTCCCGAAATCAATCCGATAAACACACTCAAACCCAACATAAGTAATAAAAATGAAGGCTCCATGATGGTTTCGAAGGAAACATTTTTTCCGGAAAGGGTATTGAAATCGGGAATAAGTAACCAGGTAATTGATAACGACAGTAAAAGTGCAATGAAGGTCATTAACAGCGCTTCGCTGATGAATTGAACAATGAGCTGCTGTCGTTCGGCACCAACCACCTTGCGCAATCCAACTTCCTTTGATCGTTTCGACGCTCTGGCAGTAGCCATATTCATGTAATTGATGGAGGCCAGCAGCAGAATAAACAATGCCACAATGGAAAAAATATTGACATAGGCGATATTTCCTGTTGGCAAATCAGCTGCATATTTTGAAGTGAGATGCACATTATCGAGCCGGGTTGTGTTTAAATCGAACGAGGCATTGAATTGATCTCCAACCGATTTCATGTACTTTTCGTAAAACTGTGGAAATTTAGCATGCATCGACTCCAGGTCACTATTGGGGTTTAGCATGACATAAGCAAACACACCAATATTCCAAAAGCGTTCGGGTTCCATACTATTGAATTCCTCCTCCCCCATTTCTTCGGCCAGCGTAGCTGCTGACATAAGACCGTCGAACTTCAAATGTGAGTTTTCAGGAACATCTTCCACCACAGCAGTCACCTTAAACTGTCGATCGTTTGCCATGAGCAAAATTTGCCCAATCGGATTTTCACCACCAAAATATTTTGTTGCTGTTGATTTGGTAATTACCACCGTATTGGGCTCTACCAAACAACCTTGCCCAAGACCTTGCACTATTTTGTGGGTAAAAACCTCAAATACAGTTGAATCGGTATAATAAAACCGCTCTTCGTAGTATTCTTTATCACCCACACGAACCAGCAAATTACCTGTTTCTGCAAAACGAACAACTTTTTCAATTTCAGGATATTCCATTTGTAGTGCCGGAGCCAAAGGAACAGGAACAATGGCAAAATTATCGTACTTGGTTCCTATTTGGAAACTTGATTCCAATCGATAAATACGGTGATAGTTTACATGGTACTGATCGTAGGTCACTTCATCGCGGACGAATAAAAATATTAGTATAAATGAAACCAAGCCAATGGTTAGCCCCAAAATATTGAGGGCTGCATAGAACTTATTTTTAGCCATGTTGCGAATGGCCGAAAGCAGATAATTTTTAAGCATGGTTTTCGATTTAAGAAATGTTAATTGCTTTGGAAATTTTCTGCCAGAATCTGCCCATCAAAGAGACGGATAATGCGGTTACTAAACTCAGCATCACGTTGGGAGTGAGTTACCATAATGACGGTAGTTCCTTTTTGGTTGAGTTCGCTCAACAGGTTCATTACCTCTTCGCCATTAGCCGAATCAAGGTTCCCGGTAGGCTCATCCGCCAAAATTAATTTTGGATTGGTAACTACGGCGCGAGCCACTGCCACACGTTGTTGCTGACCACCTGAAAGCTGTCCGGGAAAATGCTTTTTCCGATGAATAATCTGCATTTGCTCCAACACCTGTTCCACACGCTGCTTGCGTTCTTTAGCCGACAGGCCCAAATAAATCAATGGCATTTCAACATTTTCAAAAACCGTGAGTTCATCAATCAAGTTGAAGTTTTGAAAAACAAAACCAATATTGTTTTTGCGGTGGCGCGCACGTTGACGCTCTGAAGAGCGACTTAAATCGTTACCAAGAAACACATAGCTTCCATCGGTAGGATTATCCAGTAAGCCTATGATATTCAGCAACGTTGACTTTCCGCAGCCGCTGGGGCCCATGATGGCAACAAACTCACCTTGTTTTATCTCAAAAGAAACTTGTCTGAGCGCTGTTGTTTCAATTTCCTCAGTCAAAAATATTCGGGTTAAATTGATGGCTTTAATCATTTTATTAAAATTTATATTGTGACGTTTAAAGTATATTATAGTTACAGTTTATTCATGTTTTATTGCATCAATGGGATTGGCTCTGGAGGCCATCAGCGCTCTAAAGGTGGTGATCATCAAAGCCAACAAAAAAGCTGAAAGTGCACCATATGCAAAACTTATCCATCGAATGGGCATGGCATATGCAAAATAGGAAAGCCAATGGTTAATGAGCAGCCAGGTAAGCGGAAAAGCAATGAGAATAGCCACCAAAACCAACCTAACGAACTCAAGAGATAACAACCTTATAATACCCCATTCGGATGCTCCCATTACCCTTCGCACTCCAATTTCACGTGTACGCTGCATGGCCATGAAGGCGACAAGCCCATACAATCCCAGTGCAGCTATAAAAATAATGATGATCGTTAACATGAGTGCCAACAAGCCCAATACTTCTTCATCGTGGTATAGTTTTTTAAGTTCCTGATCGAACCAAGAGTATTCGAACGGTCGCCCCTTTTCCCAGGTATTCCATTGTTGCTCTACAAATTCCAGCACGTCGCTACGTTTTTCCTCATTTACCTTGATGGCCACATATTTCAAAAACCAGTAAACTGAACCGGGTTGCTCTTTGATATTTAGCACAAAGGGGCCTGCCGGTTGATGCAGCGAGGTTGCATTAAAATTATTGATCACTCCTACCACCCGTTCGTCTCCTTGCAATGAGCGGAATTTTTTACCCAAGGCTTCCTCATTTGAATTCCACCCCATGTGTTTCACCATGGCTTCATTGATCAAGATGGCCTTTTCAGGATCAGTTTTCATCAACTCATCGTAATCACGACCGGCAACAAGTTTGATGTCAAACGTTTTAAGAAAATCGTATCGAGTAACCAAAGCCGGATAAAATTGCCATTTGTCTTCACTAAAACCTTCTGGTCTGAACTCATGGGTATTGTGAGTTACTCCCAAAATATCGTCCATAGCCGTTACACTTTGTACTCCGGCATGATGCAACAACTCACCCTTAAAGGTTTCAAAATCACGTGCAATGGTTGTATTGCTGATGGGTACCAACAAAACATTGTCTTTGTTAAAACCTGTATCGGCATTCTTCATAAACTGAAGTTGATTGAAAATGCTCAGTGTAATAATAATCAGCGTGATTGAAATAACAAACTGAACCACCACCAATATTTTTCGAGCCCATCCGCTTTTAGCACCCTTACTCAATTTTCCTCTAAGCGCATCAATGGGAGTAAAAGCCGAAAGAAAAAAGGCTGGATACAATCCTGCTATAAGTCCGGTAATCAGCCCTATTGACAACACTCCTAAGGCATACTTCACCTGAGTGAGTCGCTGTAAAACTACTTGCTTATCGGATAACATATTGAATGTAGGCAGAAACAACTCAATGATTACCAAGGAAATAAACAAGGAAAAAAAGGCAAGCAACAACGATTCGGTTAAAAACTGAACAATCAATTGTTTACGGGTTGCCCCGAACACCTTTTTGATACCAATTTCGCGTGCACGATGGGCTGAGGTAGCCGTAGCCAGATTAAAATAATTGATGATGGCGATAATGAGTAAAAAGAAGGCAACTCCACCTAAAATAAAGAGGTAAAGCTGATTGCTATTGGGCTCAATTTCATAATCGAGTGACGATTTGAGGTGTATATCCAGCAATGGTTGCAAGTACAATGAAACATGGTCCTTTTCAGCATCATAAAAATATTTTTGTACAAAATCAGGGAAATTAGATTCCAATTTATGAGCCATGTCCGGTTTCAGTAACAGATAAGTCCAGCAAGGATTCCAAACCCAGGTATTTGGCAAAGAACCGTGATACAAGTACCTTAAACTTGAAATCGATGCCATCATATCAAATTGAAAATGGGAATTTTTAGGCACATCCTTAATGACACCTGTTACTTTGAGGTCGAGCAATTTTTCAAAACGGATGGTCTTTCCCATAGGGCTTTCGTCACCAAAGTAACGCTTTGCAGTAGACTGCGAAATAACCACTGAATTGATTTCGTCAAGTGCGGTATGCCGATTCCCCAGTAAAAATACAAAATCAAAAATCTCAAAGAAAGAGGAGTCGGAAAAGAAAAAGCGGCGCTCATTATAACTCAGATCATCAAATTCGATAAGTGTTCGTGGAACCTGTCGGTTAAAAACGCGGGTCACATTTTCAATCATTCCCGGATAATCACCTTTTAAAGTCCATGCTACAGGAAAAGGACTACTCGCCGAATTTTCACCAACACCCTCAAAATCATACACATTCACTACGCGATAAATGTTTTCAGCATTTTTGTGGTAAGTATCATAGCTAACCTCATCCAAAATATAAAGCCAAATCACGATAAAACTGGCAATGCCAATGGCCAGTCCGCTCACATTGATGAGGGTATAAAACTTGTGCTTGGTAAAATTACGCAGCGCTATTTTGAAATAGTTATACCACATATCCAGCTACCTTTACACGTCAGCACCTGATTGCCTACGAAACATCAAAGGAATCTCTGAAGCCGTGGGAGCACCAATTTCCACCAGCTCCCAATCCTTATCGTATTCATTAATTTTATGTCGAAGTACTTGTACACGGTCTTTCTCTGCACTCCCTTCCCAGCTAAGCAATTCCACACGGTATTGCAGGGTTTTCTTTTTCCCGTTGATACGGACATCGATTTCCACATTTTGTTCTTTGTCGATGTCGGGGATTAATATAACGATCTCTCTCATAGCGTTTAATTAAAAATGAGTTTATCTTTATCCTTAAAGCCGTCGTAGCGCGAAATAATCACCTTTTCACCGGGTTCTACCCCTTCGATGACTTCATAGTAATGGGTATTTTGTCGATTGATTTTAATGGGACGGCGAACCGCAAATGAACCCGATGGATCGACCACAAAAATCCAGTTTCCACCTGTTTCCTGAAAAAACCCACCCCTTTTTATAACGAGGGCTTCAGTTTCGCTGCTAAACTTCAATCTTACCTGTAAAGTTTGTCCTCGCTTAATTCCTTTGGGCGCATGATCCTCTTTAAAAAACAGATCGATTCGGAACGAGCCATTGGTCACATCCGTATAAATTTTATCAACATAGAGTTGGTAAGTTATTCCTGCATAGTCAAATCCAGCTTCTTGTCCGATAAACACACGTGAAATATACCGCTCATCAATTTGAGCTTCCAAGCGGAAATCGTCAGGAATATCGATTTGCCCAAGGTGCACTCCTGCCGATTTTGTTTCGCCTATTTTAAGGTTAAAACTCGAAAGCTTTCCCGTCGCTGGCGATTTTACATACGCGTTTTCCATGTTCTTGCGGAGGAGCCTGATGTTGTCGTTCATACGTTTGAGTGAGGATTCGATATCAATTTTTTGGGCTTCGCGCGAAATGGAATCGAGACGCTGTAATTTGATGGAAATTTCGAGTTGTTTGGTGGTAAAGTCGGCTTCACGTTGTGCATCTTCGAACTCCTTTTCAGAGATGACACCTTGATCATGTAACTGAACTTTCCGTTGAAATTCCCGGCGAGCAATATCAATCTGATATTCTAGCTGTACAATTTCTTTTTGACGGATATATTTATTTTGTTCTAACGACAAACGTGTATTTTGCAGGTTGTTGATTTCTGCCAACATCCTGGTTTCCTGCTCCATATAACTTAATTCCATGGAAGTATTCAGCAACTTAAGCAAGGTATCGCCAGTATTAACCATGTCGCCATCTTCGGCATAAAGTGCTTCGACAACACCACCCTGAATGGCATCTATGTAATAGGTTTCTTTTGGAAAAACCACCCCATCGACGGGAATAAATTCTTGAAATTGATCCTGTTGTACAGTGGCGATGGTCACCTCACTGCGGTTGATGTATAATTTCGACGATTTGTCGCGAAAGAAGATCAGGTAAATCACCAACACGACAAATGCTGTCGCAAATACGAGGTAGCCTATTTTTTTAGGTGTCCACTTTTTCTTTTCAATAATCCGGTCCATTAAATAAGTTTTTGTTAACCTATGTTAACTAAACCTATGCCATGATAAGCATCATATTCATAAACAATACGTTAACTAGCCATCCCCAACAAACCTCATGTCATACTGATCGATAACGAACATTTGCTTGTACAAAGGTGAACAGAAAGAAAATGACTTATTCTACCAACAAATATGGGGTTTCTAACCCAACTCAAACGTCGTGACACCAAAGATATGATTCAAGTCGACCTGCGGAGCCTCGCCAAAATACATACGCGCTGTTTCAAATACCTTTGTCATGTTGTATTTGGATGCCAAACGCTGAGCTCCTAAATTGGGTTCAGGAATATCCAAAAAGACAGGAGTTCCCTTGAAGGGAAACCCCATCAAAGCATCCATCAATACGTTGGCAACGGATTCACTTTCTGCAAATAACGGTCCTATCTTGTATCCTACCCTGCATTTCCGAATCATTCCATAGCCTAGGATTTCACCATGATCGACATAGATTTGGGTCAAACTCTCCGGTTGATTTAACCAGCATTGGAGAAACTTTTCGCGCAAAGCGGGGAAATACTTGCGGTCGTAGCGACTGATTTCCGAAAAAGCCACTTCATTTTTACCCACCAAATGTTCATCAGTAAAAGGCTGGCCCGTGGCGACTCCTTCCATGCGCATGTTGCGGTAAGCCAGCCGATAACCCGACTTCATGTAATTGGGCTGTTGCTCTACCACACCATCCATGCCGGCTACCCGGCCTTTCAAAGCTTCATGCCCGGTTTTCCAGATGTTATATCCATAGCCCATTCCGCGAAAAGCGGGATCAACCATATAAAATCCCATAAATCCAAAGTGATTTTCGTATTTGACTGCTGATTTACAGGCAATCATTTTTCCATCGAGTTCGCCAATTAAAAAACCCGTTGGATCGGCCTGAAAAAAACATTGGGCATCATAAAGTCCTGGATTCCATCCTTCTCGGGCTGCCCAGGCTACTGCCAAAGATACTTCATCGGCAGTCATTTGTCG
>JBFHGX010000161.1:0-8420 GCA_041582875.1 Bacteroidales bacterium | reverse complement strand
GGGAGTCTTCAAAAAAGTGTGTCAGGCTGTTTTTCTCAGGGAAAGCCCTGGAGGCCGTAGGCCGGAAGGGCTTTCCCTGCAAAGTTAGTATTTTATATATGCCTTTCATAACGGTCTCCAAATTTATTAACCAATTCTCTCTGGACAGTTGTCCATCCAAAAGCCTTTTTTTTCCAACTTTTCTGATTGTACATAAGTGTAAGGTAAAGCTGTTTGATTAGCCCTTTTTCATTGACCCAGGCTCCTTTTGATTTGGTTACTTTACGTATAACCCGATGAAGTGCTTCCACCGGATTTGTCGTATATATCATCCTTCTGATATTTTGGCCATAATCCATAAATGCCATGAGTTCATCCCAATTCTTTTCCCATTTAGGGCGGATTTCTTTGTATTTGTGATCCCATTTTATACCAAAGGATTCCAGGGCTAATTCTGCTTGAATACGGTCTTGAGAAGTATATATTTTCCTTAAATCGCTACATACAGCCCGTTTGTCTTTGTCGCTCACAAATCGGGTGGAATTGCGTACCATGTGCACAATACAGCGTTGAATGATTGATTGAGGAAATACTAGCTCAATTACATCTTTGAAGCCACTTAAACCATCGATACAGAAGAATAACACATCTTCCACACCACGTCTTTTAAGGTCTTCTAGTATTAACCCCCACTGGTTGGAGCCCTCCGCCTCACTTAGGTAAATTCCCAGTAGGTCACGCTCTCCATCAACTGTTATGGCATAAGTTGAATAGGCTGCCCTGCTGTCTATCTTACCCTGATGACGAACCTTGAAATGTATGGCATCCAGATAAATAATCGCATAACAACTGGCAAGTGGTCGTTGTTGCCAGGTGACAATTTCTTCCAAGACTCGGTCTGTTACTGCACTTATGGTTCCTGCGCTGATCTCTAGCCCATAAAGTTCTCGTAATTGATGCCGGACATCCTCTACAGACTGTCCGCGTGCATACAGGCTTAAAATCACATGATCCATGCCTGCACCTAACTCGCGCTCCCATTTCTTTATCAAAAGGGGGTCATGACTGCCTTCTCTGTCTCTGGGTGTTCTTACTCGCATAGGACCAACACGGCTACGTACGGTCTTTTCGGTGTGCCCGTTCCGACGATTAGATTTGCCTGCTTGAGCATCTTGCATCAAGTGAAAATCCATCTCTCCTTCCAGAGAGGCATTTACCATGGCTTGTAATAAATCGGTGAAAATACCATCTTCACCTACAATCGGATCCCCCTTGTATAGTCTGCTCACGATTTCACTACGCCGCTCCTGATCAGGAATCAAGTCACTCAGTTGAGGACGAACTTTTCTTTTTCTCTTTTCCATATGTCAAAGTTATTAATCATTTTTTAATCAATATTTTGACACACTTTTTTGAATAGACTCCTCGATGAAAGAGATGCGCGTTTTATGCAAACATGAGTAAGCTGAATGCCATGACAGCCATGCCCGCAATTAATCCATAGATACTGAGGTGATGTTCGCCATATTCTTCGGCAGCGGGCAGAAGCTCGTCCAATGAGATAAAAACCATGATGCCTGCAACGCATGCGAATAGTATTCCAAATACAACGGGTCCCATGAAAGGCATGAGTAGTAAAAATCCTACCAGAGCACCAACAGGTTCGGCCAACCCACTTGATAATGACAGCCAAAAGGCTTTTTTTCGGCTTCCGGTGGCGTAGTATATGGGGACAGAAACAGCGATTCCTTCCGGGATGTTATGGATAGCGATGGCCACAGCAATGGCAATACCCAATTGAGGATGTTCAAGTGCGGCGGTAAAGGTTGCCAATCCTTCGGGGAAGTTGTGGATGCCAATGGCCAATGCAGTAAACAAACCCATGCGTTTGAGTTTATCCAAGTCTTTGGGTTTGTTAGCTCCCAACTCTTCCACCTTGTGCATTTCATGGGGATTCTCGAAAGAGGGGATCATTTTGTCGATGATGGCGATGAGCAATATTCCTCCAAAAAATGCTGCCGTGGTTACCCAATAGCCTTGTGTATCGCCCAAAGCCATGGTAAGTTCTGTTTTTGCTTTGGCAAAGATTTCCACGAAAGAAACATAGATCATTACTCCTGCTGAAAAACCAAGTGCTACCGACAGGAATGCGGTGTTGGTTTTTTTTGCAAAAAAGGCAATTGCGCTTCCAATTCCGGTGGAGAGACCAGCAAAAAGGGTGAGCGAAAAAGCGAAAAGAATGTTTGAGAATTCAATGTCCATAACGAGGAAAGGTTAACGGGGTAATTCTTTATTGCGGGGACTGTATTTTTTACGGGTTTCAATTTTCTGAAGTTCCCTTTGGATAACCAGAATGGCGATGGCGTGGGCCTGAAGTTTTAGCGACGGCTCTTCCAGTGCCCGATTAAACTTGACTTCATTCACATCGTGACGGTAAATCATATTGGTGAGTTTAGTGAAATCGTGTTCCAGCAGGTCGTGGATATATCTGGTTAGTTTTTGTTCGAGCGAAGCTCGGTCGAGCGATTCGTAATCGTTGAGCGAGGGTTCTTCGTATGGCGTCAGGTTGTGAGTCATTGTATTAAATCTGTGGAAGTCAAAATTAGTTGAAAAGTTTGATTAATTCGAGGTTGCACAACCATTTTGAAATTAAATATCCCTAAAGTCTTTTTTCTTGCTCAGTTTAAGGTCTTGCAGGATACTGGATTTCACATTAATGCTAAAATTCCAACTTTGACGTGCTCCGGTGGGGATCCAGCTAAAGCGCATTTCCCAGCAATGAAGGTCGCGGTTCAGGTTAATGGAAGTGTATGAAAGTTGATTTTGTGTAAAATCCCATCCTGAATTGAACGAGAACTTCCATTTGGGTGTAATGTTAACTTGCCCTGAAAAGCCAAGTGTCTGCACAATCACGTCTTCGGGCACTTTCATGTAATTGATATAGGTAATGCTATTGGTATAGGTGAAGTTGTAGTTAAGCGACAGTGACCATGGAATATTCCAGTCGATATAGTCATCGGGATTGCTGATAATTTCTTCCATTTCGTTTTCAGTGGCTCCGGGAGGAGTTGGGGGTGGGTTTTCGGTTTCTGTACCTGCTTTTCCTTTGTTTTTGCCAAAATCCTTATCGCTCAGGCTATAGCTGAAGCTAAATCTCCACGAAGTATTTTCTAATCGCAACAGTCGTCGGTTCACTTCCCATTCATATCTATTGTATCTTTTTCCGGCTGAGTCAGCAGCATAAGGATCCCACAGGGAACTGTATTGAATACTCAATCCTTTCCAAAGGGTGGTACGTCCGCTCATGCTGATTTTCGACATTTTTAGCGAATCGGCGGCCAGGTTATAGCTTCCGGAGATGTTGAAACTTTCGATAAGTGCAATTTTTTTCATCCCGGTAATGGTGTCTTTTTTGGATGGGACCTTTATTTCGAGGTTATTGCCCAAGCTAAAGGTGACGCTTCCTGATTTTTGACCCGGCGGCGAGCCAAACAGGGTTCCATCAAAATGCGAATACTGCACTTCATTGCCACTTTGGTCGAGATAGGTTCCAAAATAGCCATAACTATCTTTACTAAAATCAGGCGTATACGAAAATCCGACACTGGGTGTAAGTACATGACGTATGGCACGAACGGGGCCTTTTTTAAAGAGTGCCATTCCAAATAACTTGGTTGAAAGACTCGTGCTCATGCTGAAGTCGAAGGCATTGCGAAATCCGGGAATAGTATCTGTTGGAATATACCCTGTGATTGTCGTATCGGTTTCGGTATAAATGGTGTCGGTTACCCAATCGTGTTTGCGGATGGTTTGGCTGGCCATGCGATCCGTAAAGTTGATGGAGTTACTCAGCGTGAAATACTTCAGAACTTTTAGGGGAAGACTGATTGGGATTTTGTGCTGTGCACCCCATTGGGTTTCGTGGTCCCACATTTGGTCGGTAAACACCGTCGAGTCAGTAGAGTTGGCCGTATTTCGGGCATTGGTAGAATAGGAAACACTCAGGTCTTCGTAAAAGCGTTTTTTACCTCCTCCTTCTTTGCGTAGGGGGTAAAAACGATTTACGGTAAAGGTAAGTTCAGGAAGGGTAATGTTAACGACACTTGTTTTGGTATTCTGTCGATGACTTCCGTTGAGGGTTAGAAAATATTTGCTGTTCCAGTTGCGCTGATAGGCCACGCTGGACTGGAATTCGTTGCTCAAATAATCTTCAGCTGAAACTACATTGTATTTTACATAATTGGAGCTAACAATATTTACGTTGGCAGTAAAAGTACTGTTGGGTCTGGCTTTTGGGTCCTGTTGATGTGTCCAGCGGATACGGAAGTCGCGCGTATCGGAAAAGTCGGGGGAGTCTTTGGTGCCCACAATGTTTTGGGCGTAGCCCAGGTTTAGGTCGCCGCTGTAGCGGTATCTTTTTTTGTATCTGTAGCGTGGCTTTATTCCCCAGCTACCCCGGGAATAAATATCGCCCAACACCTGAAAGTCCATGTATTCGTTGATGGCCCAATAGTAACCGCCGTTTTCGAGAAAAAATCCTCGGGTATTTGATTCGCCATAGGTTGGGATAATGATTCCTGAAGTTTGACCTGATTTATTGGGAAAAAAACCAAAAGGAAGGGCGATGGGTGTAGGCATGCCTTCAATTTCGAGATAAGCAGGGCCCGTAACAATTTTGGAGTCGGGCACCACCCTTGCTTTTTTAAACTGAAATCCATAATGAGGATGCTCTTCCAGGTTACACGTGGTGTATGATCCCCGCAGGATGTTTACCGTATTGTCGGGTAATTTTTTTACCTTTTGTCCGTGCAGAAATCCGTTACCATCTTCGGTAATCACGCTGGTAATAATTCCCTTTTGGGTATCGAAATTATAGGTCATGCTTTTCGACTTAAATGTTTGACCGGCTTGGGTAAACTCGGGGTTACCCTGCATGGTTCCCGATGAATCGGCCACTCCAGAGGCAAATACGGTATTCGTGTTCATGTCCACCTCAATATAAGCAGCTTTCAGTGTAATATCGTCGTAAGTGACCACCGCATCTCCGTAAAGGAAAACCTTTTTATTTTGGATGTCCTGTATAATACTGTCGCGGGCTGTTCGTTTGATTTCGGCCTCGATGGGGGTATGTTTTTTGGCTTCTTTGATTACTGTATCGCCAGCCAAGCTAGTCACCACAAGGGTGTCGTTTATTAAAGATTCGTGGTATAATAAAGTATCCTGAATTGGAGTTGATAAGGTGTCAATAGTTGCCGAAAGTGTGTCGGGAACATTTTGGGCCTGAATATTGTTGTGGATTAAAACTAGGAGTAATAACCAAAGCCATGTTAATAATTTGCCGGATGATTGATCGTTCAACAAAATCGTTTGGTTTACTTTTGTATAAATATGGTTTTATTTTACTTGAAAATGCAAATATAGTACCAAAAATTAGATACTGATAAACTTGAAACGAATCTGGATAATAACAATTGTGTTGCTTGCGTGTTTTATGCAAAATACTTTTCTGATGGCTCAAAAAGGCACCAAGATAAGGACGGTGGTAATTGATGCGGGTCATGGAGGCAAGGATCCGGGAGCTGTATCGAAAAGAGTAAAAGAAAAGGATATTGCCTTGAATGTGGCGTTGAAAGTGGGTAAATACATTGAAGACAATATCAAAGATGTGAAGGTGATTTATACCCGCAAAACGGACAAATTTATACCCTTGTACGAACGAGGTGAAATTGCCAACCGTAACAATGCCGACTTATTCATATCCATCCATTGCAATGCCAACAACAACCCATCTGTCTATGGAGCTGAGACCTATGTATTGGGAATTGAGGAAAAGCGCACCAAATTGAACATGAATGTGGCCATGATGGAGAATGCGGCCATCTTGTTTGAGGAAGATGCATCGGACCAATATGGTGATTTTGATGCCAATTCGCCGGAGTCGATAATAGGGTTAACCCTATTTCAGCAGGAATATCTGGAGCAGAGCCTCACTTTTGCGGCCAAAGTTCAACAACAATTTACCGAGCGTGTTGGGCGCAAGGACCGCAGTGTACAGCAAGCTGGGTTTTTGGTGCTTTGGAAAACAGCTATGCCTTCTGTTTTAATAGAATTGGGTTATTTAAGCAACTCAAAAGAAGAAGCTTTTTTGATTACTGAAAAAGGGCAGGTTTATTTGGCGTCTGCTATTTACAGGGCATTTAAAGCCTATAAGATCGAGTTTGAAAAGGAAAACAGGGCCTATGAATACCGGGCCGAGATATTAAAAACCAACCCTCCCCAAGAGGAGGTAGAAGAAATTGTTGAGGAGCAAACTGTAAAAAGTGAGCTGGATTTTCGGGTGCAGTTTTACACCAGTCCCAAGCAGTTGTTATTGTCTGATCCGCGCTTCAAGCAACTTGCAGACTTGTCGTACTACCAGCACAATGGGATGTATAAATATACCAGTGGACATTTTCAAAATCTTGATCAAGCCATTAAGTATCAAGCGGTGGTGCGCAAGTCAGGGTTTGCAGATGCCTTTGTGGTGGCCATTTATCAAGGAAATCGCATTTCGATGGATGATGCCCGGGAGATGCAGTCTTCGCTGAGGTAAGGAATTCTTTTGTTGAGCGATTTCTTTTTTGCTATGGGTAAAACAAATTATGTAACTTAGCGTTTTTAAACTATTATGGCAGATAAAAAAGTAAATCGATATAAGGCATTCGCCATTGGGCTCAGTTTTATTGTAGCTTTGGTTTTGTTTATTTGGGGTTATAATTTCCTTAAGGGAAATGATATTTTCGGAAAAGAAACCATTTATTATGCGCAATACGATCAAATTAACGGGTTGGTAAATTCTAATCCGGTGATGATAAATGGATTGCGCGTAGGTAAAGTCAAGACCATTTATTTTAATCCTGATATGTCGGGAAACATTATTGTGGCCATTACCCTGAGCAATGATTTTCCCATTCCTCAGAATTCGGTTGCACGCATTTTTAGTGCCGATTTAATGGGATCCAAGGCCATTGATTTGGCGTTGGGAAGTTCTCCTCAGTTAGCACAAGATGGTGACACTTTGTTGTCGGGAGTGGAGGCCGGTTTGATGGCGGAGGTAAATGCGCAGGTTCAACCTATCAAGAAAAAAGCAGAAGACTTGTTGGCCTCGGTGGATACCCTGGTGGTAGCTTTTCAATCGATTTTTAACGAATCGGCGCGCGAAAATCTGAAAGAAAGTTTCAATGATATTCGCATGACGTTTGGTAACTTAGAGAGTGCCACAAGTAATATTGATAATTTGGTTGTGCAGGAATCTTCGCGGATTTCCTCTATTCTAATTAAGCTCGACTCACTGGCCTTAACCCTTACTCAAAACCGTGAAGGTATTTCTAATATCGTGTCAAATTTTGAGGTGATCAGCGATTCTCTTTCCAAGTCTGATATTCCGTCAACCTTTGCCAATATTAATACTACGCTTGCCGACATGCAGGTTTTGTTAAGGTCTATTGAGCAAGGAAAAGGAACTTTGGGACAATTGATGGTGAACGATAGTTTGTATGACCAGCTCAATAATTCTGCTGCCAGTCTCGATTCCCTTTTGCGCGATGTGAAGGCCAATCCAAAGCGGTATGTGAAATTTTCTGTTTTTTAGGGCTGAGGAGTTGGTGTTTGATATCTGAATTTTTATTTCTAGTTTTTCTCTTCTCGTATGGGTGCAATGGCGTTTGTTGTAGTTAAAAAGGCTTATTTGTCATTGGATATTTAGGATAGGTTCATTATAAACGAAGGGAAACACGACATCCTCGTTACCGCTACGCTCAAACGAGGACGAGAGAAGGGTGTTAATTCCCTGTCAATATCAAGTACCCATAAGGCTGCATTTCCAATGGATTGGTGAGAGTAATTGAGGCTTCGTTCATTACGTTTGTCCATTGGGTATTTTTAAGTTCGTTAGGTAGTTCAAAAGAAACCGCACTATTTTTCGTGTTCACTAGCACAACAGTTTCATCTGTGTTCAGTTGATATTTGAAAGCCACCACTGAAGCATCGTTGTAGGTAGTCAAGGCTCCTGTTTTCACTGTAGAGGAGGCATTGTAAAACGCAAGCATCTGGGTATATTCTGCTAACATATCCGGGTTTAATGTCCAGTCGATGGGCGATTTAGTAAAGAATGGAATTTTCTCCACAACGCCTACTTCTTGTCCATCGTAAATCAGCGGAGCTCCATCTAAATAGATGGTGATAACTGAGGCGGCCAGTGCCCCATTTTTTCCGTTAAACAATACCATGGGAGTGGCATCCCAGGCCGATTCGTCGTGGTTGGTGGTAAACCTGAGTTTTTGTTTCCCGTTGGGGATGTTTTGGTATTCAGCCGTGTTTGTTGCATATAGTGAGCTTGGTAGAGCCGTATTGCCAAACACTTTTTTTATTTGGGTATAAAAGTCCCAGGAGAAGTTAAGGTC
>JBFHGX010000160.1:0-8425 GCA_041582875.1 Bacteroidales bacterium | reverse complement strand
TTCGAGCATCGATTTGGCTTGGGTAACCTGATTATTAATTTCTACCCACTTTATTTCAGGAAGACTACCATTTTCGTAAACCTTTTGAAGCCTGTTTTGGGCATCGATGGCGCGCTCATATTGTGATAAAGCGCCTTGATATGCACTCGTGAGGCTTCCTCTTTCAACTTCAGCCAATAGTTGCCCTTTTTTAACCTGTTCACCTTCTTCCACATAAACCCTATCGACAATACCTGGAGATTGAAAAGTGAGAGGTATGGTTTGTAGGGCTTCTATAGTACCACTATAGGTCAATTGCTGGTTGGTCTCTATGGACATCACTTTCTCAGTGTTCACCCTGATGGGGTTCGCAATAAGTGTGTCCGATTCGGTAGTTGGATTATTCGAAGCACAGCTAAAAAGTAAACTAGTGAATAGTAAAGCAAAGAATTTAGTTGTTTTTTTCATGGGGTTGTTATTTGGTCGTTGATACGTAATATGTATTTTGGTCTATTAATGAATAAAAATTTTTACAAGGTCTGATTTTGAAATTTAAAGCGATTGTAATTGTTGATTATGCTTATACGCATATATGGATATAAAAACTAAAATCGTATTGCAGTCGGTCTTAAATAAAAAAACTACTTAAACAATTTGGGAATAATGAGATCAGTTGCCATATCCAGTTTTTCCTGATCAAAATTGTTTTCAGATTCTATTGAATAGCGAACGATTCCTAAAAAGGCTGCAATAATAATTTCAGAGAACCAGTAAAGGTCTTTACGCTCAATGTCGATACAGTCACCGGCATCATAGCCCTCTTCGAGGATGCGATTAATGTAGTTTTTTTCGTAATTCATTAATTTTGTAAAATGAACCTCTTTGGAAGTTTCTGATATAAGTTCCTGCTTTACAATTCGATAAAGATTGACTTTGTATAATACCTCCTTGTGAAAAACCCTAAAGTAAATGGACAATTTATCTTTTACAGCATTGGCCTGATCTACTTGCTCTTTTACGATTACGCGCAAGTTAACAAGCTCTTTTGCAAGAACCTCATCGAAAACTTGTTCTTTATTCTTGAAATAGTGGTACAACGTACTTTTTCCCTTGCCACAAGCAGCGGCGATTTCGTCCATGGTGGTTTTTTTTATTCCAAATTGTTGAAATAAGACTTGAGCATGAGCGATAATCTCTGTTTTAACTATTTCATCTTTTGTCATGACATTTTAATTTATCGACTAAAAACGTATTTTAGTCTGCAAAACTACATTTATTTTTAATATCTCTCCTGAAAATATTTTTTTCTTTTCAAACTTGATAAACAATTTTTGATAAAGATCCTCCGATAGCTTAGAAAGATCAATGAAATGTATATTCAAAAAGAGAATAAATGAAGATTGAAAAAGGGGTGGAATATTAAGTGATGTATGACAAAAAATGAATTCCTTATTTCATCTGGATTTTTCCTCTATTTTTGTCACTCGTTATTCAATGCCAGTTTATAAATAAATCTATTGGGGTAGTGCTCGAAACGCTAAAATCTTTATTAATTACTTTTTCTCTCGGATCAGATTGGCATGCCATTGAGGTAGAGTGGTTAAAGCAGCTTAATCTGAGTAGGTTTATCCCTTTCGATCCCTTTTTTCAGTTTATTAGCAATTCAGTTTCGTATGTAGCCTGGGGTATTCCTTTGTTGTTGCTGTTGATAGGCCTATTTCGTAAACAATCGAATCTGCATTGGAATTTTCTATTTGTATGGATTTCTGTACTTTTTGCTTCTTTGATTACGTTGGCATTGAAATATCTCATTCTCAGACCAAGACCCTTCGAATCTTACGAATTCATTGAAAAATTATCCACGGGAGGGAGTCCTTCATTTCCTTCCGGACATACCACTGATGCTTTTGCTTTCGCTGTGGCGTTGATTTTTGCTTACCCAAGATGGTATGTGATTCTTCCATCGTTAGTTTGGGCCATCATGGTTGGTTATTCCCGGATGTCTTTGGGTGTTCATTATCCCAGCGATGTGCTTTTCGGGATTATCATCGGTTCAGCATCAGCATATTTATGCTATCGATTAAGTGTTTATTTTTCCACTCGATCAAAATTAATTGCTCGAAATAATACTTGAGTTGGTTTTTTTCCTGTTTAACAGTGATGTGATGCCAAATCAATTGTACGTTGAGAGGAAAATAAAAGAGAGGCTCCTCTTTTTCAAAAGGAGACTCTGATATTCAATTTTTTTCTAAAGTTTGATAATTTTTTCGGTCTTTATTTGCCCGCCGACGTTTATTTGCATAAAGTAAACCCCTGATGGTAAGTCTGATAAGCTAATCGAAGTGTGGAATAAACCTCCTTCTGCTGACCATTCCATTTTCTTTACCACAGTTGAAACAGCATTAGAAATCTGTACTGATACGGCTCCATCATTCAGTCCTTTGATGTTAAGTTGAATATCATCGGAAGCCGGATTTGGGTAGACATTGATAGTGAACGGTGCCGGGTGATGTTGTATGGAAGTAATATTTCCTATTCCAAATTCATATACTGAAAAGTTGCCAAAATCAGGATCTAAAGTATGCAGTACATTTCCATCAGCATCTTTTACCCGAATATATCCAGTGCCTTGTGCGGGTTGTGCCCAAAAATCCAATCCATTACCTCCTGTATCATCAATGCGAAGTTGGTAACATCCAGCGCTTAGAAAAAAACCATCATCATAAACAGTATTGTTTTCACAATCGTATCGTTCAAAATACACGTTTCCGTCCCCATCATACAAGGTGTAGGTGTTTTGATAGGCATAGTTATTTGTTTTCAGTTGAATGTAAATCAATTCGTTGGCCGGAAATACATCTATATCGTCGAACAGTGTGGTCAAGCTATTGTTGATGGGATATTCATCAGGTAAATTGTTGGGTTGACTGATGTTTACGGTAAAACGATCGGCTGACCCAAGCCAGAATGACAGCTGAGGAACAGGTAACACAATGGTGTCTTGTTCCAAAAATTGAAGTGATCCTGTCCATGAATAGTATTCTTTTTCTCCGCCTTCAACAAAATATTCAATTTCAAGGCTGGTTAACTCAGTTGAACCTGAATTTTGGATTACGATTTCAGGATAAGAACAAGCCGGGTTAAAACGTATTTGTTCAGCATCATCACTATTTGGCTTTAGGATTTTTGCCAATTTTGCGTCAAGAGCATGGTTAATTGCTCCGTAAGTCACCAACTGATTGTTTACGATGTAGTTAGATGTTCCGCTGGCATACACTAAACCATAATCCAGGGTATGTGTTTCTCCGGGGCCAACCTTGTCGGTGATGTCAAATTCATACACATCGCTAGGTGCACCCGGGCACCATCCGGCGCGGTCGTAAATCCAGGTTCCACCTTGAGGGAAAATGGCATTGTCGGCACATTCTTTCCATAGCCTCCATTCGTAGTCAATGTCACCACCATCGATGTTAAGTGTGTGATTACGAGCAATAAATTCCCCTTGCTGACCATGACCTGTGATGACAGATCGGAACTTAAAATTAACGCCATCTGGACGGAAATGGAAATCCCTGGGCTCAAAAGATTTGTCTTCCATAATGCTGGTGTAGCTTTTGCTGTCAGCGCGCCAAATTTGGTTAATGTCAATCACATCGCGTGGAGGAGTACCTATAATATACATGAAGCTGATGTCCATATCTTCCTGACGCTGACCGCCTCTTTCAATGGACATGCGTTTGTTTCCCTTAAGAATGGGGCCGTAATCGGTTACATCAAAGGCCCAGGTTTTTCCTTCTAATCCTAAGTCGAGATAAATCCCGTAAGGAGTTACAAACGACATGATTTCATACCTGGCCGGATAGCGACCATAATAGCTTAACTGACTGATTTCAATTGTTCCTGTGGCTGTAACTTCTGTGGAGTCAATTAAAATCCCGTCAGGATCGTAGGTGTGCACATATTGTGCTTGCCAGTATTCATTTACTGAGATTTGGTTGATACTATCCGAAAATGTTGTTCCCGTACGCGGGATGATTTCAAAGGCCCTCACAATATTTGGGTTGATTAAAACGGAATCTGTTGTGATTTCGTCGGTAATGGTTAAATTATAGGTTCCTTGCGCAAAAGTCAGGTTGGGTCGTTCGGTTGAGGAAGTAAAGTCTCTGTTAATGAGGTTTCCACGTTCAAAAACCCAATACAGATAGTCCGTAATATCGGCGGTTTCAGCAAAAGCAGAGCCGTCGTTTACAATTGTCCCCTGGCCTTCATTCAATGGGTAATATGCTACAAGGTTGCTGTAGTCAGGATGGGTGTTGTCTAATGATTTGTACATCCATTCCTGAATGGATTCTTCGGTCAATTCTTTATCCCACACGCTGAATTCACTCATTTTTCCGTAGTAAGAACGATCAGCATTACCACTGGTGGCCAATACAAAACGCTGAATATCGATGGGAAGTGTTTTTCCGCTACCATCCAACCATAGCTGACCATTGTGGTAGATTTTCATGATTCCGGTTAAAGTATTTTTAGTAAAAGCCCAATGGCACCAGCTACCTTTGTATTCATCAGCAGTGGCAGCTTTATTGATGCGATCGTAGGAAGCCCCAGAGTTGCCGCAATCGAAATAAATACTGCCATTTCCCCATGGAAGGTGAATGTTTACCGTACGGTTATTGTTGATGTCGACAGCTTCGAAAAAACTATTGTTCGAAGGTTGAAGTTGCTCGTTTCCGTAACTCCAGAAGGAGCATGTGATTTCGTTGGTGACAGTAGAAAAAGGAGTGGTTGGCAAGTCTATTTTCCCGTTTACCGAATTGAGACTATAGCCATTGCTGGCTGAAAGACCACAAGTAAAGCCGGCATCTGTCCCCTCAATATTGAGAGGATTCTCAGGATTGGTATTCGTAAAACTAAACTCAATCAGTAGATTGGAAGTTCCATCCCATGAAAATGGAGTGTGAAATTGGATGCGGTTGGTTCCGCTGCTGAAGGCGTAATCATGAAAATAGACTTCCGTAAAATCTTCTATGTCAGGATTGTTGTTGTTTAATTCAGTTTTGTTGGTGGCTTTTATTTTAACACTAAGATATCGAGCTTGTGCCGTACCGCTTAAAACATTTAACAATAGGCCATCTATGTCACCTGCCATCAAGCCGGAGCTAGCTAATTCGGACTGAGTATATAAAAATTGAGACTTTCCCGATTTATTATCAGTGGCAACAACATTCGACAGAGCTAAATTTCCTGTACCAATGGTGTTTAAGGTTTCAGTGGTTGTACCGTTGATAACCACTTCCTTTTGACGGTACTGCTGGTAATCGTATAGCGGAGTTTCCACATAATTAAAGGTGGTACCTGAAAAGGCCGAGATGCTATGCGAATTGGTAAAACTCAAAACTGAGTCTACCCTTGAGGAATCAGTGATATAGGTATTGCAGCTGTAATCCCATTCTCCACAGCCACGATTAGTATTTCCCGGTACAGATACCAATCCGTCTTTGCAGCGCATGTTATAAAGCATAATGATTTTCTCGTAGGTTTGGGTGGGGTCGTCGGGGAAATTGATTACCGTATCGCGGCCATTGGGACTGCTTGTTTGGGAGTAATCAAATGTCTGAATCATTAGGGTGTCGCCTGGAGATTGTGCAAACAAAGAGATGGAAAATGTAACGAGCAATAGAGATAAAAAGGATTTCATACGCAACGAAATATTTAATGATCAATTGATTGATAGGTACAAATGTATGTGAATTTTTTTAGTTTTTTTGATATTCCGATGGTTGTATACTCAATCCCCTAGTTGGGAGAGGCAAGTCCCTATGAAAAAATTGGTGTTTTTTCTCGACCAGACAGGTTATTTCCAACCTCGCAGATCTTGGCGGGATGTTCTCTCTCGCCAGGTTGATCAAAAACCTACATGTGAAAAAAGGTTTAATATTTTTAGGATTATTTTTAAATATTTTCACGATTGCTATTGATAATCAACCTGATGTGGCTTGGTTTGCAGGAAGTTTATTCTGTCGATTAAATTTTGGGAAGAAAATGAAATGCCAAAATGATTGATCCCGGAAGGTGTAACCGGAAAATAAGCCACCCTGAATTCCAGTGCATTGAATGCCAGAAAATCATTTTTAATGTAAACGCCAGCACCAAAATTGGTGAGTAATTGTCTATTGCTCAAGCTGATGTGTTGTGGTCCAATGGTTCCAGCAGATGCAAAGCCAAACAAGGCAAATCGGAAGCCAAATAGATAAAGTGGTGTGTAATTAATCAATGTTGTTTCAAAAAAGGTGCGTTGCTGACCAAAAAATGTTTGGCTATTAAGACCAACAAATCCATAATCCTCTCCCAGATAAAGCAGGTCATTCGAAAATCTGTTGATGGAAGAAGTAATTCTGAATTCGGTTTCTATTCTGTATTTATTCTTTTTGTGCGAGAGTAAATCTGTAAGATAAACAATGCTGAAATCGGCAGCTCCTTGTTCCCATCCATTGGTAAAATGACTTCCCACTTCCAGCTTTCCGAAAATGAACCCAAGGTTGTTGATGTGGGATGTGATAGAAATCCCAGCCCCGATATACGGCTTCTGCATGAATTCAGTCCATGAAAATCCGCCCGTAATGCTTGCCTGAAATCCATAT
Organism: Bacteroidales bacterium; assembly: GCA_041582875.1. Taxonomy (GTDB): domain Bacteria; phylum Bacteroidota; class Bacteroidia; order Bacteroidales; family F082; genus UBA6244. The sequence continues at coordinate 1,802 of JBFHGX010000160.1, read as the reverse complement.
GGAATAAACTCAGCTTTTCCAAAATTTAGCAAATAATTGGTTCGGTAATAGTCTTGTTTGGCAATTACAATATTTCCAAGTATGTAATCGTAATTAAAATAACGACTATTTGTATCCAATGTAACGGTTGGTCTCTCGGTGTAATTAATTTTCGAAAAACTCATCCCTGGGATGAAGTATATTTTGCTCTCACTTATTCGTGTGGTAAATTTGTCGATTGGGATTAAGTAGGAAGCCCACGCCTCATAATACATGTATTCGAAATAATACAGACTTCTGTCGATGTAGGTGGGATCGGTAATGGTATTTTCCTGATTTTGTGAAATTTCGAGTCCTCCACCCAGGTTAACTTTTGTGGGGACTATTTGCCGGTTTAGCAAAAGCTGTGTCTTTTGGTTGTTGTTTCCCACTTCATAAGAAATGTTGCCATCGATTAGCTGGTAGATATTATTTACACTATACCCAATGCTCGACATGTAAAACCTTGGATTACTTTTGGTGTCTATGGTGAGTCCTAATCCGGCACTTTGTCCCAGTCCCATAATGTTTGCCTGCCTTAATGATAGGCTCATTTTATTTGAACTGATGATGTCAGGAATTATAAGCCAGGGAAATTTGTCTTTAACCAAAACCAGGACTTCAACCGAGTCGCCTGTTGAAGGGGTTATCGTAATCGAAGCATCTTGTAGGAAACTCAAGTTGGTTAGTAATCGTGCATTTTCAACCATTATTTTTGGGTCTATGGTATCCCCTTTTTCAAACAGTAATTTTTTTCTGATGACGAAATCTTTGGTGCTTATATGTGTTGGATTAAGTGCTCTTTCCAAATAGGTGATTGTAGGACGGGTGGTGTCGTTGATGGTTGCCCCAAATGGTTTTAATACCTTTATTTTTACCTTGCTTATGGGCTTCCCTCGAAAGGGTTCGTAAACAGCTGTTGCGTTTTGCAAGTTTTTTTTTTCAAGAGCGGTATCCGGAGGTGGACTTGCTAAAGCCATCTTGTATAGATCTCTTAAAAACACATGCTTTGCAGAAGTTGAAATCAGTTTGTTGTAAAAATTGTAACCGTTTTGTTCGGTTAGTAGAATATAGGAGCCGCAAATTTTGAGTGTTGTATCGTGCAGGATGTGGATGGCAGTATCTGGTAAAAGTACATAGGCAGGAGCAATGGCTTTTACAGTTCGGCAATTTTGCCCAAAAGCACTATTCATCGCTAGTAAAGCGACAACGACAACCAATAAAAAGTAAAGCTTTTTACCCACCTTCGATATAGGAAATAGTTATCGCACGAAGATACAATTTTTAAATATGTAGGAAGATGAATTATAACTTCAGCTCACTATTTCCGCAGGATAACTTTTTTCGCTGCGTTAACAATTCCTTGTGTATTTAATCCATACACATCCATCAATTCGTTTGGCGTTCCGCTTTGCCCAAACTGATCATTGACAGCCACATATTCCATCGGTACAGGTAGTTGTTGGGCCAGTAGTTGAGCAACACTATCTCCAAGTCCACCATTGCGCTGGTGTTCTTCTGCAGTAACTACGCATCTGGTTTTGCCAATCGATGACAATAACAGCGCCGTGTCAAGCGGTTTAATGGTGTGGATATTGATTACTTCAGCATGTATGCCTGCTTTTTGAAGTTCCTTTGCAGCTTCCAGAGATTTCCAAACCAAATGACCTGTGGCCACAATGGTCACGTCAGTTCCTTTCGTCATTAAAATTCCTTTTCCGATAACAAACTCACTGTCTTCAGGAATGAAATTCTCAACTTTTGGTCGTCCAAAACGGAGATAA